>NZ_CP156626.1:2559112-2879001 GCF_039852015.1 Robbsia sp. KACC 23696 | reverse complement strand
AGTATTCTCGCCACACTACGTTGTTTATCGAGCTGGGTATTCACCTCCCTAGTATTGACTAAGGTGGACTGACGCCAGGTTGTTGTAAAATACATCGACATCACGAAGGATTTTCGAACATGGCACGTATCACCGTTGACGACTGCATCAAGCGCGTCCCGAACCGTTTCGAACTCGCGCTGGCAGCCACGTACCGTGCACGCCAGCTGGCACAAGGCCACACGCCGAAAATCGACAGCCGCGACAAGCCGACCGTTATCGCCTTGCGCGAAATCGCAGCCGGTTATTTCACCGCGGAAGAGTTGTTGAAGAAGGTGCCGGTCTAAACACTGGATACCTGAACGTCCCGCGCGGTTCCGGCCGACGCGCTCGCTGACCCTGAACGCCCGTATCAATGGGGCCGTAACGGTCAGGGGCGCAGAAACGGGCCCCCGCGAGGACGGCGGAAGCCCATTGGACGCGGAGGCGACGCCTTGCGCGTCCTTTCCCGTTTTGGCACCCTGTCGTCACTGCAGGGTTAGGCGCGCGTAAAGCGCTTCGCGTATCGTAGCGAAGCAGGCCGCCAGCGCCGAAATGTAATACGCGGTCCGGGTCCGGCTTTTTTGCCCCGTTCGTCAGGGATGGTTCGTGCATCGTCAGGCTTTCAACGCGGTACTCACTCTGGAGGCGAAATGAGCAATACCCCAACGACCGCCTCCCCCGCATCCGTCTCCAGCGAGACGTCCCACGACGCCGCCGGCGGCGATATGCCGTCGAGCCGGGCCCGTACCTATATCGACGCGGTGCTGGAACAATCGTTCCGGCACCTGTTCGGTCCGACCGCCACGCCCGAGCAGCCCCGCAAGCACGAGATCGTCTCGATTGCCAAGCTGACCGAGCGACTGTCGGAGTATTTGACCGAAGCCGAGATTCGCGACGTCAAGTTAGCTTTCCATTTCAGCGATGAATCGCACCTCGGCCAGTACCGGCAGAGCGGCGAGCCTTACATCACGCACCCGGTAGCGGTGGCTGAGATTTGTGCCGGCTGGAAGCTCGACGCGCAATCGATCATGGCTGCCTTGCTGCACGATGTGATCGAGGACACCGGCGTTGCGAAGATGGAGCTCGCCGAGCGGTTCGGACCCAAAGTAGCCGAATTGGTCGACGGCTTGTCGAAACTCGACAAGATGGAGTTCCGCAACCGCGAAGAAGCGCAGGCGGAGAATTTCCGCAAGATGTTGCTGGCGATGGCGCGCGATGTGCGCGTGATCATCGTCAAGCTCGCCGATCGTCTGCACAATATGCGGACCTTGGGCGCCGTTCCGCCGGAAAAACGACGACGGGTGGCGCGCGAGACGAATGATATCTACGCGCCCATCGCCCATCGTCTCGGTTTGAACAATACGTATCGCGAGCTGCAGGACCTGAGCCTCGCGAACTATAACCCGGTGCGCTACGCCACCTTGTTCAAGGCCGTGAAGGCCGCCCGCGGCAATCGCCGTGAGGTCGTGGGCAAGATCCTGGAGTCGGTGCAGCAGGCGCTGAGCGACGCGAAAATCTCCGCCGAAGTGTCCGGACGCGAGAAGACGATCTACAGCATTTATCACAAGATGCGCGAGAAGCAGCTGTCGTTCTCGCAGGTGCTGGATGTCTATGGTTTCCGCGTGGTCGTGAACGATCCGATCGAATGCTATATGTGCATCGGCGCGTTGCACGCCTTGTACAAGCCGGTGCCCGGCAAGTTCAAGGACTACATCGCGATCCCCAAGGTCAACGGGTATCAGTCCCTGCATACGACGCTGGTCGGCCCGTTCGGCACGCCGGTGGAGTTTCAGATCCGTACCGTTTCGATGCACGAGATCGCCGAATCGGGCGTTGCCGCGCATTGGCTGTATAAGAACGGCAGCGCCGATCTGAACGACGTGCAGGCGCGCGCGCATCAGTGGCTGAAATCCTTGCTCGATCTGCAGTCCGAGGCGGGCGATTCGGCCGAGTTCCTCGAGCACGTCAAGATCGACCTGTTCCCCGACGCAGTGTATGTCTTTACGCCGAAGTCCAAGATCATGGCGCTACCACGCGGTGCGACCGCCTTGGACTTTGCTTATTCGGTGCACAGCGAGCTGGGCAATCAGTGTGTCGCGGTCAAGATCAACAACGAACTGCTGCCGCTGCGCACCGAGTTGAAGAGCGGCGACATCGTCGAAGTGATCACGGCGCCGTATTCCAAGCCGAATCCGGCCTGGCTCGGCTTCGTGCGGAGCGGCAAGGCCCGTTCGGCGATCCGCCACTACCTGAAGACGATGCGCTTCAACGAGAGCGTGCAACTGGGCGAGCGCCTGGTGGACCAATCGCTGAAGCCGTATGGCCTGACCTTGGCGGCCGTGACGCCGGAAGTCTGGGAAAAGCTCGGACAATGGACCGGCAATACGACGCGGCAGGAGATCTATGCCGACATCGGCCTGGGACGCCGTTTCGCGGCGGTCATGGCGAAGCGCATCGAGCTGTTGATGAGCGGACGCGACGGCGAGGAAGATGCGAGCCGAGCTGCCGAGACCGCGCCGGGCGACGGCGAGGCATCGCCGGTGCTGGGCCCGACGGGCGGCCCGCCGGTGGTCATCACCGGCACCGAGGGCATGGCGGTGCAATTGTCTGCCTGCTGTCGTCCGATCCCTGGCGACGACATCATGGGCTATATCGGTATCGGCCTGGGCATGGCGATCCATACCACCGACTGTCGGAATGCGCGCCGTATCCATCACCGCGATCCGAGCCGTTGGATCGACGTGGCCTGGGCGCCGCAGCCGGGACGTCAATTCGACGTCGGCGTGCGTGTGCTGGTGAAGAACACGAAGGGCGTGTTCGCGCGGGTGGCGGCCGACATCTCGACGGCGGCCAATATCGCCCACGTGGCAATGGACGAGAACACCGATCAGGAATCGACGACGCTGCGCTTCCTGATCCAGGTCAGCGACCGCGTGCATCTGGCCAATGTCATGCGACGCGTGCGGACCAATCCGGATGTCATGCGGATCGCGCGCGAGAAGCCGAGCGAACAGCAGAGCGGGCGCTTCGACGCCCTGGGTTTGCGAGTGAACCGCGACGCCCAAGCCTACTGAGCGCGGACGCCTTTCCGGTCGTATCAGGGGGCGGGCGGGTAATGCACATCGAGGATTTCGAGATGTTCGATACCCGCCGGCGTCTGTAGCGTCACCGTGTCGCCGATCCGTGCCTTCAGCAAAGCGCGGGCAACCGGTGAAATCCAACTGATGTGTCCGTGATCGAGGTCGACCTCGTCCACGCCGACGATCGTAATCGTCGTCTCGTCACCGGCCTTGTTCGCATAGTCGACCGTCGCGCCGAAGAACACCTGATCCACATTCTCCTGCTTGCTCGCATCGACGACTTCCGCCAGGTCCAGGCGCTTGGTTAGGAAACGGATGCGTCGATCGATCTCGCGCAGGCGTCGCTTGCCATAGATATAGTCCCCGTTCTCCGATCGGTCGCCGTTCGAGGCGGCCCATGAGACCAGTTTCACGACCTCGGGACGATCCTCGTCCAACAAATGCAGCAATTCGTTGCGCATGGCCTGATGACCGGCTGGCGTCATGTAGTTCTTGGCACCCGCGGGGATCGGCGTGGCGCCGGTTTCGAGATCGTCGTCGTCATCGTTCGACGTCTCTTTTACGAAGGCTTTGTTCATATTCAGGTCCTGCCGACAATGGCTCAGGCGGCGCGCGTGTGGCGCGGCCGCGACATTTTTATCAGGTTACACGAAAGCGACAGCGATAGCGTGATGCATAGCCGCAAGTCGACAAAAAACGCTTCCATTTTTCAATGACATCGCTATAATTACGTCTCTTAGTCGTGCGGCTGTAGCTCAGTTGGATAGAGTACTTGGCTACGAACCAAGGGGTCGTGGGTTCGAATCCTGCCAGCCGCACCAGTAATACCGTAGTCCGCAAAGGCCAGGGTGTTAATCACCCGGGCCTTTGTTCTTTCGGTGCAACGAGATTCACGTGAATAAGTTCGACCTCGAAAAGAACAAAGGCCTGAAGCTCAACAATTCGTTGAAGCAAGCTGCGACGTCCGCGCGTTTCGGGCAAGGCGCAGCAGTGGTTCCGGATCGTCGTGAACAGCGGCGGCTCGATCAACAGAAAGGTTTGCTACCGTTCGCGTGCAAACTGGATGGTGAGTTGATCAAGCAGCTGCAGCAACGTGCGGCGGAACACGAAGGCGGCATGTCCGCCGTGCTGACCGAGTTGTTGATTGCCGGCGGTCTTAAGGCGAAAGCCGCAGACCCGTCCTGAAAAGGACCTGCGCGGATTGCTTAAAGTCGTAGTGTAGTACCAAGCGTGCGGCTGTAGCTCAGTTGGATAGAGTACTTGGCTACGAACCAAGGGGTCGTGGGTTCGAATCCTGCCAGCCGCACCACCAATAGTGAAAGAAGCCCGGATACGTGATCGTATCCGGGTTTTTTTTCGTCCTCATTTTTTTGGGGGTTGGGTCTCCCATGTAGATGGCGTGCATTGGCCTTTGCAGCGCGGGAATGCAATATGCTTACGATGGTGCGTCGCAGTCGGTCACGCGATTCGCGTATGACAATAACGGAGATGCCGCATGATTGATTTGGAAAGACTGGCCGCCCATCCCGAAGAGGCGACCCCGGACGACGTTCGCGAATTGATCCGCCTGCTGAGCCTGGCGCGTGCCGAGCTGCCGAACTATGGCGTGAAGGAGGGCGCCGGTACACCGGCGACACCGGACGGGGAGATCGGGGACATCAAGAGTGTCGCGCGCCAGTAAGGGCCGATGTTGCAGGACACACTCCGCGCTTTGAAAACCTGAAAGCCGCGCTGGGTGTAGATGCATGTCGCGCGACCTACACCTTTGCCACAGGCGAAAAAAAACGCCCCGAGGGGCGTTTGAGATAGGCGGGTCGCCGCGGCGGCCCGCCAGTGCCGACTGCCCGAAAGCAGCCGGCTTTGTCTTATGCTTGTTTAGAAGCGGTGACGCATGCCCACAGCGACGGACACTTGCTTGTTCGACGAGCTCGGCGTACCGGCACCGTTGATCGACGCGCCGCCCAGGTAGTTCGTACCCGTGAACTGTTGGTACACGCCTTCTGCGTAGACGTCCGTGCGCTTCGACAGCGAGTACGACGTCATCAGCGTGCCGGTTTGGAACTTCGGCGACGACGACGGTTGCGTACCGAAGCCAGACTCACGACCTTGCGTGTACGTGTACGAAGCGGACACGTTCCAAGCCGGCGTCAGGCTGTAACGGCCGTTGACTTCGTAGTTGTTGAAGCGGATGTACGAACCGGTCGGCAGGCCAACAGCCGTTGCAACGTTGTAGTTGTCCGCCGATGCGTGGTCGTACTTGCTTTGCGTGAACACGAAACCGATGACGGCCGGGCCGAACGCGTAGTTCAGGCCTGCACCGAAAATGCGATTACGTGCGGCGGCGATCGTAGCTTGACCGACTGCGCCCGTAGCCGTGTTCGAGCCCGAGTTGTTCACTTGCGTGTAACCGCCGGCGAAGTTGAAGCCAGCGTATTGGTACGACGCACCCGCGCTGTACACGCGGTTGTTCGAGAAGCCGCCTGCGGCATTGCTGAAGCCGTACATACCGCCGAACTTCAGGCCGTTGTAGTCGACGCTCGTGTACTTGACCGTGTTGTTGACGCGCAGCGATGCGTTCAACGTGTCGTTGTCGTACGGGTGAGCAGCCATCGTACCGCCGTAGCCGCTACCGGTCAGAGCCAACGGGCCCAGGTAGTCATATACGGACTCGTATTGGCGACCGGCGGTGATCGTACCGAACTGGTTACTCGACAGACCGACGAATGCTTGACGACCGAATTCACGGCTTTGTTGCAACATCGTGCCGTTGGAGATGCTGAAGCCATTCTCCAACACGAAGATGGCCTTCAGGCCGCCACCGAGGTCTTCCGCACCGCGCAGGCCCCAACGACTACCGTTGATGCTGCCGCTGTTCATGGCATAGCGCGCACCGCTGCCGGTGTTGTTCGTGTACATGATGCTGGCATCGATCAAGCCGTAGAGCGTGACGCTGCTTTGTGCATGAGCTGCCGACGCGAGCAAGCTCGATGCGCCAGCCAGTGCTGCGACGATAAGGGTCTTTTTCATTTGGTTCTCACTCCATTGAAGAACGTTTGGCTGCCCCCGTGCATGTCACAGCGCCATCCTGACATCCAGCTTTCGCTGCGGCATAGTGCCGCATCAGGTGTCGCCGAGCGGCCTGTCAGTCGCCTTGCGGGGCGCCAACGGCATTCGGCCGGGGTTGTTTCCAGACAAGGAGAGTGTAGGGATTCGAGTCCCAACGGCCCATTCATTGCGACACAACAGTCTGTTGCGATTTATGGAATAAAAAACTGATAAATTAAATTTCTTTAAAAACATCGTGTTACATGCTTGTTTCGAAAGTGTAACTTTGAATGTCGGTTTCAAACGTTGCCTTGACACCACTTTTTCATAGTGCATCTGATGCGTTGCGACATCGTTAAGGGAGCGCTTGTAGGAGGGCGCCTACGGCACGCGACAATGACGCGGTCAAGAAAATCTCAAAAATGTAAGCGCCTTCGCCGAAGTGCGAGTCTTTCGTCTGAGCAGCCGTGTTATTCGCATGAAAGTTTCGGGCTGGAAACGCTTGGCAAATCGAAGGGAAGGGACACGTGCGCGCGAGCACGTTGGCACGCTTTGCGATAGGGCGGGGAGAGGGGGGGATTTAGAGGGAGAGGCGCCGCAGGCATCGATCGCACCGGAGAGGGGCCATCGACCTGCGGTAAAACTCAGGCAAGCGATTAAACGCGGTGCCGTTTTTCAGCTAAACGAACGTACCTTACGACCTGAAAACGAGTCGATACGCGCGTCGTCGTCGACATCGGTGACGGGTTCGACCGTGTCGTTCCAATCTTCAAGAATGTAGCGACGGGCATCCATCGGCGACGACAGCAGGTTCTGCCAATGATCACCGTGCCAGCTCAATGCCGATTCGTTGACGTTTGCCAGGACGGCGTCGTCGTGGATCGCTTCATCCGACGGGGTGCTACGGAAAGCGTCAGCCAAGTGCGAAAGCGCTTTGTTCAGTCCGTTGATCATCGTCATCGTCCGCTCCTTATAACGGGCAAGCGCCAGAAATGCAGGATGCGCCATCGCAAGGATCGGGCGCGCATTTCCTTTGCTGCTTTACCGTCAGTATAAGGCGCTAACACCTTGTTACAACACGTGGAAACCCCGAGGATTTATTGCCGACCAGCCTGTCTTGCCATGGCATTGTTTGACAGGAAATATTTACTCGGTAAAAACGACTTCTTAGCGCAATGTTGTCGTGTGTTTTTGCAACGCCGTAGACATAATGCAACACTCGGGAAAGCCTTATGTTGGTAATATAAGTCGTTGTTAAAAAAGAGTAATTTTTAGTAGGTAAAAATGACGCATGAAATCATCGTCGCAGCGCTTGGCTCCGCGTGACAACTTCATGTATAAACGCAACTGGACGGTGTCGTCCTTCTTTCAATCTTCCTCGAGTACCGCCGTGTGGAAATATTTACTTGCGATTGTCGCGCTTCAGCTTGTGCTGGCGTTCGTCAGTTTTGCGATCGTTCGCGCGGGCACGGATCGAGAGCTCGAGGACGATAACCTGATCGAAGGCGCAGACGCGAATCCGGAAGTTTCGGTTCGCGTCGCCTGATGGTAGACGCCGAACGTAACGGGGCAGGGCAGCGCGGGGCCAGTGCTGTTCGTAGTCGACACTTGGCGGCGGCTTGTGCGGCCGTCATAGCATCCGTGACGTTCGGTATCAATATGCGGGATGCCAATCCCGATCAGCAATATGCAACTGCGGTTGCACGCGCGGCAGTCGTAACTGGGGTGGGTGGTGCCTCCCGGACGGCTGTCGGATCGGATCTGGCGCATTTCGCACAGTCGGGTTCTCGGCGCGCGGACGCGGAGGCTGCAGTAAATGCCTCTGCCCCCCGTACGCCGTCCATCTCTTCCCTGGCATACGGTTCCGGCCGCGGTGCCGATACGCAGGGTGCATCGGAAAGTCTTCCGACGTTACGCCCCGATGCTGCCGTCGGCGGCAACCCATATGCAGCGTATCTGATCGACGAAGCGGCGCAACGCGCTGCCTATAGCCGTCGGCATCCTCTGAAACGGTGGTGGCCGGTCGTGTCGCTTGCGCTGTACGCCGGCGCGATCGTGCCGTTATGGCTGCTGCTCGGTCATATCGCGCGGCGATACAACCCCGCCGCGCGATAATCGCGGGCGGCGCGTTCGCACTTTTCCCCTTACGCCGTTCCGCCTACTCCGCCTCGGCACACGTGCGCCAGCGCGGTCGGTAGCGCCTTGCGTTGTTCCGACGACAGTGTCGCCATCTGCGTCGTCCAATGCGTGATGGCTTGGGATAGCATCATCGGACAGTCGCCGCGGTCACGCAGTGATTGCACCTGGGTCAATGCGCCCAATAGCGATTGGGACAATTGATACAGCGTGCCCCGTGCGCCTTGATAAGCGCTGTCGTCGACGCGCGGTGCACCACCGCTTTGTTTCCAGTCGGCGAAGAGCTGCGTTTGCAATTGCTCGCTCGCTCGCGTTTGGTCCAGGATCACCGCATTCGCGAAGTCGGCGGGCAGGCCGAAGTGCGGTGCCATCTTGATCGTGCCCTGTTCGGTCTCGTCATCGCGCTGAACGTCGCCGGGCGATTTTCCGGCTTGTTGCTGCTGCCATGCCCAACCGGCGAACGTCTGTGCAAGCGACAAACGCGTGGAGGCGACGGAGACGATATTCAGGAAAGCGGCCTGCGCCGCGTTATCGCGACTCGCACCGGCGTTCGGCAGCGTTTCCTTGACCTCGGGCGTCTGCGCCAATGCGGGGGGTGAGATCGTCGCGAACGAGATCCCGGCGAGTATGACTGCGACGGCGAGCGGTGCGGTTCGGCGGATGGGAGTGCGAAGCGCGGAGCGCACGGCCTTGACGGCGCGTCGACGGACGGCCGCGCCTGATAAAGCGAAAGACATAAGCACCTGCGAGAGACGCCCCTGGGGGCCATGCGCGTAAGCATACCGCAGCGCGCGCCACGCGGCCGCGATACCCCCAGGACCCTCGCCTACCGTAATCGCTTTCAGCCTGTTACGAGACCGCGTTGCCGCGCAACGGTGCCGCCGGCAGCTTCTGCCCCTGCTGTTCCGCAAGAAACGCCTGAACGTGCAGCGGCAGGGCCGTATCAAGGAACTCGACTGCGACCGGATCAGGGTCTGCCTTGTTGACCTGGGCGGGCGGAGGGGCGATCGGGCGGGCGTTCATGGCAGTCCTCGACGGCATGCGGGTGGTGTAAAGCCATTATCTGCCTAGGCGCAAACATTTGCCATGATCGCCATCAGCTACAGAGCGGTCGTCGCGAGGATGCGACAGATCGCCGCACGGCATTTCGACATCGTCCTGTCACGCAAATGCGCATGACCCGCTGCTGCCGCCACGGCCGTACCGCGTGCGCCCGCGCGGTACGAAAGGGTGTCGCAAATGCAAAAAGGGCAGCCCATGTGGGCTGCCCTTCTTACTTTTTTGGTGCCGCTTGCCGGAATCGAACTGGCGACCTTTTCATTACGAATGAACTGCTCTACCAACTGAGCTAAAGCGGCGAAACCTAAAAAACAAAAACTGCTTTGCTGACCTGCTGCGCTGTTAATCGTTTCTAACAGTGTGCTGCTGGCTGCGAAGAAGCGAAATTATAGCCCAGCCTTTGAATTATGCAAGCCCTTTTTCAAGGTATTTTGCATTCGGCCGAAATCAGCTTTCCAGGTGGTACTGCGTGACCCGTTCGACTTCCTGCTTCGAGCCCAGGAACACGGCGACGCGTTCGTGGAGCTTGGTCGGCACGATGTCCAGAATCCGGCGCTTGCCATCGGTTGCCGCGCCGCCCGCCTGTTCGATCAGGAAGGACATCGGATTGGCTTCATACATCAGACGCAGCTTGCCCGGCTTCGACGGGTCGCGCTTGTCGGCGGGATACATGAAGATGCCGCCGCGCGTCAGCACGCGATGTACATCGGCCACCATCGATGCGATCCAGCGCATATTGAAGTCGCTACCGCGCGGGCCATCGGTGCCCGCCTCGAGTTCGTCGATATAACGCGTGACCGGCGGATACCAGTGACGGGCATTCGAGGCATTGATCGCGTATTCGCGGGTTTCGACCGGTACCGTCATCGCCGGGTGCGTCAGGACCCACGAGCCCAGTTCGCGATCCAGCGTGAAGCCGTTGACGCCGTCGCCGGTCGTCAGCACCAGCACCGTCTGCGGACCGTACACAGCATAGCCGGCAGCAACCTGGCGCGTGCCCGCTTGCAGAAACGAGGCGGTGGTCGTGTTCTCACCGTCGGCCGATTCCAGCACCGAGAAGATCGTCCCGATCGACACGTCGACGTCGATATTCGACGAACCGTCGAGCGGGTCGAACAGCAGCAGATAGCGGCCCTTCGGATATTCGCTCGGAATCGGGTGGATTTCCTCCAGCTCCTCCGAGGCCATGGCCGCGAGGTTGCCGCCCCATTCATTGGCTTCCAACAGGATCTCGTTCGAGATCACGTCCAGCTTTTTCTGGACTTCGCCCTGGACGTTCTCGCTGCCGGCACTGCCAAGAACGCCACCGAGGGCGCCTTTGCTGACGTTATAGCCAATGGACTTGCAGGCCCGGGCGACCACTTCGATCAGCAGCCGAAGATCGGCCGGCAACTTCTGCGTTTTGCGTTGTTGCTCGATCAAGTACTGACTGAGCGTGGTACGGCGTTGCTGCATGGCGTGACTCCGCGATGGTTCGATTATGTAGATTCTACCTTGGCGCGTCGGAATGCCGCGCCAATGCCTCACGCGTTGGCCAATGCTTTCTCGATCACCTCGCGCACATCCTTCGAGCGTACGTGGGCCGCGACGCGTTCCAGGGCCGGTTTCATTTGCTGCTGCAGCGCGGGCGTGAATTTACGCCAGCGTTCCAGCGTGCGGGCGAGGCGGGCGGCAACCTGCGGGTTCAGCGCATCGAGATCGATGACCTGATCGGCCCAGAACGCATAGCCGCTGCCGTCCGGGGCATGGAACTCGGAGAGATTCCCGGCGCAGAAGCTGAAGATCAGCGAGCGAGCGCGATTCGGATTGCGCAGGTTGAACGCCGGGTGGCCCATCAATGCGCGCACCGTGTCGATCGTGGCCGCGGCGCCGGGACGTGCTGCTTGCATGGCTTGGAGGGCAAACCACTTGTCGATCACCAGCGCTTCGCGTTCGAAGCGGCGATAGAAGTCGTCGAGGGCGCCGCGCGCCGCGTCGCCACCGAGGCGCACCAACGCCGATAACGCCGCGAAGCGGTCGGTCATATTGTTCGCTTCGTCGTACTGCGTTCGTGCCGCTGACGCGGCATCGGTGCGGTCGTCGGATTCGGCGAGATAGCCCAAGGCCAACTGCCGGAGTCCGCGCTTGCCGGATGCGACCGGTGACGGATCGTAGGCGCCTGGCGTCCGGTTGGCGTCGTAGGTTTCACGCCATTCGGCATGGAGCGCGTTTGCCAGGCGACGGCGCAGGGCCTGCCGCGCGACGTGTACCGCGCGCGGATCGGCGCGTTCCAGCTGTTCGATCAGATAAGCCTCCGATGGCAGCGTCAACGCAAGCTCGCGGAAGGCCGGGGCCAATGCGGTGTCGCGCAGTACGCGGCCGAAGGCATCGACCACGGCGTCGTCGAAGACCGGCGTCTCACCGCGCGCGGCGGCGGCCGCCGCCGTCAGCAGCGCACGCGTGGCGAGGCGCTGCCCGGCATCCCAACGATTGAAAGGATCGCTGTCATGCGCCAGCAGGTAGGCCAGTTGCGCATCCGAGTAGGCAAAGTCGACGACCACCGGCGCGGAGAATCCGCGCAGCAGCGAGGGCACCGGCGCCGCGTCGATATTGTCGAACCGCAGCGTGGTTTCCCGCTCCGTCAACTCGAAGACCTCGGTGATGCCGGCCGCATCGTCCTGCGGTCGATGGCGCGGCGCCGCGCCGCTGATCTGAAGCGGAATATCCTGTCCGTCGGCACCGACCAGGCCGACGGCAAACGGCAGCAGCAGCGGATCCTTGGCGGTCGTGATCGCCGGATTGTTCGGATAGGACTGCGTGATCGTCAGCGCGTACGTGCGGCTTGCGGCATCGTAATGGTCGCGCACCGTCAGCAGCGGCGTGCCAGCTTGGCTATACCACCGTTCGAACTGGCTCAGATCGCGGCCATTCGCGTCCGCCATCGCATGCCGGAAATCGTCGCAGGTGACGGCTTGGCCATCGTGCCGCGAGAAGTACAGGTCCATGCCGCGACGGAAACCATCACGCCCCAGCAGCGTCTGATACATCCGCACGACTTCGGCGCCTTTCTCGTAAATCGTGACGGTGTAGAAGTTGTTGATCTCGGAATAGCTCTCCGGGCGAACCGGGTGGGCCATCGGGCCCGCGTCTTCGGCAAACTGGGTCTGTCGCAGGACCCGGACGTCTTCGATCCGCTTGGTCGCGTAGGCGCTCGCTGCCGCCACCGGATCGACCGCGCCGTCGAGGACGCCGGCCGCCATGTCCGCGGAGAACTCCTGATCGCGGAAGACGGTCAGGCCTTCCTTCAGGCTCAGTTGGAACCAGTCGCGGCAGGTCACGCGATTGCCGGTCCAATTGTGGAAATACTCATGGCCCACCACGGCTTCGATATTCGCGTAATCGACATCGGTGGCGGTTTCAGGACGGGCCAGCACGTACTTCGTATTGAAGATATTGAGGCCCTTGTTTTCCATCGCGCCCATATTGAAGTCGCCGACGGCGACGATCATGAAGCGATCGAGATCGAGACTGAGGCCAAAGCGGTGTTCGTCCCAGCGAATGGAATGGATCAGCGAGTCCATTGCGTGACGGGTCTTATCGAGGTCCGCTGCCTCCACCCATACCTGCAGCAGCTTCTGTTTGCCGGTGGCATCAATGATCGTTTCCTCGATGCGTTCCAGCTTGCCGGCCACCAGCGCGAACAGATAGCTCGGTTTGCGGAATGGGTCTTCCCATCGCGCGAAATGGCGGCCTTCGGGCAGATCGCCCGCTTCCAGCAGATTGCCGTTGGACAACAGCACCGGGTAGGCGGACTTATCGGCGCGCAACGTCACCGTGTAGACCGACATCACGTCCGGGCGATCAAGGAAATAGCTGATGCGACGAAAACCTTCCGCTTCGCACTGCGTGAAGAAGTTGCCGTTCGAGACATAGAGCCCGGACAGCGACGTGTTCTGGGCCGGCGCGCAGCTGGTTTCCAGCGTCAGCGTGAACGGCGACGCTGTTGTCGGCAGCGCGTCGAAGATCAATGCCGTGCCGACTTGACGGGGCGTCACCGCCTGTCCGTCGATCGTCGCGGACAGCAGCGTCATCTGTTCGCCGGTCAACGACAGGGACTGCCCGGGCGCGGCGTCCGGATTGCGGCGCAGCGTCATGCGGTTCGTCACGACGGTGCGTTCGGGAATCAGATCGAAGGCGAGATCCACGGTATCGATCAGGAACGCCGGCGGCGCGTAGTCGCGGCGATGGATCACCGACGTGCCGTTGCTGATATCGGGCTGATGCGCGGGAACGGAGGCTGCGGAAGAAATATCGGGCATGGCGAATCCGAGGACGAAATCCGGGGGCAGAGTGCGTATCGTCGCCAGCGCGGCATCCCATGCAGGACGTCCGCGTCAATGCCTGCCTTGGCGACGAAACCGCTATGTGCTGTCATTGTACAAAATTGGCCGGACTCCCATCGAGGTTGGATATCCGGGGGGGCGTTTTGCAGCGATAATGATTTGCAGGGCTGCCTCGTGCGCAGCTCGCCAGAAGCGATGGGTGCGCAATGGATGGGACGGTGAAAGAGAAGACGAGCAGTAGCGTGAGCGGGGCAGGATCGATTGGCGCGCCGGCGCGGCCGACGACGCGTCGCGCCGTGTGGCGACGGGTAGCGGGGGCGGGCGTGTTGACTGGCGTGGCATTGCTGGGCGGTTGCGCCAGCTACGTTACGAGCAATGTCACGGCCTTCCAGGACTGGCGCGGTAGCGATGCGCAGCGCACCTATGCCTTCCAGGCCGACCCGGCGCATCAGAACGATCTGGAGCAAAGCACCTATCAATCGCTTGTTGCCGAGACCCTGTCGACGTATGGGTTTTCGCAGGTCCCGCGGGCGCAGGCCCACTATGCGGTGTCCGTCGCATTCGCGCAGCGTCAAACCACCGGCTATGCGCCGCAGGCCATTTATCCAGGCGGGCCCTTCGGGTTCGGCTATGACCCGGTGTGGCGCGGACGACGGGGCTGGGGGCCAGGCGCGTACTGGGCCGCGCAGCCCACCATCGTGAATCTGCCGTACGCCGCGTCCGCGTCCGAATTGACGATTCGGATCGCTGCGCTCCCCGATGGCAAGGAAGTCTATAAGGTGACGGCGCGTCATGTCGGCGATCAGACGCCGTTGCCGGTCGTGATGCCCTATCTGGTCCGTAGCGCCCTGTTCGATTTCCCGATGCCGAACGGGACCGTACGCGACGTGAAGTTGCCCGCCGATCGCCGCAACCCGGCGACGAACGCCGGTCTTTGAGCCGGCCGCATCGGCCTAGGCGTTACGGCGTACGGCGTTATCGCGTCACTGCAACCAGTGCCGATCCACGGCGGCGCGCATCGTACGCCGTGCGTCGTCGTCGATGAAGGCGGCGTCGAAAGCATTCGCCACGATCCGATGCAATTCCGCTTCGTTCAACTGCAAGGCCTCGGCAATGGCAATGTAGTTGGCATTCACATAGCCGCCGAAATAGGCGGGATCGTCGGAATTAACCGTCACGGCGACGCCGGCGTCCAGCAAGGTCTTCAGCGTGTGTTTTTCGAGGTCGTCGAAAACGCAGAGCTTCAGGTTCGACAGCGGACAGACGGTCAGGGCGACGCGGGTGTCGGCGAGATGCTGGACCAGTGCTGCGTCTTCGACGGCGCGCACGCCATGATCGATACGCTCCACTTGCAATAGCTGCAGCGCCTGCCAGATGTAGTCGGCCGGCCCTTCTTCCCCGGCATGGGCGACGGCGCGCAGGCCGGCCTCGCGCGCGGCGGCAAAGACCCGCTCGAATTTCGACGGCGGATTGCCGCGCTCGGACGAATCCAGCCCCACGCCCACCAGACGGTGCCGATAGGTATCGAGCAGCGGCAGCGCCTGGGCCAGCGTTTCAAGTGCCGACTCCTCGGACAGATGCCGCAGGAAGCAGAGAATCAGACGGCTCGAGATGCCATGGTCGCGTTCGGCGTCGACCATGGCCGCTTCCATGCCTTCGAGCATCGTCGCCATCGACACGCCGCGCTCCAGATGCGTCTGCGGATCGAAGAATAGCTCCGTGTGAATGACATTGTCCGCATGCGCGCGTGCCAGATAGGCCGCCGTCATCGCCTTGAAATCGTCGGCGTCGAGCAAAACGCCGGCGCCGGCGTAGTAGACATCGAGAAACGATTGCAGGTCCGTGAAGGCATAGGCCGCACGCAATGCGTCGATGGTCGGGTAGGGCAGGGTCACGCCATGCTTTTGCGCCAACTGAAAAATCAGCTCGGGCTCCAGTGAGCCCTCGATATGCATATGCAGTTCGGCCTTAGGCGAACGGATCAATTTGTCCAGTAGGGCGGCTTCCATCGTTACTCCTAAAAAAACGTCAAGCCGGTGCGCCCGCTGTAGGGGCGACACCTTCGCGCTCGAGCAAGAGCTGAGCGATTGCCGAGAGCGCGATGTATTCGGGGGCATCGCCGCGCAGCCCGTCGAGTCCCATCGGACAGCGCAGCATCGCGATATGCGCCGGATCGATGCCGCGCATGGCCAGCCAATGCGCGAGCACGCGGCGTTTGGCTTTCGAGCCGATCACGCCGAGCGATGCGGCATCGCCGCGCCGCAGAATCTGTTCCGCGATGGCCTGATCGAGTGTGTCGCTATGGGTCACGACGAGATAGTGCGCCCGCGCGGGCGCTTGAGCGACGGCGGCGACGGGGTCGTCGATGGCCAGCGTCGCCACGTTCGGTGGATCGCCGCATTGCCCGGCATGCGCTTCCAGCAACGCCGGGCGGTCGTCGATCCACAAGGCCTGACAGGGTAGCGTCGCAAGCAATCGAACGATGGCGGCGCCCACATGCCCGGCGCCGAACAATACGACCGGAAACGGAGCGACGACAAGGGTTTCGGTCAGCAGTGGGCCAGCGTCCCAGAGCAGGCAGTCCGGCTGGGCGCCCGCGCCCTCCTGCGGGTCCGAGAGCACGACGGCGCTGCTGTCGGCGAAGCTGACCGTGCGCACCGTCGCGAGGCCGGCCGGCAAGCGCTTGGCGAGCACCGACACCCAGCCGAGGTCGGCGATCGTCAGCCGTTCGTACGCGAGCGTCACGGCGCCGTCGTGGCGCGTGGCGTCGTTTTGAAAGGCGGACCCGGCGGCTGGCAAGGCGCCGAAAGCGCCGCCCGTCGACGCGGCGCCCGGCCGCGAGGCCGCAATGGCGCCAATGCCAATCTCGATGCGTTCGAGGTGCCGCGTGACCGCCGCCATATTGTCGCGCAGCATGTGCCGCGCGGTGTCGATCGCGTGCAGCTCGACCGCGCCGCCGCCCACCGTGTCAAACGTGCGGTCACGGACGACGATCATCCGCGCGCCGGCCGTCCGCGGCGTGACCCCTTCGGTGCGGGCGACGGTGACCAGCACGGCGGGGTCGCCGTGCGTCAAGACCGTCTGCAGGTCGGTCAACCAGTTCCGGGCGCCATGCATCCGCGCGTCGCTCCGCTCAGCGCAGCCGCGCACGTTGCCGACGCAGCGCACCGGCCAGGCCGATAAAGGCCAGACCGAAGCCGATCAACGCCCAGGCCGGCAGCGACAGCCCGAGCAGCGGCGGGTAAGGCGTCTCGCACAGACCCTGCGTCTTGAACACGCCCGGCAACCATTGTGCCGGCGGCAGGGCATCGACGATCGGTTGCAGCGTGTCGAAACCGCAGCTCTGCAGCGACGACAACACGTAGACGTGCTTGGCCGAGGCGGCAATACCACCGACCGCGGCGATCAAGGCTAGCCACATGAAGCCGTTGCGCGCGCCACTGCCCTGACGGCCTGCCGCCGCGATGAAGGAGAACAGGGCAAGGAACAGATAGGCATAGCGCTGCAGGATGCACAGCGGGCACGGATCTTCACCATGGAAATACTGCAGATACAGCGCACCGCCGACGAGGCCCAGCGAAATCAAGCCGAGCAGGATCAGCAAGCGGCGTTCGACGGGTGAGGTCTGGAGGGGATAGCTGTTCGAGATCATGAGTGACGAAGTAGAAGGCGCTGGAGCACGTGGCTGGGATCGGTTGAAAATTCAGGACCGGAACGCAAGCAGGACCGGACGCGAAGGCGTCGATGCACGGATGGCCTGCTCCGCGGCACGACAGCGCGCACCCTGCGCCTGGATTGTAGCGCGCCCGGACCCTTCGTGACGCAAGGCCGATTTATCGGGTCGGAGGGCGTTACGGCGACACTGAATGCCCGATGTAAGCGAGCGCGAAACAAATAGTTTGCGGATGTGCGTGGATCGTGGTCGAATATTTCAGTTAGCTTACAAATTACACGGAGAGCGCACATGCATCACACGGTGGGATTCATCCAGGATCTGGCCGTGATCATGGCGATCGCGGGCGCGATCACGCTTTTGTTCCATCGGATCCGGCAGCCGGTGGTGTTGGGCTACATCCTGGCGGGCGTGGTGATCGGTCCGCATACGCCGCCTTTCAATCTGATCGGCAACGAGCAGACGATCTCGACGCTCGCCGAGTTGGGCGTGGTCTTTCTGCTGTTCTCGCTGGGCCTCGAGTTCAGCATGAAAAAGTTGTTCCGCGTCGGTTTGACGGCGGTGGTCGCCGCGGTCACGGAAATCGCGTTGATGTTGTGGCTCGGCTATGGCATCGGCCGCTACTTCGGCTGGAGCGCGATGGATTCGCTGTTCCTCGGCGCGATGTTGGCGATCTCGTCGACGACGATTATCGTCAAGGCCCTCGATGAGCTGAAATTGAAGCGCGAGCGGTTCGCGCAACTGGTCTTCGGCATTCTAATCGTCGAGGACATCCTTGCGATCGCGATGATCGCGTTGCTGTCCGGCGTGGCCGGAAGCGGCTCGGTCGATCCCTACCAGGTGGCCGTGACGCTGTGCAAGCTGGTGCTGTTCATGACCGTTTCCCTGCTGGTGGGCTTTCTGCTGGTACCGCGGTTTCTCGACTATGTCGCACGCTTTCGGAACGCGGAAGTGCTGCTGATCACGACCTTGGGCCTGTGCTTCGGTTTTTGTCTGATCGTCGTCAAGCTGGACTACAGCATCGCCTTGGGCGCCTTCCTGATCGGCGCCATCATCGCCGAATCGCGTCAGGTCCATGCCATCGAGGCGCTGATCCGCCCGGTACGCGATCTTTTCAGCGCTATTTTCTTCGTGACGATCGGCTTGATGCTGGATCCGGCCATTCTGGCCCAGCATGGATGGGCGATCGCGGTGATCACGGTGGCGGTGGTCCTCGGGAAGGTGCTCGGCTGCGGTCTGGGCGCCTTCGTCACCGGCAACGACGGCCGGACGTCGATGCAGGTCGGGATGAGTCTCGCGCAGATCGGCGAATTTTCGTTCATCATCGCCGCGCTCGGTCTTTCCCTGCATGTGACCAGTGATTTCCTCTATCCGGTCGCCGTGGCGGTGTCGGCGTTGACGACGCTGTTCACGCCTTATCTGATCCGGGCCGCGAGTCCGCTCTCGGCCTTGATCGGCCGTCGCATGCCGACGCGCGTCGCGCGCGTAGGGGGGGTGTACACGCAGTGGCTGCAGAATCTCGCGCCGGAAGGGAACGGGACGGTCCTCCTGCAACTGGTCCGGCGCGTGTTGCTGCAGATCGCGCTGAACCTGGCGCTGGTGGCTGCCATCTTTCTCGCGATCTCGTATTTCTCGCCGTCGCTGGACCACTGGCTGGGCCGCTGGATCGGGCCGGTGCCGTTGCGGCATGCGGCGCTGTGGGGGGCGGCTTTGTTGGCGTCGATGCCCTGTCTGGTCGCCGTTTATCGGAAATTGAAGTCCCTCGCGCTGTTATTGGCGGAAGTCAGCGTGACGCCGCGGCATGCCGGGCGCTACACGAGCGGCCTGCGGCGCGTCATCGCGGAATGCATCCCTGTTTTCGCGATGTTGGGTATCTTCCTGTTGATGGTGGCGCTCAGCGGTCGTATCCTGCCACCACGCGATCTGCTTATCGTGGTGCTTGCGGCGGCGGCGGTGCTGCTGGGCATCACATGGCGTTGGTTCGTCCGCGTGCATGCGCGCTTGCAGATCGCGTTGCGCGAGACGCTGGACAGGAACCGCGACGAGCACGTAGAGGAAGCCCACGATGCCGCAAACGCGGGACGACACGAAGCATCCGAACCCTAACGCCGGGTCTGCCGCGACGGCAGCCCCGGACCCCGCGGTGCGCGCCGCCCCCTCGATCGACCCGCTTGCCTCGCCGAGCGCGGCCGACGCCGCCGCAGCGACGTCGGTGGCGAGCGATGCGCCAGCGGGGACGTTCCCCGGGACGCCGCCCGGGCCGCAGCCCGATGCCGCGACAGCGAAGCCTGCCGATTCGGCGGAGCGGTTTCCTCGCGATATTCCCCACTACGATACGAAGCATTCGGAGCCGTCCTGGTCGGTGCTGGGACGGGTGATCGCGGCCCGCGTGCGGGCCTGGGCGGATCGCGCGGGGCATCGCGCCGCCAAGCGCACGCTGCGCATCGGTGTATCGGCCCGGATCTTCCATCCAGAGCCCGGCGGCAAGGGGCTGCGCGGCAAGACCTTGCAGTATTTGGAGGAGTCGATCTCGCATTGGGTGATGTCGCGCGATGTCCTCGTGTTCATGGTCCCCACGGTCGGTAAGCAAGGCATGCTGCACGCGAGCAATATCCGACTGCGCGATTACGCGAAGCATCTGGATGCCCTGGTACTCCAGGGCGGCGCCGACGTGTCGCCGCAATCGTACGCGGAACCGGCAACGCGCCCGGAATGGCCCGGAGACCGCGTTCGCGATATGTACGAGCTCGAGCTGCTGCACGAATTCATCGAGTCCGGCAAACCGGTGCTCGGCGTCTGCCGAGGATGCCAATTGATCAATGTCGCTTTCGGCGGCACGCTGTATCAGGACATTGCGACCGATGTCCCCACCGCGCTGCCGCACGTCAACGAAGAATACGACCGGCTCACGCATGCGATCCGTTTCGCCGAGGGCGCCTCGTTCGCTGGCATGTTCGGGGGACGGGCAGAGGCGCAGGTGAATTCGATTCATCACCAGGCCGTTGACCGCCTTGGCCGCGATCTGGTCGTGGAGGCCGTGTCGAGCGACGATGGCATCGTCGAAGCGATCCGCTATCAGAAGGCGCCGTTTGTCGTCGGTGTGCAATGGCACCCCGAATTCCATCGCCCTAATTCCGATGCGCTGCTGGATTGCTCGCCGCTGCTCGATCATTTCCTGCGAGCAGCGCGTGAAACACGGTTCTAAGCGTGGGGTCTCCGGCGGGCTAGCCGGGCGTTGTTACATTCCTTTCACGGCCTAAGGTAGGTATTAGGGTTTGTGCGGCAAAACGACGCGCCTTGCTTTATCATTACGGGACCGTTGACCGGGCGACTATTGTTCCGCCGAGAAACGATTTCGGGAGCGCTTACCGGGTTCCCGATGCGAGAGGATCGGCGGCGTCTTATGGGACGCCGATCGGTCCGGATCGATTCCCCATAATAGGTAGACCATGAGCCAATCACCAGAATTGCAACCGGGCGGCGCTTCGCGCGCCAAGCCGGAAAGCAAGGCACGCACGGTATTTCGCGTGACCAGCGGCAATTTCCTCGAAATGTACGACTTCATGGTGTACGGGTACTACGCCAATGCGATTGCGAAGGCGTACTTCCCCAGCCAGAACGCGTTTGCGTCGTTGATGCTGTCCTTGTCCGTCTTCGGTGTCGGCTTCCTGATGCGACCGTTGGGCGCCATCTTCCTTGGCGCCTATATCGACCATCACGGCCGTCGCAAAGGCTTGATCGTCACCTTGATGTTGATGGCCGCAGGCACCTTGCTGGTGGCCGTCGTGCCGGGCTATGCGACGATTGGCGTGCTGGCGCCGGCCCTGGTGCTGGTGGGGCGCTTGCTGCAGGGATTTTCGGCGGGCGTGGAGCTGGGTGGTGTGTCGGTCTATCTGGCCGAGATGGCGGGTCCGCGCAATCGTGGCTTCTTCTGCTCCTGGCAATCCGGCAGCCAGCAGGTGGCCGTGATCTTTGCCGCCTTGCTCGGCGTGGTCCTGCATGACCTGTTGCCGGTCGAACAGATGACGTCGTGGGGCTGGCGGATTCCGTTTATCGTCGGTTGCCTGATCGTGCCGTTCATCTTCATCATCCGTCGCTCGCTGCAGGAAACCGAGGAGTTCCAGAAACGGCATCATCGCCCGTCGGTCTCGGAAATCTATCGTTCCATGATCGTGAACTGGAAGATCGTCATCGCCGGCATGATGATGGTCGTGATGACGACGGTGTCGTTCTACTTGATCACCGCCTATACGCCGACCTTCGGTCGGAACGAGCTGCATCTGTCGCAGGTGGATGTACTGGTGGTGACGGTCTGCGTGGGCATCTCGAATTTGATCTGGCTGCCGCTGATGGGCGCGCTGTCCGATCGTATCGGGCGTATGCCGATCCTGGTCGTCTTCACGGTACTGGCCCTGCTGACCGCCTACCCGTCGATGAATTACCTGGTCCAGGCACCGTCGTTCATGCGTCTGCTGTGCGTCGAACTGTGGCTGTCTTTCATCTACGCCAGCTATAACGGCGCGATGGTCGTGGCGCTGACCGAAGTGATGCCGGTGGAAGTGCGGACGGCCGGCTTCTCGCTGGCCTATAGCCTGGCAACGGCGATTTTCGGCGGCTTCACGCCGGCCATTTCCACTTGGCTGATCCACTACACGGGGAACCGTGCGGCGCCCGGGCTCTGGATGTCCTTTGCGGCAATCTGCGGTCTGATCGCGACCTTCGTGCTGTTCCGCGATCGTCAATCCCGCGAGCGCTATAAGTTGGCCTGACGGTTGCAGTGGACGGCAGCATCGCGGTTGCCGTCGCTCGCAAGAGAACGCCCTGGTGTCCGGACGCTGTCGGACACCAGGGCGTTTTGCTTTCAGGGCGTCGGATCGAGCAGCGCCGCGGCACGAGCGATGACGCTCGTCCAATCGCCGTTACGTGGCTGCCGGATGATGCGAATCGACGGGTACCACAGGCTGACGTCGACGCCCTCCGTGCGTGCATTCCCCAGGCTGCCGGTCCAACGCCAGTCCGCGACATGCGACAGCAGCAAGGTAGTCGGCTTGCCCATCGCGCCCGCGAGGTGGGCGATCGAGGTGTCGATGGTCACCACGTGATCGAGCGCGGCAATGCGCCGGGCCGTCGTTGCGAAATCGCGGGCCGGCCTTGTCGGCAAGACGATGCGCGCTTGTGCCGACAAGGCATCCAACAACGCATATTCATCGCCTCGGATATCGGTCTGCAACGGGTGCCACTCGGTATGCGCCAGGTTCAGCAGCGGCGCCAGTTCGTCCAACGGGATCGCGCGCTTGTCGAAGCGCACGACGGCATTGTCGAAGTCCTCGTCCGATGCCGCGCACGCCTCGATAGGCGCTGAATCGGTCACGCCGGTCGCGCGCGCGGCGTCGCGCGCCGTGCGTTGCCGTGCTGCTGTCGCACCCGGCCGACGTCCGGACCAGGCGAAACCGAGTTTGACGATCCGCGGAGCCGCCACCGCGGGCGCGCCGCGCGTCGTTACGCCCGCAGGCCGCTTTGGCGGTGCCGCTGCGTGCACCGTCGGTGGCAATGGCGCCTCGTCCGTTACGTCTGCCACGTCTGCCGAGGCGAATAGATAGGGCGTCGTCCACGTGCCGGCATCGCCGGGACGGGGGAGTTTGCCGATCCGAAGACAGGCGGGAATGCTGCCGATGTGGCAGTACGCATCGATGCCGGAGGGCAGCGGATCGACACCCTGCGTGATCACTGTCAATCGACGGCCCCGCGCGGAATCCGCCAGCGCGGTGTTGCCGCGCATCAGGGCGCATAGGGCGGGTTGCAGGGCCAGCACCACGTTCGCGCCGCGCGCGGTCAAACAGCCGATGAAGCGCAGGAATTGCATCGTGTCGCCATAGCCTTGCTCGGCGAGCACCAGCAGCGTCCGGCCAGGCAAGCGCAAGTAAGTTGCCTCGTCGGTGGTGTCGTACGGCGACTCGTCTGTGGCACCGTACTTGGCGATCATCGGGCGGCCGCTTTGCGCAGCGGGACGCGGTGGCAGAGGCATGCGATGCTGGCCGGCGGGTTCACCGAGCCAGCGGGGAAGGGGCGATCCGTTTGTGCGGATGGGGGCCAGCGCGCGACGGTTACCGTCTCCCAGCGCCAACCTTGCTTCGAATTGACGCCAGCCCGCGGGACTGCCGCCGTCGCTGAGCAGCAGGCAGGCACGACTGAACCGCGCCAATGCGTAAATCGGGGCCAGGCGCAAAATCGGATCGGCCAAATGCGTGGGCGCGGCGCTGCCGTTCTCGGCAAACGGCGCGACCGGCAAGGCGGCCGCTGCCGCACGCGCCGGCACCGGCGTCAATGCAATGACGCGATCGAAGGCTTTCGCCGCACCAGCGGCATCGCCCGTCTCGAAACGCGCGACGCCGAGATTCTGCCAACCGGTCGGCCCGTCCGGCGCAATCTCGACGGCGCGCTCCGCGTGCTGCAACGCGGCGGCTTCCTTGCCCTGCGCATGAAAGGCTTGCGCCAACTCGCACTGCACGAGGTCGAGATCCGGTGCGAGTTGGGCCGCGCGCAAGAGCGGCGCGGTTGCCTGATCGTGCTCGCCTTGCAATGCGACGGTTTGACCCAGATTGATCAAGGCCGGCACGAAATCGGGCATACCACGGAGCGCATCGCGGAATGCCGCCGCTGCGTCGTCGAGTTGCCCCTGCGCCTTCAAGGCGATGCCCAGATTGTTTGCATAACCCGGATGACCCGGCTGCAGTGCCAGCGCGCGACGATGCGCCGTCTCGGCGTCCGCATAGCGCCCCAACGCCGCCAATACCAGACCGCGTTGATCGTGCGTCGCCGGATGGGCATCGAAACATTGCAGCGCCGCATCGAAACAGGCGAGGGCATTCGCGAGCAGGCTGCCCTTGTCGGGCGATGTCGTGGTGGAAGCGGATCTCGGCGCGTGTCGCGACGTGCTTGCAGCGGTGCCCGCGGCGATGGACGACGCCAGGGACGGAACGCCGGATTCGGACTCCCCCGCCGCCTCTTCGGCCTGCAGGCTGCCCAGAGCGGACAGTGCCGCCGCAGCCAGTTGCGGTTCTCGCGCGGCACTGCGCGGGGCAGGCGACGCGTCGGGCGAGAGGTCGGATTGCGCGACGGTGGCGGGAGCGGTCCCGCTGTTGTCATCGGACAGTCCCGCCGCGCGCAGGCGGATACCGCAGAGGGCGATGGCCGACGAATAGGCCGCGCGGGCCGCCTCGCGCTTGCCGGATTGCCGGAATGCATGGCCGCGATTCAACTGGGCGGCCGGATGCGCCGGGTAGAGCGCCAGGGCGGCATCGAACGCGCGCAAGGCGTCGGCGATCAATGCGATATCGGGGCCGGTCTCATGGGGGGCGTCATCGCGAGCGGGGACGGTATTGCATTGCTGCAAGGCCAGCACGCCGCGCCAATAGTACGCATCGGTGCGTAGGGAAACGGGCACCGTGGGATCGGTGGTTAGCGCCTCATACCGTTGCGCGGCAATATCACATTGCCCGCGTCGGTGCGCGTCGAGGGCGGCAGCCAAAAGTGCGTCGGACATCGGAACTCGGGTGTCGATAGACGGGCGCAACAGAGACAAATACGCGCGCAGAAATAACAACGGCCCCCGAAGGGGCCGCGTCCCTATTCTGTTGCCAAGCCGGGAAGGCTCCGTAAGCGGATATTAGGCCGCTACAGCGAAACGCTCGTCATTTGCATTTACGAGATTGTGCGCATTACGTGCGTCACCTTACGAGCCGTCCGCTTCAGTATCCTCACCCCGTCGAAACCAGGTCGACCCCATCAGATAACGACGTTGCCTTTGCTGAACAGCAAGGCACATCGGTATCTGGTGGAGCCGGGGGGAATCGAACCCCCGTCCGGAGCGCCCCAACGTGGCGGTCTTTATACGACTATGCGCGAAGTTTAACACGCCCGACCACGCTGGCCCAGCTTCCCCGCATCGACGACGCGGGAAAAGCATCAGTTTCGGGGGGTATCCAGCAATGGCAGCAAAGCCATCGGCGTATCGATCAAATGGTCGGCACTCCATTCGGCGGCGGGCAGTGCATCGCCGCAATAGCCATAGGCCGCCGCAACGGTCATCATGCCGGCTGCGCGGCCTGCTTGAATATCGCGGAGATCGTCGCCCACATAGACGATGCGCGAGGGTGCCACATCGATCAGCGACGCCGCGTGCAGCAAGGGCGCCGGATGCGGCTTGGCATGTGGGGTGGTGTCGCCACTGACAATGCAGGCATTGGTCGGATGCAGCGGCAGTTGCGCCACCAATGGGAGCGTCAGCCGCTCGGCCTTATTGGTGACGATGCCCCAGCGAATGCCGCGCTGATCCAGCGCGGCCAGCAGCTCGGCAATGCCCGGGAACAAGGTAGTCTCGATGCACAGGTCGCGCGCGTAATTCGCGAGGAATTCGTCGCGCATCGATGGGAAATCGGCGTGATCGGGCCCGATGTCGAAGGCGACGCCCAATAATCCGCGCGCGCCCGACGACGCGACGCGACGCAGCGGATCGAGCGGCAGCAAGGGCAGGCCACGGACGCGTCGCATGGTATTCGCGGCGGCGGCCAGATCGGGCGCGGTGTCGGCCAGGGTACCGTCGAGATCGAACAGCACCGCATCGACGGTCCCCAGCAGGGGGGCGCGGACCGGCGCATCGGCCGGCGAAGGAAGGCCGATGTCGGCGTCGTTCATCGTGAGAATCGAGGTAGCGAGAGGAAAAGGGCTCCGCCCCGGTCGCACAGACCCGGGATCGAATGGCCGTCAGAGCGGGCGACGGCAGGCGAGCATGTAGTTGATGCTGGTATCGTCGGACAAGCCGAAGCGCTGGCTCAAAGGGCGATAGGTGAGGCCCTTGAGGGCGTGGGCGTTGAGCTCGGCGGCGCGCGCGAAGCCGGCGAGTTCCGAGGGCTTGATGAAGCGGTCGTAGTCGTGCGTGCCCCGCGGCAGCAGGCGCGCGATATATTCGGCGCCGATGACGGCGAATAGATAGGCCTTCACATTCCGGTTCAGCGTCGAGAAAAACACCCAGCCGCCCGGCTTGACCAAGGTGGCGCAGGCGCGAACGATGGCGGCCGGATCGGGAACGTGTTCCAGCATTTCCATGCACGTCACGACGTCGAAGGTGGCAGGCTCGCGCGCGGCCAGGTCTTCGGCGGCAATTTCCTCGTATTCCACCGGCACGCCGCTTTCGAGCGTGTGCAGGTCGGCAACGCCCAAGGCTTCGTGCGACAGATCGATGCCCTTAACCGATGCGCCGAGTTTGGCCATCGATTCAGACAGGATGCCACCGCCGCAGCCGATATCGAGAACGCGCTTGCCCGGTAACTGCGCCAGCGAATCGATCCAGCCGAGACGAACCGGATTCAGCTCGTGCAGCGGCCGGAATTCGGCGTTGGGATCCCACCAGCGAGAGGCGAGGTCACTGAATTTCTGCAATTCCTGCGGATCTGCGTTCATGGTGTGCGGTGCGTACTCAATGTGGCCAAGTATAGCGTTCGGCGCGGGCCCTCGCATCCGGTGAAGCGTTGGGGGCGCGCCAGAAACGACAAAGCCCTGCCGAAGCAGGGCTTTGGATCAACGTCATGTCATGCGGCCGATGGCAGGAATCCGCCGTCGGACCGCACTGCCGACATTAACGCTGGACTTGCTGCGTACCGACCACTTCAACTTCCACGCGGCGGTTCGGAGCCAGGCAGCTGATCAGCGCTGCACGGTTCTTCTGGTTGCAGTTCGTCACGACCGGGTTACGCTTGCCCTTGCCTTCCGTGTAGATACGGTTAGCCGGAACGCCCTTCGACACCAGGTACGACTTGACTGCTTGCGCGCGGCGCAGCGACAGACGGTCGTTGTACTTGTCCGAACCGATACGGTCCGTGTAACCCGTTGCCACGACGACTTCCAGGTTCAGCGCTTGCAGCTTCGATGCCAGGTCGTCCAGTTGCTGACGGCCAGCCGGCTTCAGGATTGCCTTGTCGAAGTCGAACAGTGCGTCGGCTTGGTACGTAACCTTTTGGCTCGTGATGACCGGAGCCGGCGGCACGACCGGAGCGGCCGGTGCCGGTTGCTGAGCAACCAGAGCGCCGTCGCACTTTGCGTTAGCCGTTGCCGGCGTCCAGAACGCGTCGCGCCAGCACAGTTCGTTCGTGCCGTTCATCCACACGTAGTCGCCCGAGCCATTGACCCAGTTGTCGTTCGTTGCTTGACGCGATGCCGGAACCGATTGCGCAAATGCCGACGCTGCGGTCAGCGCGGTCGCCGCGACGAGGGCGATCTTCGAAAACTTGTTCATATTTCTCCTCTCGATTGTGAGATTACCGCAGCTTTCCTGCGAGCCTGATCACGAAGACAAGTCCTTTGACCGCCCGGAGTATATCACCGCTCCCAGCACGTTTCGGACCCTAGTCCAAACGGGGGAAGTGGCAATCTCACCATGCAGATCGGACCTCTGATAACCATTCTGCCACAGTGCGGAAAACCATTCGATAAATTTTTTGAACCTTCCCGAAACTTTGCTGTCGCGGCCGTTGTCGTCCTGCCACAACAGCGCGTCGCCGGGCCGCCAAAAAATGAAACATCGCATTGCTTTGCGATAAAAGTTGTGAATCACATTCTTCGATCGTGGGGAGGGTAGGTAGGGGGCGATTCCGGCCGGCAACGGGGCAAAAACGGCGCGCACGGCGATGCGGCGGCAATCGGAAGGGGAAAGCGGGGCGCGGCATGGTAAAATCGCGTGATTCGCAACCGACGGGCGGTTGCCGGGCGCCATCCTGGGCGCGCGGCGGTTTCCGGAGCGCGAGGTCCCGGGTGCGGTGAGCGGCTATATGTATACAGCTGCGCGGTATCCGGGCCTTGCACGACAGCCGAAACGGCCGCCGTTCGCCAACGACACGGATAATGGATCAATTCGCGAAAGAGACTATTCCAATCTCCCTAGAGGAGGAAATGCGCCGTTCCTATCTCGATTACGCCATGAGCGTGATCGTGGGACGCGCCCTCCCAGACGTGCGCGACGGCCTCAAGCCGGTGCACCGGCGCGTGCTGTATGCCATGCACGAGCTGAACAACGATTGGAACCGGGCCTACAAGAAGTCTGCGCGTATTGTCGGGGATGTCATCGGTAAATATCACCCGCACGGTGATACCGCCGCGTACGACACGATCGTACGGATGGCGCAGACGTTCTCGTTGCGGTACATGCTGGTCGACGGGCAGGGTAACTTCGGCTCGGTCGATGGCGACAGTGCCGCGGCGATGCGCTATACGGAAATCCGCATGGCGAAGATCGGCCACGAGCTGTTGGCCGATCTCGACAAGGAGACCGTCGACTTCGTGCCGAACTACGACGGATCGGAACGCGAACCGGCGGTGATGCCGGCGCGCGTGCCGAACCTGCTGATCAACGGTTCGTCCGGGATCGCCGTGGGGATGGCGACGAATATTCCGCCGCACAACCTCAATGAGGTCGTCGACGCCTGCCGCTATCTGCTCGATAACCCCGACGCCACCGTCGAGGATCTGCTCAACTTCATTCCGGCGCCCGATTTCCCGACGGCCGGCATCATCTATGGCGTGACCGGCGTGCGCGAAGGGTATCGCACCGGCCGCGGCCGCGTGGTGATGCGTGCGAAGACACACTTCGAGGACATCGACCGGGGTCAGCGCGAAGCGATCATCGTCGACGAGCTGCCGTATCAGGTCAACAAGCGGACCTTGCTCGAGCGTATTGCCGAGCTGGTGCGCGAGAAGAAGATCGAGGGCATTTCGGACCTGCGCGACGAGTCCGACAAGAGCGGTATGCGCGTCGTGATCGAGTTGAAGCGCGGTGAAGTGCCGGAAGTCGTGCTGAACAATCTGTACAAGCAGACGCAGTTGCAGGACACCTTCGGCATGAATATGGTGGCGCTGGTCGATGGCCAGCCGAAGCTGCTGAATCTGCGCGAATTGCTGGAATGCTTCCTGTCGCACCGGCGCGAAGTGGTCACGCGTCGCACGGTATTCGAATTGCGCCGTGCGCGCGAGCGTGGTCATGTGCTGGAAGGCCTGGCCGTGGCGTTGGCGAATATCGACGAATTCATCGAGCTGATCAAGGCTGCGCCGACACCGCCGGTGGCGAAGCAGGAATTGATGGCGCGTTCGTGGGATGCCGGCCTCGTGCGTGACATGCTGTCGCGCGCCGAGTCCGAGACGCCGGGCGGTCGCGAAGCCTATCGTCCGGACAGTCTGCTGCCGATCTACGGCATGAGCGCGGAAGGCCTGTACCGTCTGTCGGATACGCAGGCGCAGGAAATCCTGCAGATGCGTCTGCAGCGCTTGACCGGTCTCGAGCAGGACAAGATCACCAGCGAATACCGGGACATCATGGCCCAGATCGCCGACTTGCTGGACATCCTGGCGAAGCCGGAGCGGATTACGGCGATCATTTCGGACGAACTGGTGGCGGTCAAGGCGGAATTCGGCGATGCTCGTCGCTCGCACGTCGAGTTGAACGCGACCGAACTGAATACCGAAGACCTGATCACGCCGCAGGACATGGTCGTGACGATGTCACACGGCGGCTACGTGAAGTCGCAACCGCTGTCCGAATACGCCGCGCAGCGACGCGGCGGACGCGGCAAGCAGGCGACGCAGATGAAGGAAGACGATTGGATCGAGACGCTGTTCATTGCGAACACGCACGATTACATCCTCTGCTTCTCGAACCGCGGCCGTGTGTACTGGGTCAAGGTGTATGAAGTGCCGCAGGGCTCCCGCAATGCGCGTGGCCGGCCGATCGTCAATATGTTCCCGCTGCAACCTGGCGAGAAGATCAATGTCGTGTTGCCGGTCCGTGAATTCTCGGATGACCGTTACGTCTTCATGTCGACCGCGCTCGGTACCGTGAAGAAGACGCCGCTGGAGCAATTCAGTCGGCCGCTGCGCAAGGGCATCATCGCGGTGAGCCTGGACGAGGGCGATTATCTGATCGGCGCGGCCATCACCGATGGCAAGCACGATGTGATGTTGTTCTCGGATGCCGGCAAGGCCGTGCGTTTCGACGAAGGCGATGTTCGGGCGATGGGCCGCGATGCGCGTGGCGTGCGCGGCATGCAGTTGGAAGACGGGCAGTCCGTCATTGCGATGCTGGTGGCGGAGAACGATCAGCAATCGGTGTTGACGGCGACGGCGAACGGCTTCGGCAAGCGCACGCCGATCGAGGAATATACGCGTCATGGCCGTGGTACGAAGGGCATGATCGCGATCCAGACCTCGGAGCGCAACGGCAAGGTGGTGGCCGCTACTCTGGTCGAACCGAACAGCGAATTGATGTTGATCACGACTGGCGGTGTGCTGATTCGTACGCGGGTTTCGGAAATTCGCGAGATGGGTCGCGCGACGCAAGGTGTTACGCTGATCAGTCTGGATGACGGAACCTACCTGTCGGGTCTGCAGAAAGTCGCCGAGGCCGAAGTGGCCGCTGTATTGGGCGAAGCGGGCCTGGAAGAGGGTGAGCTCGACGATGGGCCGACCGATGACGCATCGGGCGACACATCTGGTAACGCGGATTCTGGCGAAAGTAGTGGCACGCCCACCGGCGAGGAGTAGAATCCCGTGCGATAGGGGATGTCGGGTTCGTGAAAGGCGTCCGTTGTGCGAGCATGAATTTGACATGTTCGCCCCCTAGGATGCGCGAACCTGGCGTGCGCCGGTTGCGAGGCGTGAGTCTCAGCAGTTATAACAATGGAGCGATGATGCAAAAACGTTTTACACATCTGGTGTTGGCAGCCCTGTTCGTGTCCCCGCTGGCGATGTCGCAAGCGTTGCAAACCCAGCAGCAAGCGCCCGTGCAACAGGCACCGGTCGCGCCGCCGGACGCAGCGAAGACGGCCGCCATCGCTGATCTGCTGAAGGCGATCGATGCTGACAAGCTGGCCGGCGCGATCGGCAACAGCGCTCAGATGCAAGCGAAGCAGTTGGTCCCGGCGATCCTGTCCGACGCACTGTCGGAAAACAAGACGCTGACGGACGATCAAAAGCAAGCGGCTGTGCCGACGCTGCAGCAAAACGAAGTGCCGAAGCTGGTAAACAGCGCCGGCCAAGTGTTCGCCACGTCGCAGTTCCACAGCGAAGCGGTTCAGGCGCAGAAGGATGCCTACAACCGTTACTACACGACGGCTGAAATCAAGGACTTGACGAAGTTCTACACCAGCCCGACCGGTAAGAAGTTCATCGAAGTGCAGGATCAAGTGGGTCGTGACGTCGTCAACGGTCTGATGCAGAAGTACATGCCGCAATCGATCCAAGCCACGCGCTCGGAAGCCGATCGCGATGTCGCATCGACGAAGTCGGCAGCAGGATCGACGACGAAGTCGAAGTAAGTTCCTCGCGCAATTCCGGCGGCGCCCAGCGCCGCGGATTGCAGTTCACGGCGCAACCCTTGGGGGCAATTTTCGCCTCCCAGGGGGCGTTGGTGAGATAATGGTCGTTTGCGCTAGCGTGCAAACGACCATTTTGTTTTGGGCGTGTCGTCCGTGGCGGGCCTGTTCGCCTCGCTGCGATGTCGTTCGGAGCCGGAGGCGCGGGGCAGGTGCGCGCCCTCCACCCGAGCGATTGTCCTGTTCTTCCTTGCTTGCAGGTTCTCCATGCGTGTATTTAATTTCTCCGCCGGACCGGCGACCTTGCCGGAATCAGTGCTGCGACAGGCAGCCGACGAGATGCTGGACTGGCGCGGTAGCGGCATGAGCGTGATGGAGATGAGTCATCGCGGCAAGGAATACATGGAGATTCACGCCACGGCACTGGCCGATCTGCGGGAGTTGCTGGCGGTCCCCGACAATTACCGCATCCTGTTTTTGCAGGGCGGGGGATTGGGCGAGAACGCCATCGTGCCGATGAATCTGCTGGGCGGCCCGGCTGCCGGTCGTGAAGCGAATTTCGTCGTCACCGGTTCGTGGTCGACCAAGTCGCAGAAAGAGGCCGAGCGCTACGGCAGCGTGCATATCGCGGCATCGGGCAAGGCCGATGGCTTCCACGGGATTCCGGCGCCTGCCGCCTGGAACGTGTCGCCGAATCCGGCCTATGTCCACGTCTGCACCAACGAGACGATCAACGGTATCGAATTCTCCCCGGCGCATATCGATCAGGCCTTCGATCGCCTGCCGGCTGAGGTGCCCTTGGTCGCCGATATTTCGTCGCATATGTTGTCGCGGGCAATGAATGTGGCGCAGTACGGCGTCCTGTTCGGCGGCGCGCAGAAGAACGTCGGCATTGCCGGTTTGACGGTCGTGATCGTGCGCGACGACCTGCTGGATCGCGCCATGCCGATCTGCCCGTCGGCGTTCGAATGGAAGACCGTCGATGCGAACGACTCGATGTTCAACACGCCGCCGACCTATGCGATCTACATCGCGGGCCTGGTGTTCCAGTGGCTGAAGGCGCAGGGTGGCCTCGCGGCGATCGAGGCACGCAATATCGAGAAAGCGCGTCTGCTCTACGACACGATCGATGCGAGCAGTTTGTATCGGAATCCGATCCAGCTGGATGCCCGCTCGCGGATGAACGTGCCGTTCACGCTGGCGGACGAAGCGCTGAACACGGCGTTTCTGGATGGCGCGAAAGCCCGTGGCTTGATTCAGTTGAAGGGACATAAGAGCGTCGGCGGCATGCGTGCGTCGATCTACAACGCCATGCCGATCGAAGGGGTGCGCGCGCTGGTGGACTTTATGCGGGAATTCGAGCAACGCGCCTGACGACGTTGCCGGGCGCTCCGGGATTCAGGTCGCGGATCGGTGTCGACGACGGGTTTCGCACGAGCGAAGTGAATGAGCAGGATGCACAAGGTGGAGCGGCAGATGGAAGGACAGACGGCACAAGACGCAAAAACGGTGGGCGGCACGCTCGAAGCGCAGCTGCAGCCGCTGCGCGAGAAGATCGATCATCTCGATACGCAGTTGATCCGCCTGCTGAACGAGCGGGCAGCGGTCGCGCATGAAGTGGGCGAAGTCAAAAAGGGCTTCGATGCGCCGGTGTATCGTCCGGAGCGCGAACAACAGGTGATCGCGCGGCTGCAGCAGATGAGCACGGGCCCGTTGCGCGACGAGCATATCGCCCACATCTGGCTCGAAATCATGTCCGCAAGCCGGGCGTTGGAAAAGTCGACGACCGTCGCTTTCCTTGGGCCCGTCGGTACGTATAGCGAAGCGGCGGCACTCGATTATTTCGGCAATTCGGCCAGCGGGCTGCCGTGTCCTTCCATCGACGAAGTGTTCCGCTCGGTGGAAACCGGCGCATCGGAATTCGGGGTCGTACCGGTCGAGAATTCGACTGAAGGCGCGGTGTCGCGGACGCTGGATCTGTTGCTGAACACGACCTTGCCGATCACCGGCGAGATTGCGCTGCCGATCCATCACTCGCTCCTGTCGCGCAGTGGTGCCTTGGCTGAGGTCGAGATCGTGTGCGCGCATCCACAAGCGCTCGCGCAGTGTCAGCGCTGGCTTTCGACGCATCTGCCGAAGGCCGAGCGCCGCGCCGTGTCGAGCAACGCCGAGGGCGCAAGGCTCGCCGCGGAAGACTCCCGCATTGCCGCGATCGCCGGTGAGCGTGCCGCGTCGCACTATAAGTTGCAGACCGCCGCGCCAATGATTCAGGACGATGCGCATAATCGGACCCGCTTCTACGTGCTGGGCGGCACGCCGCCGCTGTCGAGCGGTGCGGACCAGACGTCGCTGATCCTGTCGGTGAAGAACGAAGCCGGTGCCGTGTATCGGATGCTCGAGCCGTTTGCCCGTTACGGGGTATCGATGACGCGTTTCGAGTCGCGCCCGGCGCGCAGCGGCAGCTGGGCCTACTACTTCTATATCGACGTCGAAGGGCACCGCGACGATGCGAAAGTGGCCGACGCGCTGCACGCGCTGACCGATCAGGCCGCGTTCGTGCGGATCGTCGGTTCCTACCCGCGGGCGAAGTAGGCGCGCGGCGTGAACGTTCAGCATAAAGCAGTCGATCCGGCGGCGCAATTCGATACCCTGCTCGTTTGCGGGGTCGGACTGATCGGGGGATCGTTCGCTCGCGCATTGCGAGAGGCGCACCACGCGGGCCGGGTGGGCGGTATCGGGCGAATCGTCGGCGTCGATCGTGACCCCGCCGCCCTTGCGCAGGCGCGATCGCTCGGCGTCATCGACGAAGGCGTCGTGTTCGACGGCTTGCCGGCAATGGCCGCGCCGACAGATGCTTTACCCACGGTCGATGGCGCGCGTGTCGGGTCGGTCCGCGCGTCGAGCGGGGGCACGCCGGTTCCCGGCCTGTCGCTGTCGGAACAGATCGCGCAAGCGGACGTGATCGTCCTTTGCATGCCGGTGGCGGCCAGCGTCGCCTTGCTGCAACGGATTGCGCAGTCGATGCGCGCCGATGCGGTACTGACCGACGTCGGCAGCACGAAGCAGGATATTTGCACCGCTGCAGCGGCCAGCTTGGGGCCGATGATCGATCGTTTTGTCGCTGGGCATCCGATCGCCGGCGCCGCCAGCAGCGGCATCGCGGCGAGCACCGCGGATCTGTTTCAGCAGCGCGATGTCATTCTGTGCCCGCTCGAGGCGGAGAATGCCGGGCCGACCGAGCGCGTAACGGCGCTGTGGCAGGCCGTCGGTGCGCGCGTGAGACTGATGTCGGCGACCACCCACGATGCGGTGTTCGCAAGCGTCAGCCATTTGCCGCACCTGCTTGCTTTCGCCTATATCACGCATATTCTGGAAACATCGGATCCCGTCCAACGGTTTGCGATGGCCGGGACCGGATTCCGTGATTTTTCCAGGATCGCGGCGTCGAGCCCGGATATGTGGCGGGACATCTGTGTCGCGAATCGCGATGCGATCCTGACCGAGTTGGACGCCTATACGGCCGTCCTGGCGCGCTTACGCACGGCTGTCGATGCCGGCGATACGGCGGCGACGCGGGCGTTGTTCGACCGAGCGCGCGATGCGCGTGCCGGCTGGACGATGGGCGCGGCACCGGCAACATCGGCAGACAAAGCGCAATAAAGGTGGTGTTCGGTCCGCGCACCCCACGAATCAGTCATAACCGCACGGCAGGCGCGCCTGTTCGTCAAAACCGTAAGAGAAAACATGAAGCAGCTAGCACTGGGGCCCGCATCGGCAGCCCGTGGCAGCGTGACATTGCCCGGGTCGAAAAGCATTTCGAATCGGGCCTTGCTGATGGCGGCGCTCGCCGATGGTGAGACGCGTCTGCGCAATCTGCTGGATTCCGACGATACCCGTGTGATGCTCGAGGCACTGCGCGTGCTCGGCATCGAATGGCGTACCGAGGGCGACGAGACCGTGGTGCGTGGCAATCCGGCCGGATTCCCGGTCCGCGACGCCGATATTTTCGTCGGGAATGCCGGCACTGCTGTGCGACCCTTGACGGCGGCATTGGCGCTGAACGGCGGCGATTACCGTGTCAGTGGCGTCAAGCGCATGCATGAACGGCCGATCGGCGATCTCGTCGAGGGCCTGGTCGGCGTGGGGGCGGTAATCGATTATCTCGGCAATCCCGGCTTCCCGCCGCTGCATATTCGTCCCGGTCATCTCGCCGGTGCCGGCACGACGCGGGAGATTCGCGTGCGCGGCGATGTGTCGAGTCAGTTCCTGACGGCCTTGCTGCTATCGTTGCCGCGTTTGTCCGAGCAGGCGGCACCGGGTGAGATGGTGCGCGTATTCGTCGACGGTGAACTGATTTCGAAACCCTATGTCGATATCACCACCGGCATGATGGCGCGCTTCGGCGTGGACGTCGTGCGGGACGGTTGGTCGAGCTTCGGCGTCGCCGCCGGCAGTCGCTTTCGTTCGCCGGGCAGCTATGACGTGGAAGGGGACGCCTCGTCGGCATCTTACTTCCTGGCCGCGGGCGCCTTGGGTGGCGGTCCGGTGCGTGTCGAGGGCGTGGGTCGCGACAGTATTCAAGGCGACGTGCGTTTTGCCGATGCGCTGACGCTGATGGGCGCGAACGTGATGATGGGCGACACGTGGATCGAAGTGCGCGGCGTCGCCTCCGACGACGGCCTGCTGGAGCCGATCGACATGGATTGCAACCTGATTCCCGACGCGGCGATGACCTTGGCCGTGGCGGCATTGCGCGCGCGCGGACCGTCGACGTTGCGCAATATCGCAAGCTGGCGCGTAAAGGAAACGGATCGCATCGCCGCGATGGCGTGCGAACTGCGCAAGCTTGGGGCGGAAATCGAAGAGGGCCCGGACTGGTTGCGCATAACGCCGCCGGCGCGACTGCGCGACGGGGCCGCGATCGACACCTATGACGATCATCGGATGGCCATGTGCTTCTCGCTGGCCAGCCTGTTGGGCGTCGGCGTGATCATCAACGACCCGGATTGTGTCGCAAAGACCTTTCCGGACTATTTCGACCGTTTTGCCAAAGTGGTGATCGCATGAGCGGAGCACAGCGTGCAGTGCAGGGAATCGGCGGAGCGCCGGTCATCACGATCGACGGACCGACGGCGTCCGGGAAGGGCACGGTGGCGGCCCGCGTCGCGGCCGCCTTGGGCTTCCATCTCCTGGACAGCGGTGCCTTGTACCGGCTCGTTGCCTTGCAGAGCGTGCGCGGCGACGTAGCCGTGGACGACGTCCCGAGCCTGGTTCGGATCGCCGAAAGCCTCGATATCCGTTTTACCGACAGTGCGATTCTGTTGGAAGGACGCGACGTCGCCGATGCGCTTCGCTTCGAGGCGATCGGCGTCCGCGCGTCCAGCATCGCCGTGCATGGCCCGGTACGCGAGGCCTTGGTGACGCGGCAACGGGCGTTCTGCACCGCGCCGGGCCTGGTGGCCGACGGGCGCGACATGGGCACGGTGATCTTTCCCGATGCCGGCGTAAAGATCTTCTTGACGGCCAGCGTCGAGGCACGTGCCGAACGTCGGTATAAACAATTGAACGACAAAGGCTTTTCTGTTAACATGGATGACCTGCTAAAGGATTTGCGGGAGCGCGACGCGCGCGACATGCAACGCACGGTCGCCCCGTTGAAGCCCGCACCGGATGCACACCTGCTGGACACCTCGTCGATGGGTATTGATGAGGCGGTCGAACAGGTGTTGAATTGGAGTCAGGCGGCACGCGCCGCCTGACTTTTGCAGTCGTCGTACGCAGTACCGGTAGTTCCTGGCTAAACCGGCATGGGCCGGTCGCCTGTTTTTTTTAACCTTAACCCCCCCGCGTCACGTTGCCGGCAGTAACTCCGTGTCAGGATTCGACGGCCTATCGATAGGTCAGCAAGATCCGCACGTCGCGGCAAAAACCGGGGAGTAAACCCAATTTATGTCCGACCTCCAAACCGCAACCCCCAACACCGAATCCTTCGCAGCGCTGTTCGAAGAGTCTTTGACTAAGCAAGACATGCGCGCGGGCGAAGTGATTTCGGCCGAAGTCGTCCGTATCGACCACAACTTTGTCGTGGTCAACGCTGGCCTGAAGTCCGAAGCGTACATTCCGGTCGAAGAGTTCCATAACGACGCTGGCGAAATCGAAGTGCAACCGGGCGATTTCGTCTCGGTGGCCATCGACGCGCTGGAAAACGGCTATGGCGACACGATCCTGTCGCGCGACAAGGCGAAGCGTCTGGCATCGTGGCTGGCCCTGGAAAAGGCGCTGGACAACGACGAGATCGTCTCCGGCACGATCACCGGCAAGGTGAAGGGCGGTATGACGGTCATGATCAACGGTATCCGCGCATTCTTGCCGGGTTCGCTGGTCGACACGCGTCCGGTCAAGGACACGACCGCGTACGAAGGCAAGACGCTGGAATTCCGCGTCATCAAGCTGGACCGCAAGCGTAACAACGTCGTGGTGTCGCGTCGTGCCGTCGTGGAAGCGACGCAAGGCGAAGAGCGCGCGAAGTTGCTGCAAACGCTGAAGGAAGGCGCGATCGTCAACGGCGTGGTCAAGAACATCACCGACTACGGCGCATTCGTGGATCTGGGCGGTATCGATGGCCTGCTGCACATCACCGACATCGCTTGGCGCCGTGTGCGTCACCCGAGCGAAGTGCTGTCCGTCGGCCAAGACGTGACCGCCAAGGTCCTGAAGTTCGACCAAGAAAAGAACCGCGTTTCGCTGGGCATGAAGCAGCTGGGCGACGATCCGTGGGAAGGTATTTCCCGCCGTTACCCGTCGAACACGCGTCTGTTCGGCAAGGTCACGAACATCACCGAATACGGTGCATTCGTCGAGATCGAAACGGGCATCGAAGGCTTGGTTCACGTGTCCGAAATGGACTGGACCAACAAGAACGTCGCGCCGAACAAGGTTGTTCAGCTGGGCGACGAAGTCGAAGTCATGGTGCTGGAAATCGACGAAGACCGTCGTCGTATCAGCCTCGGCATGAAGCAGTGCAAGCCGAACCCGTGGGACGATTTCAGCCGTAACTACAAGAAGGGCGACCGTCTGCATGGCGCGATCAAGTCGATCACCGACTTCGGCGTGTTCATCGGTCTGCCGGGCGGCATCGACGGTCTGGTTCACCTGTCCGACCTGTCCTGGAACGAAAGCGGCGAAGAAGCCGTTCGCAAGTACAAGAAGGGCGACGAAGTCGACGCTATCGTGTTGGGCATCGACGTGGACAAGGAACGGATCTCGCTGGGCATCAAGCAGATGGAAGGCGACCCGTTCAGCAACTTCGTGGCACTGAACGACAAGGGCTCGTTGGTTAAGGGCACCGTGAAGGCAGTGGATCCGAAGGGCGCCGTGGTCCTCCTGTCGGCTGAAGTGGAAGGCTATCTGCGCGCGTCGGAAATCTCGCAAGACCGCGTGGAAGATGCTCGCAACGTGCTGAAGGAAGGCGAAGAAGTGACGGCGATCATCATCAACGTCGATCGCAAGTCGCGTGGCATCAGCCTGTCCGTGAAGGCGAAGGATTCGGCAGAGCAACAAGAAGCAGTCCAGAAGTTCCAATCGGACAGCTCGGTTGCCGGCACGACGAATCTGGGCGCACTGCTCAAGGCTAAGCTGGACGGCCAAGGTCAGTAATAGCACCACAGCAATCACGTGGTTTAGCGAACGGGTAAGGGTAGGGAATGACTAGATCGGAGTTGGTGATCCAGTTGGCATCGCGTTTTCCGCAACTTGTCGTCAAGGATGCGGACTTCGCGGTGAAGACGATGCTTGATGCGATGTCGGACGCGTTGGCGAGCGGACATCGGATCGAAATTCGCGGATTCGGCAGCTTTGCGTTGAATCGTCGGCCCTCGCGCGAAGGCCGTAATCCGAAATCGGGTGAAAAAGTGCTGGTGCCGGAGAAATTCGTCCCCCACTTCAAACCGGGCAAGGAATTGCGTGAGCGCGTGGACCGGGGTGCCGGCCAGCCCTTGAAGGCGTCCAAGGACGACGACGAGGTCTGAGCAGGCGGCAGCGTGCCGTGTTCATCGTTTCCGCCTGAGTCCTGCGCCGGCGCGTTGTCATGCCGGTGGGATCAAGCCAAAGAGGCGCCTTCGGGCGCCTCTTTGTTTTTGGGCGTTGGGCGGTGCGACCTGGGCCCCGAGGATTACGAGGGCTCGCAGGGTCCGCTTCCTTTACAATATCGTGGTCACACTGACCCACCACTGAGGGCGCGCGTCTATGAAGTTCATCGTCTGGCTGATTCGACTCATCATCTTTGTCGTCTTTCTGGTCCTCGCACTGGGAAATCTGCAGGATGTCCAACTGAATCTGCTGGCGGGCTATGTCTGGAACGCGCCGATGATCGTGGTGGGTCTGGTGTTTTTTGTCATCGGCGCGTTGGCGGGGCTTTTGGCCGCGCTGCCGGGACTGCTGCGCCGCGGCCGCGAAATATCACGCCTGCGTCGCGAAGTGAAGACGCTTCGCGAGCAACAGGCCAATACGGTAACGGCGCCGCACGACGTGCCGCCAATGCCGCCGATCATTTGATGGCAGTCTGATATGGATCTTGATTTTTGGTGGCTGCTGGTCATCCCTGTCGTGTTCTTTCTGGGATGGGGCGCTGCTCGCTTCGATTTGAAGCACCTGTTGTCGGATGCCGCCAACCTGCCGCGCTCGTATTTCCGCGGTCTGAATTTTCTGCTCAACGAACAGCCGGACAAGGCGATCGATGCGTTTATCGAGGTCGTCAAACTGGATCCGGAGACGACAGAGCTGCACTTTGCCTTGGGTAGCCTGTTTCGTCGGCGTGGCGAAACCGAGCGCGCCATTCGCGTGCATCAGAATTTGTTGAACCGCCAGGACCTGCCGGTCAACGAACGCGACCATGCCTTGTACGAGCTTGGTCAGGATTTTCTGAAGGCCGGGCTGCTGGATCGTGCCGAACAGACCTTCGAGCAAATCGAGGTCGGTCTCTATCGCACCGAAGCGGAAAAAGCGCTGCTGACGATTTTCCAGATCGAGAAGGACTGGCGACGCTCGATCACGGCGGCGCAGGCGCTGGAGAATTCAGGCGTACCGTCGCTGAAAAAGGATATTTCGCAATTTCATTGTGAGATTGCTTCCGAGGCATTGCAGCGCGGGCAGCGCGATGACGCGCGCGAAGCGCTGACATTGGCCTTGCAGGTCAACCCCGCCAATGTGCGCGCCACGATTCTGCTGGGCGATCTGGCCGCCGCGGAAGGGCGCATCGACGATGCGATTGCGTGCTACAGCCGCGTCGAAGCGCAGGATCCGGTGTATCTGCCCTTGGTCGCGGAGCCGATGATGAAGGCGTTCATCGCCGGCGAGCGCGCCGCGGAAGGCGCACGCCGGCTGGTGGGTTATCTGGACACGCATCCGAGCGTCGATCTGCTCGACACGGCGTACAAGCACGTATTGGCTACTTCCGGCGTAGAGGAAGCGCATGCGCTGGCCTTGCGCCAGATGGAGCGCGCGCCGAGCGCGGCGGCCACGTTATTGTTGCTCGATGCGCAGATTGCCACCAGCGATACGGCGCGGGGTAAGGAACTGACATTGATGCGCAACCTGATCAAACAGCGCACGCGCAACCTGCCGCGTTACACTTGCGGAAATTGCGGTTTCCGCGCGCGGCTGTTCTATTGGCAGTGCCCTGGGTGCAGCCATTGGGAAAGTTATGTCCCGCGTCGTTCCGAGTCGCTTGCCGGCAGCAATTGATGCTGCCGGGGACGGCCCTATTTGATCGGATTGTCTGTTGATGTCTTCTACTACGTCTTTTCCGCAGCCCGCGTCGGGCGAACGCCCGGTGCGGCTGGATTCCCCCGACGCCATTGTCGCGTCATCGGCGCCTGCATCGTCCGCGTCCGGGTCCCCGGTGAAGCGCGAGACCCTGGCCGGGGCCTCGATCCTGGTCGTCGGTGATGTGATGCTGGACCGTTACTGGTTCGGCGACGTCAATCGTATTTCGCCGGAAGCGCCGGTGCCGGTGGTGTTGGCGCAGCGTATCGAGGAACGGTTGGGCGGCGCGGCAAACGTCGCGCGCAATGTGGCGGCGTTGGGCGCCCACGGCGGCTTGCTCTGCGTGATCGGCAACGACGAGCCGGGGCAGCGCATCATCGAGCTGCTGGCCGAAAGCAAGGTCGAAGCGCATATCGAGCGCGATGCGGCCCTGCCGACGACGATCAAACTGCGGGTGCTTGCGCGTCAGCAGCAACTGCTGCGCGTCGATTTCGAAAGCAGTCCGGGGCACGAGGTATTGTTGACCTGTCTCGACCGCTTCGACGCCTTGCTGCCGAATACCGGCGTCGTCGTACTGTCCGATTACGCCAAGGGCGGGCTTACGCATGTGGGCGAGATGATCCGGCGCGCCCGTGCCGCGGGCAAGGCGGTGCTGGTCGATCCGAAGGGAAGCGACTGGGCGCGCTATCGCGGCGCCACGTTGTTGACGCCGAATCGTGCGGAGTTGCAGCAGGTCATCGGCGGCTGGTCGTCGGAGGCTGATTTGAATGCCAAGGTCGACGCGTTGCGCGCCGATCTGGCGCTCGACGCCTTGCTGCTGACCCGTTCCGAGGACGGCATGACGCTGTTCACGGCGCAGCCGCCGGTGTCGGTGCCGGCGCAGGCACGCGAAGTGTATGATGTCTCGGGCGCCGGCGACACGGTGATTGCGACGCTCGCGGTCATGTTGGGCGCGGGTCAGCCCCTGGTCGAGGCGGTGCGCCTCGCCAACCGCGCTGGCGGCATCGTCGTCGGCAAGCTGGGTACGGCAACCGTCGAATACGACGAACTGTTTCCGGCCTGATTTTCTTTCTGTCTTTTCTGAGCGCGAACTCCCATGACTGTGATCGTCACCGGTGCGGCCGGCTTTGTCGGCGCCAATATCGTCAAGGCGTTGAATGACCGCGGTGAACGCGACATCATCGCGGTGGACAACCTGACCCGCGCCGACAAATTCCACAATCTCGTCGACTGCGAAATCAGCGATTATCTGGACAAGCAAGATTTCGTCGCGCGTTTCGCGCGCGGTGAATTCGGCAAGGTCAGTGCGATTTTTCATGAAGGCGCCTGCTCGGACACGATGGAAACCGACGGGCGCTATATGATGGAAAACAATTTCCGTTATTCGCGCGCCTTGCTCGACGCCTGCCTGGAACAGCGCGTGGCGTTTCTGTATGCGTCGTCGGCCGCCACCTATGGCGCATCGACGACCTTCGTCGAAAAGCGCGAGTTCGAAAAGCCGTTGAACGTGTACGGCTATTCGAAATTCCTCTTCGACCAGATCGTGCGCCAGAAGCTGCCGCACGCGCAGAGCCAGATCGCCGGCTTCCGTTACTTCAATGTGTATGGGCAGCGCGAGTCACACAAGGGCCGGATGGCGTCGGTCGCCTTCCACAACTACAACGAATTCCGCGCGAACGGCTCGGTTCGCCTCTTCGGCGAGTACAACGGCTATGCGGCCGGCGAGCAGACGCGGGACTTCGTCTCGGTCGAGGATGTGGCGAAAGTGAATCTGTTCTTCTTCGACAATCCGTCGAAGTCGGGCATCTTCAATCTGGGCACGGGCGCGGCGCAGCCGTTCAACGATATCGCGCGCACGGTCGTGAACACGCTGCGGGCAAAGGAAGGCCATGAGCCGTTGAGCCTGGAAGCACTGGTCAGCGCCGGCTTGCTCGAATATACAGCCTTCCCGGATGCACTGCGTGGCAAGTATCAATGCTTCACGCAGGCCGATATCGGTGCGCTGCGGGCGGCCGGCTATGACCAGCCGTTCCTGACGGTGGAGCAGGGCGTGTCGCGTTATGTGGAGTGGCTGTCGGCGGCGGTGAAGTAAGCGGGCAGATAGCAGATAGCGAACGTGTCGTCGGTCTGCCATTGCGTGCCGGCCGACGACTACCACGCCCCCATAGAAAAGGTCGCCTCGTCACGAGTCGGCCTTTTTTTTGCGAAAGTTGTGTTGTCCAATCCTATGCCATTCGGTTAGCTTCAACAAAACATCGTTGCTCTTTAAAGTAAGGATTGCAGACTAATCACCAGCCCGGTAGAGGATGTCTGCGCTTCAAACGAGGAGAAATCTATGTTGAAGAAATTATTGGCCGCCGCCGTCCTGTTCGTTTCGACAGCGTCGATGGCGTGGGCCGTCAATATGAACACGGCCAATGCGGAAGATATTGCGCAATCGGTGAATGGTGTCGGCCCGATCCTGGCGCGTGCGATTGTCGCCGAACGGGAAAAACAGCCTTTTGCCAATGCCAATGACATGGGACGGGTCCGCGGCATCGGGCAGAAACTGATCGACCGTATCGCGCAATCCGGCGCCACGTTCGATTAAACGCCGCGCTGCCGCGCCTGCGCACCGGCCGCTGCGATGATCGGTGCTTGACGCGAACGTCGTGTGACAGCGCGACGTCCTGACGGCACCGCGACCGCGCAATAGGCCTGCCGCGCGAGCGCGTCGGCGGCATGACTTACCTGCCCACGGATCGGGGGATTGCCCGCTGTGGCCGGACGATAAAGCATGAACGGTTTAGCCAACCGGTCATGCTTTTTTCATGGATATCCGCTTTTACGCACATGCACGGCGTTGCGCCGGTGCTGACCCGCTGCGCCTGGAAGTCGTAATGCGGGCAGTGTGGCATTGGGCGACCATCGGTCGGATCCGGCCCAATCGGCTACAATCCTCGCACGGTAGCAATGAACAATGCGAGCGCGATGATGGCCTATAAAACGATTGAAGATACGATCGGCAACACGCCGTTGGTGCAGTTGGTGCGGCTGGTCGACGATGACGTACGGGCGCGCGGCAATGTCGTCCTGGCCAAATTGGAAGGGAATAATCCGGCGGGGTCCGTGAAGGATCGTCCGGCCCTGTCGATGATCAAGAAGGCCGAGGCGCGGGGCACGATCAAGCCGGGCGATACGCTGATCGAATCCACCAGTGGCAATACCGGTATTGCGTTGGCGATGGCGGCCGCGCTGCGCGGTTACAAGATGATCCTGATCATGCCCGAGGATCTGTCGATCGAACGGCGCCAGAGCATGGCGGCCTACGGCGCGGAGATCGTGCTGACGCCGGTTAGCGGCGGCATGGAATATGCCCGCGACCTGGCCGACAAGATGCAGCGCGAAGGGCGCGGCGTGATCCTCGACCAGTTCGGTAATCCGGATAATCCGGTGGCGCATTACGAAGGAACCGGCCCGGAGATCTGGCGTGACACGGAAGGGCGCATCACGCATTTCGTCTCGTCGATGGGCACCACCGGCACGATCATGGGGACGTCGCGCTTTCTGAAGGAACAGAATGCCGGCATCCAGATCGTCGGTGCGCAACCGGCGGAAGGATCGCGGATTCCGGGTATTCGGAAATGGCCGGAAGCGTATATGCCGTCGATCTTCGACCGCAGCCGTGTCGATCGCGTCGAGTCGGTGTCGCAAGTGGAGGCCGAGACGATGACGCGCAAAATGGCATCGGTGGAAGGTATTTTTGCCGGAATCTCGAGCGGCGGCGCCGGCCATATCGCGCTGAAGCTGGCGCGCGAGCTCGAAAACGCGACGATCGTGTTTATCGTCTGCGACCGCGGCGACCGCTACCTGTCGACCGGCGTGTTCCCGGCATAAACAGCGCCGCTGCGACTACCTTTGTAGTCGTACGGCCGCCGCGTGCCGATACGGCGGCTTAGCCGCCGCCCGCCAACATCTTCGCCTTGATCGCCTGGGCCAGCTGATAGACCGAGGTCGCGTAGAAGAAACTGCGGTTGTAGCGCGTGATCACGTAGAAGTTGTTCAACCCCAGCGCATATTGCGTCGCTTGACCCGGCGTCGGTAGATCGACAACGGCGACTGGCGTGCCCTGCACCGCGTCGAGGTCGAGGCCCGGCTCGTTGAGCAGCATCCCGGCCTTGGTCAATTGATTCAGCGCCCAATGCGGCTCCGGCTTGCCGTCTGCCGCCGCTTGCGCAATGCCCTGGCTGCCGGCGTCGTCACCGATACGCCACATGACCGGCTTGCCGCTATCCCACCCGTTCTGTTTCAGGTAGTTCGCAACGCTGCCGATTGCGTCCGCCGGATTGTTGCGCAGATCGATCGAGTTCGAATTATCGAAATCCACCGCGTACTGCGAGATGCTGGAAGGCATGAACTGCGGAATGCCGATCGCCCCGGCGTACGAGCCCTGGATCGCGGCAGGATCGATATTCTGGTCGCGCGTCCAGATCAGATAGTCGGCCAGGTTCTTGCGAAACATCTGCATCCGATCTTCGCGATTCGGCGTGTTCGGATAGTCGAAGGACAAGGTCGTCAACACATCGAGTATGCGGAAGTTGCCCATATACTTGCCGTATAGGGTCTCCACGCCGATGATGGCGACGATGATTTCCTGCGGCACACCGTATTGCGCCGCCGCCTTGTCGAGCCACTGGCGGTTTGCCTGCCAGAACTTGACGCCCCCGTTAATGCGTATCGGCTCGATGAAGCGGTGCTGGTAGGCACTCCAGTTCTTGGTCGAGGGCGTCGGCGACGGGGTGACCAGTTTGACGGCGCTGGCGGAATAGCTGACCTGATTGAAGATCTGATGCAGCGCGGCCGGATCGAAGTCGTAGCGCGCAACCAGATCGTCGATGAATGCGCTTACCTGCGGATCGTTTTCGAAACGCTGCGGAACGATTTCTTCCTCGAATACCTGGCCGTTCGCCGGCGCGGCTTCCGGCGCACCTTGTGCATGGGCGGCGGAACCGGCAATGCTCAGCGCCACCACGCCGCAACTCAGCATCAGGCGTATCGACAAGGTCGCCAACGAAAATCGGCCTGCAGGACTGGGCGTGGATGCGCGCGCGCAGGTCCTCAACCCCTGGTGAAACGTCAAGGTCATGGTCATGTATCGTTGCGGTGTTGTTTGGGAGTATAACGTACGACATCGAGTGTGCTCGGCCATGGACCGGGCGCGCCCCCGGAGACCGTAATGCCCAGCGCTTTCTTTTCGCATCCCGACTGCCTTCGGCATCAGCCCGACGCCGGGCATCCAGAATGTCCGGAGCGGCTCCAGGCCATCGACGATCAGATGATTGCCGCGCGCCTCGATACCTGGTGGCTGCCGCAAATGGCGCCGCTTGCCGATCGCGATAGCCTGCTGCGAGCCCATGATGCCGCTTATCTGGACCGTCTGGCGCACTGCGTCGAGACGCCGGACGGTGGAATGGTGTCGCTCGATGGCGATACCGTCGTCGGCCCGGGGTCGTGGCAGGCGGCGTTGCGGGCGGCCGGCGCCGCGCTGGCGGCGACCGATGCGGTGATCGACGGCACATTCGACAACGCCTTCTGCAGTGTTCGTCCTCCGGGACACCACGCGACGCGTGACCGCGCGATGGGGTTCTGTCTGATTAATAATGTCGCTGTCGCGGCGCTGCATGCCTTGGACGTGCGGGGACTGCGGCGCGTCGCCATCGTCGATTTCGATGTGCATCACGGCAACGGGACCGAGTCGATCTTTGCCGACGACCCGCGCGTCCTGATGTGCAGCACCTTCCGCCATCCCTTCTATCCGCATTGCGGCGTCCCCGCGGCGGCGGACAATATCGTCAATGCGCCGCTGCCTGCCGGCGCCGATGGCCAGGCATTTCGGGCGGCGGTCGAGGCACACTGGATGCCGCGCCTGCAGGCGTTCGCGCCGGAAATGGTGTTCGTCTCGGCCGGCTTCGATGCGCATCGGGAAGACGAGATGGGCGGTCTGGCGCTGGTCGAGGCGGACTACGCCTGGGTGACCGAGGCGATCCGTCGGGTTGCCGAGCAGCACGCGGGCGGCCGGATCGTCAGCGTACTGGAGGGCGGCTATGCCTTCTCGGCCCTCGGCCGCAGCGTGGTGGCGCATTTGCGCGCGATGGCCAATCTCTAACGCCAGGACATCACACGACAGGGCGCGACTAGCGCGTCAAATTGCCTCGCATCATAGTTTTTGCTTATATGCTGATGGCGAACGTTTCTGATCGGTCGGGTTGCAGCAGGGTAGAATGCGGATCTTTCGCAGCTTGAAGGGCGTGTTTCGTCACGTCTTTTGGCCGCTTTGTCCGGCCCTGTGTGCCGTGCAAATGCGGCACCGGCCCGCGCGTCGCTGCGCCCCGCCAGGCGGCCGGGACCGGTAGGCGGCGCCTGATTCCCTGTTGGAATCGCCTACAGACCGTTTCATGATCGACATATCGGACCTGACGCAACGCTTTCCCGGCCCAAAAGGCCCGGTGGAAGCCTTGCGCGCCATTAACCTGAAGATCGAGGCCGGCGAAGTCTTCGGCATCATCGGCCGTAGCGGCGCCGGTAAGAGCACGCTGGTACGGACGATGAACCTGCTCACGCGCCCCACGGAAGGGCGCGTGGTCGTGGCCGGCCGCGACCTGACGGCCTTGTCGCCCGCTGCGCTGCGCGCCGCGCGTCGCGACATCGGCATGATCTTCCAGCACTTCAATCTGCTGTCTTCACGGACCGTTTACGGGAATATCGCCCTGCCACTCGAATTGGCCGGCGTACCGAAGGCGAAAATCGAGCAGACCGTGAGCGCCTTGCTCGAACTGGTGGGCTTGAGCGGTCAACGCGATCGCTATCCCGCCCAGATCAGCGGCGGTCAGAAGCAGCGCGTCGGTATCGCCCGTGCGCTGGCCAGCGAGCCCAAGGTGCTGCTGTGCGACGAAGCGACGTCGGCGCTCGATCCCGAGACCACGCGCTCGATCCTCGATCTGCTGCGCAAGATCAACAAGGAATTGGGCCTGACCATCGTGCTGATCACGCACCAGATGGAAGTGATCCGGCATATCTGCGATCGCGTGGCCGTGCTCGATGCCGGTCGCGTAGTGGAGAGCGGGCGCGTCATCGACGTCTTCCTGCAGCCGCGCCACGACGTCACACGCGCCATGATCGGCGATGTGATCGCGCAGGAATTGCCGCCGGGCCTGAAGTCGCGCATCGGCGAGCGTCTGGTGGCCGGGCGCGATCACTTGTTCCGATTGGCATTTTCCGGCGATGGCGTGGGCGAGCCGGTGATCTCGGAGACGATTCGCCGTTTTGCCATCGATATCACGATCCTGCATGGCCAGGTGGCCGAGATCCAGGGGCAGGCCTTCGGCTCGCTGGCGGTATTGGCCACTGGAGAACCCGGAACCGTGGCCGAGGCGATGGCCTCGCTGCGCACGCGGGGCGTGATTGTCGAGGAGTTGTCGCATGCTTAGCCAAATGTACGATCTGTTTCTCTCGTCGTTCTGGGAGACGCTGATCATGGTCGGCATCTCCGGCGTCATCGGCGCAGCAGTGGGGGTGCCCATCGGCATCGTGCTGTATCTGACCGATCGCCAAGGTGTGCTGGCCAACCGGGCCGTCAACGGCGTGCTCGGTATCGTCATCAATGCCGTGCGCAGTACGCCTTTCATCATTCTGCTGGTGGCGGTGATCCCCTTCACCCGACTTATCGTCGGGACGTCGATCGGGACCGCCGCGGCCATCGTGCCGCTAACCATTTCCGCCGCGCCTTTCGTCGCCCGTCTGGTCGAAACCGCGCTGCGCGAAGTGGACCGCGGCTTGATCGAAGCGGCGCAGTCGATGGGCGCGTCGAACTGGCAGATCGTGACGAAGGTTCTGCTGCCGGAGGCCTGGCCTGGCGTGATCGCCGGTCTGACGATCACGTTCGTCAGCCTGGTCGGTTATTCGGCTATGGCGGGCGCGATCGGCGGTGGCGGCCTGGGCGACCTGGGCATCCGCTACGGCTATCAACGCTTCCTGCCGGAAGTCATGGTCGCCGTCGTGTTGATCCTGATCGTGTTCGTGCAATTGGTACAGTCCGCCGGCGATTGGCTGGTGCGCCGACTGAGCCATAAATAATTACATACTCAAACGAGGAAGACCGCGCATGCAACGCCGTTCTGTCTGCAAATTGATCGCAACCGCCGTCTCGGCGTTTGCCTTGTCCACCGCCGCGTTGAATGCACTGGCCGCCGATGAGACCATCAAGGTCGGGGTAACGGCAGGGCCGCACGCTCAGATCATGGAGCAGGTGAAGAAGGTTGCCGCGCGCGAAGGCCTGAACCTGCAGATCGTCGAATTCAGCGATTACGTGCAGCCGAACGCCGCCTTGGCTGCCGGCGACATCGAAGCGAATAGCTATCAGCATCAGCCTTATCTGGATGCACAGGTACGGGATCGTGGCTACAAGCTCGTCAGCGTCGCGCAGACGGTCAATTTCCCGATGGGGATCTATTCGCGCAAGATCAAGTCGCTGAAGGATCTGAAGCCGGGTGCGCGCGTCGCGGTGCCGAACGATCCGACCAATGGCGGCCGGGCGTATCTGTTGCTGCAAAAGGCCGGACTGATCAAGTTGCGCGCCGGCGCGGGCTTGTCGGCGACGTCGATCGATGTCGCGGAGAATCCGAAAAAGCTGAAATTCGTCGAATTGGACGCGGCGCAGATTCCGCATTCGCTGGATGATGTGGATATCGCCGCGATCAACACGAATTTCGCATTGGAAGCCGGTTTGTCGCCGGCGAAGGATGCGATCGAAGTCGATCCGCCGACGGGACCCTATGCGAACGTGTTGGTCGTGCGGGCGCAGGACAAGGACAAGCCGTGGGTCGCCAAGTTGATCAAGGCCTACCGCTCGCCCGAGGTGAAGCAGTTCGTGGCGACGACCTTCAAGGGATCCGTCATCACGTCGTGGTAATGCCGGATTCGTCGACCCGGCCCCCGTCGTAAGGCGAAAGGGCGGCCGGTCGGCGGCATTGGACCGGGGCGAAGCATCCCGCCTTCTGTCTGATTCCGGGGCTAAACCCCTTCACTAGAGTGCGGTATCGGTGACGGCGGTAGAATTTTCGAAGTTTTCCCATATAGAATAGAACGATCGTTCGTGATTGTTCTGAGCCGAGGAGTGTTTGCATGAAAATCCTGGTGCCCGTCAAGCGCGTGGTCGACTACAACGTCAAGGTCCGCGTGAAATCCGATGGCACGGGCGTCGATATCGCCAATGTGAAGATGTCGATGAACCCGTTCGATGAAATTGCCATCGAAGAAGCGGTGCGATTGAAGGAAGCCGGCGTGGCGACGGAAATCGTTGCCGTGTCGTGTGGTGTCACCCAGTCTCAGGAAACGCTGCGCACGGCGCTGGCGATCGGCGCCGACCGCGCCATCCTGGTGGAATCGACGGTCGAGCTGCAGCCGCTGGCGGTCGCCAAGATCCTGAAGGCATTGGTCGACAAGGAACAGCCGCAACTGGTGATCCTGGGCAAGCAGGCGATCGACGACGATTCGAACCAGACGGGCCAGATGCTGGCGGCGCTGGCGAGTCTGCCGCAGGCGACGTTTGCCTCGAAGGTCACCGTGGCCGATGGTCGCGTGACCGTCGCGCGCGAAGTGGACGGCGGCGCGGAAACGCTGTCGCTGTCGTTGCCGGCCGTCATCACGACGGACCTGCGCCTGAACGAGCCGCGCTATGTCACGTTGCCCAACATCATGAAGGCGAAGAAGAAGCCGCTCGAAACGGTAACGCCCGACGCGCTCGGCGTGGACGTGACGCCGCGCCTGAAGACGCTGAAAGTGGCCGAGCCGCCGCAGCGCAAGGCGGGTGTGACGGTGCCCGACGTCGCCACGTTGGTCGATAAACTGAAGAACGAAGCGAAGGTGCTGTAATCATGACGATTCTGTTGATCGCGGAACACGACAATCGAGAAATCAAGAGCGCGACGCTGAACGCCGTGATGGCGGCGCAGCAGATCGCACAGGCCGGTGGCGGCGATATCCACGTGCTGGTGGCCGGTGCCGATGCACGCGGCGCGGCCGATGCGGCGGCGAAAATCGCCGGCGTGGCAAAGGTGCTGCTGGCGGACGACGCGACGCTAGCCGACGGCCTGGCCGAAAACGTCGAGAAGACGGTGCTCGGCATAGCCGGCGCCTATTCGCACATCGTGCTGCCGGCAACGGCATACGGCAAGAACATCGCGCCGCGCATTGCCGCGAAGCTGGATGTGGCACAGGTCTCGGACATCACGGCCGTGGTCGGCGCCGACACGTTCGAGCGTCCGATCTATGCGGGCGCGGCGGTGGCGACGGTGCAAGCGACCGATGCGATCAAGGTCGTGACGGTGCGTGCCACCGGTTTCGACGCCGCGGCGGCCGAAGGCGGCAGCGCGGCGGTGGAATCGGCGGCAGCCGGTGGCGATGCGGGTGTCTCGCAATTCGTCGGTCGCGAGCTGACGAAGCTGGAGCGTCCGGAACTGACGTCGGCACAGATCGTCGTATCGGGTGGCCGGGGGATGGGCAGCGCCGAGAACTACAACAGCGTGCTGGAACCGCTGGCCGACAAGCTCGGCGCCGCCCTGGGCGCATCGCGCGCCGCGGTGGACTCGGGCTTCGCGCCGAACGATTCGCAAGTCGGCCAGACCGGTAAGATCGTGGCGCCGCAGCTGTATGTGGCGGTGGGTATCTCCGGTGCGATCCAGCATTTGGCCGGTATGAAGGATTCGAAGGTGATCGTTGCGATCAACAAGGATCCGGAAGCGCCGATCTTCGGCGTGGCCGACTATGGGCTGACAGCCGATCTGTTCGAAGCCGTTCCGGCGCTGGTCAAGGCGCTGTGATGGCCATCGTCCGGATCAGGCTGGGCCTTGATCACGGAAAATTATAATAAAAAGACGAAGGGGCCCTGCGGGGTCCCTTTTTTTTCATCGGAGGAGACGAATCATGGATTACCAGGCGCCGGTTGAAGACATGTTGTTCCTGATGACGCGGCTGGGCGGGCTCGATCGCATTGCCCGCCTCCCGGGTTTCGAGGAGGCCACGCCTGATACCGCCGCGGCGGTGTTGGACGAGGCGGCGCGATTCGCCAGCGGTGTGCTGGCGCCGTTGAATGCCGTGGGCGATCGCACGCCGGCAGGGTGGCAAGGCGGTCGGGTCAAGACGACGCCCGGCTTCGGTGAGGCCTTCACGCAGTTTGCAAACAGTGGCTGGCAGGGTTTGCGGCATCCGGTGGAACATGGCGGCCAGGGCATGCCGCGGGTGCTCGCCACCGCGTGCCTGGAGATGTGGAATGCGGCCAATCTGTCGTTCGCGCTGTGTCCCTTGCTGACCGATGGTGCCGTGGAAGCGCTGTTGGCTGCCGGTAGCGAGGATCAATGTCGGCGTTATCTGCCGCCGTTGATCGCCGGCACCTGGACCGGCACGATGAATCTGACCGAGCCGCAGGCCGGATCTGATCTGGCACGGGTACGGACGCGCGCGGAACCGCAGGAGGACGGCAGTTATCGCTTGTTCGGGACCAAGATCTTCATCACGTATGGCGATCACGATATGGCCGAAAACATTGTCCATCTGGTTCTCGCCCGGCTTCCCGACGCGCCCCCCGGCGTGAAAGGCATCTCGCTTTTCTTGGTACCGAAGTTCCTGCTGACGGCGGACGAGGCGGTGCTCAATGCGGAGCCTGCCAGCGCGATGGCGCTGGGGGATGGGGTGCGGAACGATGTCAGTTGCACATCGATCGAGCACAAGCTCGGCATTCATGGCAGCCCGACCGCCGTGCTGCAATTCGGCGACAAAGGCGGGGCATGGGGCGAAATGCTCGGCAAGCCGAATCAGGGCTTGCAGACGATGTTCATCATGATGAATGCCGCGCGATTCGGCGTGGGCGTCCAAGGTATCGGGCAAGCGGATCGGGCGACGCAGGCCGCACGCGCTTACGCAAAGCAGCGGCTGCAGGGGCAGGCGGTGTCGACACCGTTGCCCGCGCTGGATGCGTCGGCTGGCGCTGAGGCGGGCCATGCCGCGAATGCGGCGCAGCGTGCGATCATTGCGCATCCCGATGTTCGTCGTAGCGTCGCAACGATGCGTGCCTTGACTGAGGCGGCCCGCGCCTTGGCGATTTTTGCCGCCAGTCGCGGCGATCACGCCGAGCACGGCACCGATGCCGCGGCGCGCCGGGTGGCGCAGGCGCAATACGAATTCCTGGTGCCCATCATCAAGGGCTGGTCGACGGAAATGGCGGTGGAAGTCGCCAATATCGGCATCCAGGTGCACGGCGGGATGGGGTATATCGAAGAGACCGGCGTGGCGCAGTATTATCGCGACGCGCGGATTCTGCCGATCTACGAAGGGACGACCGCGATTCAGGCGAACGACCTGGTAGGCCGCAAGACGGTACGCGACGAGGGCTTGGTGGCGCAGCACTGGCTCTCTTGCATCGACGACTGCATCGATGCCTTGGAGCGCGCGGCGCTCGGGAGTAGTGCGAAGGCTGGGCAGAGCGATCTGGGTGGGCAGGAGAGGCAAGCGGCCGATAGCGTGGCTGTCGATGCGGATGCGGCGGCGAGCTGGTCGTCGATTGCCGCACAGCTTTCCCAAGCGCGTGTGGCCTATGCCGCGGTCGTCGACTTTATCGTCAATACCGCACAGACGGATCCCGTTGCCGCGTATGCGGGCAGTGTCGCCTATCTCCACTTGGCGGGCGTGACGTTGGCAGGCTGGCAATTGGCGCGCGCCGCCTTGCTGGCGGCAGGCCTGGATGATGGTTATGTGCAGCCGGAGGGGGAAGGCGAGGCGACGGCTAGCGGCGCGTTACCGATGGCGGTCAGCGCCGAGTTTGCCAGGACGAAACGGGCCGTCGCGCGATGCTTTGCGGAGCAAGTGATGCCTCGCACGTCGGCATGGCGGATCGCGATCGTTAGTACGCGAGGAGATCAGGGGATTTACGCGTTGCCGGACGCGTGGCTCTGACCGGCTAGCGTGGTTCTGAGCTGTTCGCTTGGGGCGCGAAGGCGCGCCGTCACGCCGACCGGTAAAGACGGCGTTCGAGCACTACTCAAGCGAAAGCGGGCTGGCCATTTGGCTGGGCGATCTCGCGGAGGTAGCGGAAGATCGACAGGTCGTCCGACGCGATTTCCGGCGTCTTGCCGCTGATCAGATCGGCGAGCAATTGCGCCGATCCGCAGGACATCGTCCAGCCGAGCGTGCCATGGCCGGTGTTCAAAAACAGGTTGCGCACTGGCGTGGCGCCGACGATCGGCGTGCCGTCAGGCGTCATCGGTCGCAGGCCGGTCCAAAAGCTGGCTTGCTTCGTGTCGCCCGCGCCCGGAAAGAGATCGTTGACGCACATCTCCAGCGTGGCGCGCCGTGCCGGTTTCAGGCGCTGATCATAGCCGACGATTTCAGCCATGCCACCGACGCGGATCCGATCGTCAAAGCGGGTGATGGCGATCTTGTAGGTTTCATCCAGCACCGTGGACACGGGCGCGCGCGTGGCGTCGGTGATCGGCACGGTGATTGAATATCCCTTTAGCGGATACACCGGCACGCGCACGAGGCCGCGCATGAATTGCGTCGAGAACGAACCGAGCGCAACGACGATTCGGTCCGCTCGCACCAATTCATTGCCGCACTGCACGCCGATTGCCGTATCGCCTGCGAGCGCAAGGGCATCGATCGGGGTGTTGTAGCGGAATGTCACGCCTTGTTCCTCGCACATCCGGGCGAGATGCGTCGTGAAGCGCTGGCAATCGCCGGTTTCGTCGTTCGGCAGACGCAAGCCACCGGTCAGCTTACCGCCGGCGGCGGCCAATGCGGGCTCCGCCTGCGCCAACGCGGCCCCTTCGAGCAATTCGAACGGGACGCCGGCATCGCGTAAAACCTGGATGTCCTTGGCGGCGCCATCGAATTGCGCCTGCGTACGGAACAATTGCAAGGTCCCGCCCTGGCGCCCCTCGTACTGAATGCCGGTGTCGTCGCGCAATGCACGAATGCAGTCGCGGCTGTATTCGGCCAGACGCACCATGCGCCCTTTGTTGATCGCGTAGCGGTCTGCCGTGCACTGGGTCAGCATATGCCACATCCAGCGTAACTGGGCGCCGGACCCGTCCGGGCGGATGGTCAGTGGGGGATGCTTGGCGAACATCCACTTGATCGCTTTCAGCGGCACGCCGGGGGCCGCCCACGGCGAGGCATAGCCCGGCGAGATCTGGCCTGCATTGGCGAAGCTCGTCTCCAACGCAGGGCCCGGTTGCCGGTCGATCACCGTGACGTCATGCCCGGCACGGGACAGGTAATACGCGCTGGTTGTACCGATGACACCCGCACCAAGAACGATGATTTTCATCGCAGCTTCCGTTAGAAATCGTCCGCACGTCTCACGTTACGCAGGGTCCGCGTGGTGAGCGTTATCGTAGTAATTGCGGCTATACTATTGCGAGTTTCGCGGATTTTGTTATTGAATATTTGCTGCTTTTCAGAAAATATTCTGGTCTTCTCGCTTCTCTCAATGTCTACGCCGTCATGCGCACCCAACATAAAGCGATTCGTACCCTGGATCGGATCGACCGACGGATCCTGACGTTGCTACAAGACGACGGTCGGATGGCGATGAAGGATCTGGCCGAGCAAGTGGGCCTGTCGATTACGCCGTGCATTGAGCGGGTCAAACGCATGGAGCGCGACGGCGTGATCCTCGGCTATTTCGCGCGCGTCGATCCCGCCCAGCTCGGCGCATCGTTGCTGGTATTCGTGGAGATCACGTTGGATCACAAGAACGGCAATATGTTCGAGAAATTCCGGCGGGAAGTGATGAAGGTGCCGGAAGTGCTCGAGTGTCACCTGGTTTCCGGCGACTTCGATTACCTGATCAAGGCGCGTATCGGCGAGATGGCCGACTATCGCAAGATCCTCGGGAACGTGCTGCTGCAACTGCCCGGTGCGACGCAGTCGAAAAGCTATGTCGTGATGGAAGAGGTCAAGGAAACGCTGACGATACCGATCACCGAAAGGCCCGATTGATCCGGCTGATTGCCTGATTGCCTGTTTGTCCCTTTGTTTATCGGGCCGTGCCGTTTTCAGCGTTCGGCTGTTGATTGCGCCGTCAATGGTGCCGAAAACAGATCGAGTTGCGGATTCACCCGGGGCGCCGCCGTACTGGTCGATGGCGGAGCGGTGTCTTTTCCCGACGCGCCGTTTGCCGTGCTGCCCGTTTGCGTGCGCTTGTCCCTGCGCGCCAACGCGTCGAGGCGTGCGGGACTGCTCGCAAAGAGATCGGTGCGCAGCGGTGGACGGGACGCATTCAAGCCATACCGTCGGCATGCCATCGTGAAGCGTTGCGCCAATAGCTCGGCGAACAGGCCCGTGCCGCGCATCCGCTGACCGAACGTGGCGTCGTAATGGCGGCCGCCCCGCATCTGTTCAATCAGGCTCAGCACATGTCGCCGTCGATCCGGGTAATGCGTATCGAGCCAGGCCACGAATAGATCGCGCACCTCGAGCGGGAGTCGCAGCATGACATAGCCGGCATGTTGTGCGCCCGCTCGCGCGGCCTCCTGGAGGACGTGCTCGACGTCGAAATCCGTCAGCGCAGGGATCACCGGTGCGACGACCACGCCACAGGGAATGCCACGCGCCTGCAATTGTCGTATCGCCTCGATGCGACGCGGTGGCGTGCTGGCGCGCGGTTCGAGCTTGCGCGCAATCTCGGCGTCCAAGGTACCGATCGACATGAATACGCGAACCAGACCCATCGCTGCCATTCGCTCCAGGATGTCGATATCGCGGACGACCAAGGCGGATTTCGTGGTGATGGCGATCGGATGGCGGTACGCCTCGGCGAGGGCCAGCACGTCGCGGGTGATGCGATAGGTCTTTTCGATCGGTTGATACGGGTCCGTGTTGGCGCCCAATGCCAGGACGTCCGCGCGATAGCCCGGCTTGTCGAACGCCTCGCGCAGTTTTTCGACGGCATTGGTCTTGACGAAAAGCTTGGTTTCGAAATCGATACCCGGCGACAAATCCAGATACGCATGCGTGGGCCGTGCGAAACAATACACGCAGCCGTGCTCGCAGCCGCGATACGCATTCAACGACCGATCGAAGGGAATGTCGGGGGAGGTATTACGGGCAATAATCGTCCGCGCCGTCTCCGTCGTGACCGTCGTCTGTAGCCGAATCATCGGCTTCTCGAGACAGGTCTCCACGGCCGTCCGGGCTTCGCGGGAGCCGCTGGCGTCGTCCGCTTCGTCGCCTGCGGCATCCCACGTTTGTCCTATGTCGTCTTGACGGCAATGCGGGTCCGCCTCGCGCGACCAGCTCTGGAAGCGCGGCACGGGATTGCTGACGGCGCCTCGGCCGCGGGCCTTGGTGCTTCCCCTGTCGGGATGGAACGGCGCCGCGACGGTGCCTCTGCGCGCGACGGCGCGGCGTTCGGCGTCGATTGCAGACCTGTCCGGCGCCGTGGACCCACGCGATCGTCCGCCGCCTGGATTGCCGTCGCCTACGTCGTTTCGTTTGCCGTTGCTGTTTTCCATCGCCTGCCGTCCGTGTCGTGCTCGCGCATCGGCGCGCAGTCATCAACGGATACTGTATGGGTATACAGTATTTTGCGCAAGAGGCCCGCGTTTTGGCTTGGCCATTCGACCAGTAGCGATGTGCCTGGGGATCTGTCTCTCGGTCGCAACGTTCCGTTGCGCACACGCTGCGGTCAGGGCGCGGGCGATGAGGGGCGGGAGCGCGGTGAATGCCGGGCTGGCCTGGGACAAGGGGCCTTGCTAGGGCTGCGCGCGCACTAAGTGTTTGGTAGCTAGCCGAATTCCCGCTATAATCGCGTGTTTCACGCTGCACACACACCAGATTTCTAGGAATTCAGTATGGTCATCATCCGCCTGTCCCGCGGTGGCGCGAAGAAGCGCCCGTTCTACAACATCGTTGCGACCGATTCGCGTAATCGTCGCGACGGCCGTTTCATCGAGCGCATCGGGTTCTACAACCCGGTCGCGCAAAAGGGTGAAACGCTGCGTATCGCTCAAGACCGCCTGACGTACTGGGTTGGCACGGGTGCACAATTGTCGCCGGCAGTCGCGCGTCTGGCGAAGGAAGCCGCTAAGGCAACCGTCGCCGCAGCGCCGGCAGCAGCTTAATAGAAGCTGGTGCAGGTTTGACGTCGTCGTCAGGATCGAACGTGCCCGATTTCGGCGCTTTTCGTCCGCGTCCGGCAAAAGGGGGCGTGGCGGAGAAATCCGTCGATGCGTCGCCGAACGCTGAGCGCGATGCCGAGCAGTCCGGCGATGCTGTCGCATCGATGGAAGTCGCGTCGTTCGCGCTTCCGGACGATCTGATCGAGGTCGGTGTGATCGGGCAGGCGTACGGTGTACGCGGTCAGGTCAAGGTGTTCCCGCATGCGGGCGCCCCCGATGGCGATGCCGCCATGCTGAATGCGCGGCATTGGTGGTTGCGGGGTCCGCGTGACGCGGCGCCTCGGCGCTTGGCCGTCCGCGGTCCACGCGTGCACAGCGGCGCGATTGCTGCGTCGATTGCCGGTTGCGACGATCGGGATGCGGCGATGGCCTTGAAGGGGACCGCGGTGCTGGTGCGCCGCGCGGACTTTCCGGCCTTGCCCGACGGCGAGTATTACTGGGTCGATCTGATCGATCTGGCGGTGGTGAACCCGGCTGGGACGGCGTTGGGCCGGGTCCGCGACCTGATGGACAATGGCGCCCACTCGGTCCTGCGTGTGGTGTACGACGCGCAGGACGCCGACGGTCTGACGGTCGAGCGCGAGCGTTTGATTCCGTTCGTCGATGCGTATTTGCGTGAGGTCGATCTGCCCGGCAAGCGCATCGTCGTCGATTGGGATGTCGATTATTGATACCCCGCAACGCGGCGTGTCGGCATCGCCCGAAGGGGCGGCGGCACGACCGGCGGAGACAGGCATGCGGTTCGACGTGCTGACGCTGTTCCCGGAAATGTTCCGCGCGCTGACCGACTGGGGCGTCACGTCCCGGGCGGTCAAGCAGGGGCGTTACGCGCTGCACACCTGGAATCCGCGTGATTTCACGGTGGACTCGCACCGTACGGTCGATGATCGACCCTATGGTGGGGGCCCCGGCATGGTGATGCTGGCGCGGCCGTTGGAAGCGGCAATTGCAGCCGCGAAAGCGGCGCAGCAGGCGGAAGGTCGGCCCACGCCGCGTGTGGTGATGTTGTCGCCGCAAGGCGCGCCGTTGACGCATCGCCGTGTCACGTCGCTCGCGACCGAGCCGGGTCTGGTGTTGCTGTGCGGCCGGTACGAAGCGGTGGACCAGCGTTTGTTGGATCGCTGCGTGGACGAGGAAATCAGCGTTGGCGACTTCGTCCTGTCGGGCGGGGAGCTGCCGGCAATGGCGCTGATGGATGCCGTCATTCGCTTGCTGCCTGGCGTGCTGGGCGATGCGCAATCGGCGCAGCAGGATAGTTTTGTCGACGGTTTGTTGGATTGTCCGCACTACACGCGTCCCGAGGAATACGAAGGCATGCGGGTGCCGGACATTTTGTTGGGCGGGCACCATGCGCAGATCATTGCATGGCGCCGCCAGCGAGCGTTGTCGAAAACCCGGGCGCGGCGCCCGGATCTGATCGATGCCGCTCGTCGTGACGGATTGTTGAGCAAGGCCGATGAGGCCTGGCTCGCCAATCCGGCGTCTGCCGATTCAGCATAAGGGCTCGGTGTTATTCCGAGACATGTGTCTGGATGGTGGGCGCCGGACTACGGCGGCAGGAAGACTTTCCTGCCGGTTTCCCATCCTCTGCCGGGGCCTGCGCTCAGCGCGGTATACAACGTCGGCACGATGGTTTAAGGAGTTAATATGAATCTGATCGATCAACTCGAACAAGAAGAAATCGCACGCGCTCTGGGCGAAAAGACCATTCCGGAATTCGCACCGGGTGATACGGTCGTCGTGAGCGTGAACGTTGTCGAAGGCACGCGTAAGCGGGTCCAGGCATACGAAGGCGTCGTGATTGCCAAGCGTAATCGCGGCCTGAATTCGTCGTTCATCGTCCGTAAGATTTCGTCGGGTGAAGGCGTCGAGCGTACGTTCCAAACGTACTCGCCGCAATTGGCCAGCATCGTCGTCAAGCGTCGTGGTGACGTGCGTCGTGCGAAGCTGTACTACCTGCGCGACCTGTCGGGCAAGAAGGCACGTATCAAGGAAAAGCTGGTCCGCAAGGACACGGCGGCAGCTGCGGCGGAGTAAGCCACAGTGTCCCGGGACAGCGTTCTCGGGACGGCCTTGCGGGAGGGTGCGAGCGATCGCGCCTCTCGTCCAGGGCCGGTATGCGGTATTTGGCAAAGGCACCTCAGGGTGCCTTTGTGCGTTTCATAAACGAAGATCGATCCCGATGCCCCATCGCCTGCTATTCGATCCCGCGCTGTTGCCCATCGAGGCGTTCGATGCCTCCGGCGCGGCGCCACTCGCTCCCGTGCCGCTCGCCGAGCTGGACGCGGATGCGCTGCGCCGACGCTTTTCTGCCGCGGCCTCGCTGCGCTGGGCGCCAGAGCAGGCGGAGGCGGCATGGCGTGGCGATCCGGAGCGCCGCACGGGACTCCGCGCGGCCGCGGTGTTGGTGCCCATGGTCACGCGCGAAGCAGGGTTGACGGTGCTGCTGACGCACCGCGCCGCGCATCTGACGGACCATGCGGGGCAGATCTCGTTTCCCGGTGGGCGATGCGATCCGGAGGACCGGGACGTTACCGCCACTGCCTTGCGCGAGGCATGGGAAGAAATCGCACTCGATGCGCGGCATGTCGAGCCGCTGGGTACGATGCCCGAATATGTGACCGGGACCGGTTATGCGGTGACACCGGTCGTCGCCTTGGTTCATCCGCCGTTCGACGTGCATCCGGCCGAACGCGAGGTGGCCGAATGCTTCGAAGTGCCGCTGGCTTTCCTGATGGACCCATCGAATCATCAACTGCGCGTCTATCAGCCGCCTGCGCCGCAGCCCGGTGTCACGCCGTCCCAGGATCCGTCGGCAAACGTCGCGCGACGTTTCTTCTCCATGCCGTATCCGCGTAGCGACGGCGAGGGCGAGCACTTCATCTGGGGCGCCACCGCAGGGATGTTGCGAAACCTATACCGCTTCCTTTCGGCCTAGCGTGAATGACGCCGTCGAATGTAACATTTGATGTTATTGTTACGACCACATCGGCGAGGGCGATTGCGGTTCGCGGGATAAGACGACGGCTAGCCGGGACGTCTGCCGATGCGGTTCAGTATGCTCTGTCTTACGATTTGTGCAGCCGATAGCATGACTTTCTTTTCTGTACTCATTGCCCTGGTCCTCGAGCAATTTCGTGCGCTCGACTCGAATAACGCCGTCGCGCGTTTGCTACGTCGCCACGCCGAGCGCATGGGGCGCGGCATGGACGGCGGCCGCGGCAAGCACGGCATGCTCGCCTGGTTCGGCGTCGTCGTGCCGTGGACCGTGGGCGTCGGCGCCATTTACTATCTGCTGTGGCATGTGAGCTTCGTGCTCGCCTTTGCCTGGAATGTCGCAGTCTTGTATCTGACGCTCGGATTCCGCCAATTCAGTCACTACTTCACCGATATCCAGGTAGCACTCAATAACGACGACGTGCCGCTCGCACGCGAGTTGTTGCAGACCTGGACCGGGATGGAAACCAGCGAGATGCCGGTGAGTGAGATCGTGCGGAACACGCTTATCTACGCGGTCATTGCATCGCACCGGCATGTTTTCGGCGTCTTCTTCTGGTTCCTGATTCCGGTGGGGCCGGCCGGTGCCGTCTGCTATCGGATTGCGTCGCATCTGGCCGCGACGTGGACCGAGACGTCCGCCGAGCGTAGTCCCGCCTTCTCGAATTTCGCGCGTCGTGCCTTCTTTTATATCGATTGGCTTCCGGCGCGGCTGACTGCGCTGGGTTTTGCCATCGTCGGGAATTTCGAGGATGCGGTCTACGCCTGGCGCCACTATGGCGGCGTCTGGGCCGACACGAACGAAGGCGTGCTTCTAGCGGCGGGTAGCGGTGCGCTGGGCGCCCGCTTGGTCGAGCCGCAGGCCGAGCCGGTGGCGACGGAGTCGTTCGGCACGCTGGATACGATGCTCGATCCCTACAATCGGCCCACGCCGTTGCCGGTGGGCGAGGACTGCACACCCCGGACGCTACGCTCGGCAGTCGGTCTGGTCTGGCGCGCGGTGATTCTGTGGATGATCCTGTTGCTGATGATCACGCTATCGGTCTGGTTGGCATAATCTTGATCCCGCGCACCGGCGCGACCGCGAATGAGGCCATTGCGCGTCATCCGCCGCCGCGCTCGGGTTTAGCGGACGATCGGGCTTAGCGGACGACCTGGTTCGTCTCGTGTACCAGTTGCGCATAGAGCGCATGCCGGTTCGGCGCGATGCGACCGTCTTCCACCGCTTCCAGGATCGCGCAACCCGGCTCGTGCAGATGCCGGCAGTTGTAGAAACGGCAACCACCCAGCAGCGGACGAAAGTCCGGCAGCGCGCGTTCCAAGGTGCCTTCGGTGAGATGATGCAGGCCGAACTCCTGGAATCCCGGCGAGTCCAGCAGGGCCGTCGGCGCATCGTCGCCGTCTGCCACGGCCGGCAAGGCATAGCGGCGGGTGAAGGTGGTCGTGTGCTTACCGGCATGCAGCGCCGCTGAAATCTCGCGCGTCGCGGCTTCCGCACCGGGGACCAGCACATTGATCAGCGTCGATTTTCCCATTCCCGACTGTCCCAGCAGCAGCGTCGTGCGTCCGGCCAATGCTGGTGTCAAGGTCGCGTGTGCGCCTTCGGGATCCGCGCCGGCCGACAATTCGAAAACCCGGTAACCGAGCGCGACATAGGGCGCGAGACGGCCCCGCGCATGCGCCAGCGCATCGGTAACGTCCACCTTGTTGAGGATGATGCAGGCGTCCAGGCCATGTGCATCGGCGGCGACCAAGGCACGCCCCAGCAGGTCCTCGCTGAAATGCGGCTCCGTGGCCACGACGATGGCAATCTGATCGAGGTTGGCCGCGAACAGCTTGGATTTGTATTGATCGGAGCGGTACAGCAGGTTCCGACGCGGCAACACCGCGTCGATGACGCCCTGGTCGGCCGACTGGCGCACGACGCTGACGCGGTCGTTGACCGCGACATCGCTTTTCTTGCCGCGCGGAAATGCCTGGGTCAACGCACTGCCATCGTCGGGCGCGACCACGTAGTGTCGGCCGTGGGCGGCGATGACCGTTCCTTCGAACGTTTCCTGAGGTGCCGTACGGGCAGGGACTTGCTTAGGTTGCGCCACGAATACCTTCCAACTGCAGCAGGCGGTCGATGCGCTGCGATGCGGGGGGATGCGAATAATAGAAAGCCGAGTACATCGGGTCCGGCGTCAGCGTCGACGCATTGTCCTGATACAGCTTGACCAGCGCGTTGACGAGATCCTGCGCGCGCGTCTGGTCCGCCGCAAACGCGTCGGCTTCGAACTCGTGCTTGCGGGAGGTCAGGGCGCTCAACGGACCGGCGAAAAACAGGAAAACCGGCGCGATCAGGAAAAACAACAGCAGGGCGAGCCCGGCATTGCCGGCGCCGCTGTCGTCCGGCGTCACATGCAGATCCGTGTAGAACCACGTCTGCTGCATCAACCAACCCAACAAGGCCAGCAACGCCAGGCTGATGCCGAAGGTCGCCACCATGCGTTTGATGACATGGCGGCGCTTGAAGTGGCCCAGCTCATGCGCCAATACGGCTTCGATCTCATCGCCGGACAAACGCGAAATCAGCGTGTCGAAAAAGACGATGCGCTTTGCCGCGCCAAAGCCGGTGAAATAGGCATTGCCATGCGCCGAACGGCGGCTGCCGTCCATGACGAACAGCCCCTTTGCCGCAAAGCCGCAGCGTTGCAGCAGGGACTCGATTCGGATCCGCAGCGCGTCGTCATCCAAGGGCTTGAATTTGTTGAACATCGGCGCGATCAAGGTGGGATAGAGCACCAGCACCAGGACATTGAAGCCGACCCAGACGGCCCAGGCATATAGCCACCACAAGGCGCCGGCGCGGGCCATCAGCCAGAGCACGACGAGCAACAGGGGCAGGCCCAGCACGGTGCCGATCGCCGTCGATTTGATCAGATCGGCGAAAAACACGCCGGGTGTCATCTTGTTGAAGCCGAAGCGCTCCTCCACCACGAAGTGTCGGAGATAGTCGAAGGGCAGATCCACCAGGCTCGTGATCGCCACCACGACGCCGATCAATACGACCTGCTGCACGATGCCATGACCGAGCAGGCCCGAGAGCCAGATGTCGAGGGTACCGGTGCCGCCGCCCAGCGTCAGCAGGGCCAGCACGACGGCGCCGGCGACGACTTCCGTGGCGCTCAATTTGGCAAGGGCGACCGTGTAGTCGGCGGCACGTTGGTGCGAGCGCAGCGGGATCGTGTCGACGAAGCGGGCCGGCACGCTGGCACGGTGTGCGGCGACGTGGCGAATCTGGCGCAGGCCGAGCCACAGTTTGGTGGCAACCATCGCAGCCAGGGCGATGGCGAACAAGATCGAGAACATGACAAAGCGTCCGTCAAATTACGCAACATCGTGCGCTGAACTGCCCCGTCGCGGCTGCCAGCCGCGTGATTTACAGGGCGGAGGTGGGCATATCACAGACCGTATGGCACTATGCGGGAATTATCGTTTCTTCGCTACTGTCGCCGTCATGTCCGTTCCTTCGTCTGAAACACCGGGCGCATCGTCGCCCTCCGAGTCCGCTTCCGCGCCCGTGACACTTGCGCGCAGCGAGTTCAACCTTGTCTGGGTCGACATGGAGATGACCGGTCTGTTCCCGGACACCGATCGCATCATCGAAATTGCCGTGGTCGTGACCGATCCGCAACTGCAGATTCTGGTGGAGGGCCCGGTGCTCGCCATCCACCAATCGGATGCGGCGTTGGACGCGATGGACGACTGGAACAAGAATACGCACGGCCGTTCGGGCCTGATCGATCGCGTCAAGGCATCGACCGTGTCCGAAGCGGACGCGATCGCCCAGATTCGCGCCTTCCTTGGGCAATACGTGCCGCCGGGCAAGTCGCCGATGTGCGGCAATTCGATTTGCCAGGACCGTCGCTTCATGGCGCGCTGGATGCCCGAACTGGAGGACTTCTTCCATTATCGCAATCTGGACGTCAGCACGCTGAAGGAACTGGTACGCCGCTGGCGCCCGGACTTGATGAAGGGCTTCCAGAAGCGGGCGATGCATACGGCGCTTGCCGACATCGTCGAATCGATCGACGAATTGAAGTACTACCGCCAGCATTTCCTCCGCGCCGACGCGCCCGTCGCCTAAAGCGGGGCGCATCGTCGGCCGCCGCTTCAGGCGTCCGGTTTGGCGCGGCGTGCCGACTTCGGCCGAAAGGCGTCGACGACGGCAGCTTGGGTCTCCATATACGGGCCACCGATCAGGTCGACGCAGTACGGTATCGCCGCGAAAATGCCCGGGACCTTGAGAGTCCCATCGGCTTCGCGTAATCCTTCCAACGTTTCCTTGATCGACTTCGGCTGCCCCGGCAGGTTGACGATCAACGCCGCGTGCGTGTCGGTCTCCCGAATCACGGCGACCTGCCGCGACAGGATCGCCGTCGGCACGAAAGCCAGGCTGATCTGGCGCATCTGCTCGCCAAAGCCCGGCATCGTCTTTGTCCCTACTGCAAGTGTGGCCTCCGGCGTCACGTCCCGACGGGACGGCCCGGTGCCGCCGGTGGTCAGCACGAGATCGCATTCGAGCTGATCGACAAGCTCGATCAGTGTCGCCGAGATGGCGGGAATCTCGTCCGGGATCAGGCGTGTTTCGATACGGAAGGGGCTGCGCAACGCTGCTGCCAGCCATTCCGTCAGGGCCGGGATGCCGGCATCCTGATAGGTGCCGGCGCTGGCCCGATCACTGATCGAGACCAGACCGATCACGACTTCATCCGGATGGCTGCGGCCGGGGCGCAACACTTTAGCGCTCGGCGCGCCCGATGCGTCAGTCGCGGTCGTCGAAATCGTCATCGTCGTCCTCGTCGCTGTCTGCGTCATCCGTTTCCTCGTCGCTACCGCCGCCCTCGTGCGCCTCATGGGCGGCCTTCACCCATTGGAACAGTTCGCGGTAGTAACGCGGCGAGCCTTGCTGCTGGCCTTCGCGGCGCGCATTGCGGATCAGCGTGCGGCCCTGCTGCACGTCGGCTTCCGGGTAGCGTTGCATGAAGTCGGTCAGCGCCTCGTCGGATTCGATCAGCACGTCGCGCCACCGTTCGATGGCGTGCAGCTTGACTGTCTCAGCGCGGCTGATGCCCCGGATCTTGTCGAGCGTCTGCCGCAACGCGGCCACATCCTCGTCGTCCAGGCGTCGCATGACCTTGCCGACGAACTGCAGTTGTCGGCGACGGCCTTCGTGGTCAGAGATTCGACGTGTTTCCGTGAGGGCGTCGAACAGCGCTTCAGGCAGCGGCAATTTGCGGAAGGCCTCTTTTGGCAGTTCCGCTAATTCTTTGCCCAATTTCTGAAGCGCGGTCATATCGCGCTTGAGTTGTGTTTTACTGGGCCGGTCATAGACCGGTTGACCATCAGGACCCAGCGGGCTTTCGGGGAGTTCATTGGGCCGGCCGGCTTCCCCTGCACGGCTGGCGTTTCGTTTGCGAGTCATTCGCGAATTGTACAGACCCAGCGCGCCCCTGTGCGGGTTGGCAGGGTTTGATATGATCGGGCGATGGCCGCCTGGTCCCTATCCAGGCTTCCGAGGAGATACGTCAACCCATGCCTGCAGCTCATACGTCCAAGACCTCGCGTTTGTTCCCGCATTCCCAGGACCAGTTGAAGGGGATCGCCAGCGATATCCTGAAGTACGCGAAGGAAATCGGCGGCACCGATGCCGCCACCGAAATTTCGGAAAGCGACGGCCTGTCCGTCAGCGTACGCCGTGGCCAGGTAGAGACGATCGAGCACAACCGCGATAAATCCGTCGGTGTCACGGTGTTCATCGGCAACCGTCGCGGCAACGCCAGCACGTCCGATTTCACGGCGAAGGCCTTGCGCGACACGGTCGCCGCCGCTTACAACATCGCCCGCTTTACCGCCGAAGACGACTGCGCCGGCCTGGCCGAGGAAGCGTTGCTCGAAACGGCCCCGCGCGATCTCGACCTGTTCCACCCGTGGGATCTGCAGGCGGAAGCCGCCGTCGAGATTGCCCGGCGGGCCGAACAGGCAGCGTTCGACGTCGATCCGCATATCGAAAATTCCGACGGCGCGACGGTGGCGGCGCAGCATTCGCAGTTCGTGCTGGCCACCAGTCGGGGCTTTATCGGCGGTTACCCGGTGTCGCGGCATTTTGTCTCGTGCGCCCCGATCGCCGGGCTGAACGGCCAGATGCAGCGCGACGACTGGCATTCGGTCAAGCGTAACGCCGATCAGTTGAGCGCGCCGGAGAAGATCGGTCGCTACGCTGCCGAGCGCGCTTTGTCGCGACTGGGCGCGCGGCCGATCGATACGCGCAAGGCGCCGGTGTTGTTCGAGGCACCGATCGCGATGGGCCTGATCGGGTCCTTGACGCAGGCCGTGGGCGGGGGCGCCTTATATCGCAAGGCGACTTTTCTGCTCGATAGCCTCGATCGTCCGGTATTGGCCGATCACATCAGCATCACCGAGGATCCGTTCGTCGTCGGTGCCATGGGCAGCGCGCCGTTCGACGACGAAGGGGTGCGCGTCACCAAGCGCGCCTTCGTCGAGGACGGCATCCTGCGCGGCTATTTCCTGTCGACGTATTCGGCGCGAAAGCTCGGCATGCCGACCACCGGCAACGCCGGCGGCGCGCATAACCTGACGATTCGCAGCAAGCTGACCCAGCCGGGTGACGATCTCGACGCGATGTTGCGCAAACTCGGCACCGGCCTGCTGGTGACCGATCTGATGGGCCAGGGCGTCAATCTAATCACCGGCGATTACTCGCGCGGCGCATCGGGTTTCTGGGTCGAAAACGGCAAGATCCAGTATCCGGTCGAGGAAATCACGATCGCCGGCAATCTGGGCGATATGCTGCGGCATATCGTGGCCGTCGGCGCCGACGAGCTGGTGCGCGGCAATAAAACCTGCGGTTCGATCCTGATCGAAAAGATGACGATCGCGGGTCGCGCCTAAGGACGGTCAGCGACGGCGATACGTGACAAAGGCATAGCCCAGCCGGGTCGAGCCGTCGTCGCGCGTCAGGGCCGGATGGCTATCGCGGCCCGTTTCCTCCCAGACGGCGGGATCCGGGGCGGCGAAATGCGCGTCGCCTTCGACGTCGGCATCCACTTCGGTGATCAGCAGGCGCTGCGCCAGCCCGATGCCTTCCGCATACAGCTGCGCGCCGCCGATCAGAAACACCTCCGATACGCCATCGCTTGCACAGGCGTCGAGGGCCTGCTCCAGGCTGTTTACGGTATCGCAGCCGGCAAACTGACGCGCCGAATCGCGCGTGACCACGACATTGCGGCGCCCTGGCAACGGGCGACCGATCGACTCGTGGGTCTTCCGCCCCATGACGACCGGCGCCCCCATCGTCGTTTTCTTGAAATAGGCCAGATCCTCGGGCAGATGCCAGGGGAGTTGGTTGTCGCGCCCGATCACGCCGTTACGCGCGCGGGCGACGATCAGGGTGAGATGCGGTGCGGGTTGGGGCGTTTGCTGAGTCATGGGCGCTTCGATAAAGGCGTGGATGCCGCGGGATGTCGTTGGCCGGATATTGTAGCGCCAGAGCTTCAGCGGACCGCGCCGATCGGAATCCGCCCCGCGACGAGGAGCGGGAGTAAAATACGTCCGTCAGCTATTTCTCTACGAGTGTTCGCGCATGGACCAGCAGTACCTCGCCGTTATGCGGCAACTTCTCGAGCAGGGTCACGTCAAGGGAGACCGGACCGGTACGGGAACGCGGTCGATTTTCGGGGTGATGTATCGCCACGACCTGGCCGACGGTTTTCCGCTGCTGACGACGAAGAAGCTGCATATCCGCTCGATCCTGCATGAGCTGCTGTGGTTTCTGCGCGGCGACACCAATCTGCGCTATCTGCACGAAAACAAGGTCACGATCTGGGACGAATGGGCGACGCCGGACGGCGAATTGGGGCCGGTCTATGGTGCGCAATGGCGTCACTGGCCGAACCCGGATGGCTCGACGACGGACCAGATTGCGGCCTTGGTCGATTCGCTGACGCGTAAGCCGAACAGCCGGCGCCATATTCTGAATGCGTGGAATGTGTCCTACCTGCCCGATGAATCGCGCTCGCCGGTGGAAAACGCGGCGGCGGGCCGGATGGCGTTGCCGCCTTGCCACGTCATGTACCAGTTCAATGTGACCGACGGTCGGCTGAGCTGCATGCTGACGCAGCGATCCGGCGACTGGTTCCTGGGCGTGCCGTATAACTGCGCGTCGGTGGCGTTCCTGACGCATATGTTGGCGCAACAAGTGGGCTTGGAGCCGGGCGAGATCATTCACTCGATAGGCGATGCGCATTTGTATTCGAACCACGTCGAGCAGGCGGCGCTGCAGTTGGAGCGCGCGCCGCGCGCGCTGCCGAAGCTGAAAATCCACCGCAAGCCGGCGTCGATTCTGGATTACCGCTTCGAAGACTTCGAGATCGTCGATTATGACCCGCATCCGCATATTGCCGCGCCCATCGCTATCTGAACCGCGTGGCGCGCGTCCCATTCTGCGGAAGGGCCTGCGTCGTGCGGGCATGGCGGGCGTCCTGCTCGCCGCGACGATCGTCCTGGGCGGATGCGCGGGCAGCGGCGGGGGCGGTGCGCAAAGCGCCAACGGGATTTCGATGTACGGCACGATCGATCAGGGCGTCTCGTTTCGGAGTCGCTGAGCGGCCTGGTCTTGATGCCCGCGCATAAAAAAACGGCCCGTCGGGCCGTTTTGTATTTCGGGAGGCGCCTGGATCCGTCTGGCAGGCGTCTAGCCGGGATCAGCGCTTGCCGACCATGTCTTCCGGGCGCACCCATTCATCGAACTGCGCATCGGTGACGTGGCCAAGGGCGAGCGCGGCCGCTTTCAGCGTCGAGCCGTCCTTATGCGCTTTCTTGGCAATCTGCGCGGCCTTGTCATAGCCGATGTGCGGGTTCAGCGCCGTTACCAGCATCAACGATTCATTCATCAGCGACGTGATGCGTTCGCGATTGGGTTCGATGCCGATCGCGCAGTTGTCGTTGAAACTGCGTGCACCGTCGGCGAGCAGACGCACCGATTGCAGCACGTTGTGCGCAATCATCGGACGGAACACATTCAACTCGAAGTTGCCGCTCGCGCCGCCGAAGTTCACGGCGACGTCGTTGCCGAACACCTGGCAGCACAGCATCGTGACTGCTTCCGATTGGGTCGGATTGACCTTGCCCGGCATGATCGAGCTGCCCGGTTCGTTTTCCGGAATCGACAGTTCGCCCAGGCCGCATCGCGGACCGCTGGCGAGCCAACGGATGTCGTTGGTGATCTTCATCAGGCCCGCGGCCACCGTTTTCAACGCACCATGCGCATGCACCAGTGCATCGGCGGCAGCCATTACCTCGAACTTGTTCGGCGCGGTGACGAAGGGAAGCTTGGTCAGGCGCGCAATTTCAGCCGCCACCTTCACGGCGAATTCCGGATGCGCGTTCAGGCCGGTACCGACGGCGGTGCCACCCAGCGCCAATTCGTACAGATGCGGTTGCGCCGCTTCCGCGTGCTTGATCGCCTGGTTGAGCTGCGCGACATAGCCGGAGAACTCCTGGCCCAATGTCAGCGGCGTCGCATCTTGCAAATGGGTCCGACCGATCTTTACGATGTCGTCAAACGCCTTCGACTTTGCTTGCAGCGTGTCGCGCAACAACGCGAGGGCCGGCAACAGCGTGTTGTGTACCGCGTAGGCGGCAGCGACGTGCATCGCGGTGGGGAAGACGTCGTTCGACGACTGGCCGCGATTGACGTCATCGTTCGGGTGCACCTTGCGGGATTCGCCACGCTCTCCGCCCATCAACTCGCTCGCCCGGTTCGCCAGCACCTCGTTGAGGTTCATATTGGTCTGCGTACCGGAGCCGGTCTGCCATACCGCGAGCGGGAATTCGTCCGAGTGCTTGCCCTCGATGACCTCGTCGGCGGCGGCGATGATCGCCTTTGCGCGATCGTCCGCCAGCACGCCCAATTGCTGATTCACGGCGGCGGCGGCGCGCTTGACGATAGCCAGCGCGTGGATCATTTCCAGCGATTGCTTCTCGGTGGAAATCTTGAAATTCTGCAGGGATCGCTGCGTTTGCGCGCCCCATAGCTTGTCGGACGGCACCGCGATCTCGCCGAACGTGTCGCGTTCCATGCGGACCGCGCCGTGATCGGCGGGGTGGGAAGAAGCCTGCTTCGCGTCTGCTGTCATCATGCACTCCAGAATGCGCCGTCGTGCGACCGGTCGTCGGGCTGCCGCTGGGGGGAGCGACGCCTCGGGACGTCTCATGCTGGCGCGCAGGCACGTCGGGGCCGCGCCGGTATCACGGTGCGGCGCGTGCGTGGATCTGGCTGCGCGCAGGGTCGTTCGCTTCTTACAACTGGTTTTTCAACGGCAAGATAAAAAAGATGCCGGTCAGTACGTTCCGCCACAGCCCGGCATCGGGATCGAAGTTGTACGTCTGCAACTGGCCGTGATCGCGCGTCGTCCAGATCAACGGCGACGGTGGCGCGCCGGAGGAACCGGTTTGCGACAAGGCGTCGCGATCAGCCAGCGTCACATGGTAACTCTCATCGAGCGAAGCTGCTTTATCGAACAGGTCCGTGACCTGGGCCGCCAGTATCGGACTGTCGACTTCGATCGCCATCTCGGTATTCAGACCGGCGGAACGCGGATCGAGGTTGGGAGAGCCGATCAGCAGGATCTTGTTGTCGAACACATAGGCCTTCGCGTGCAGACTGGCGCGAGAGTGCGAGCCGATCAGACCGGGGCGGTGCTCGCCGTTGATGGCTTTGAACTCATACAGGGCCACGCCCCTTTTCAGCAAGGGCACCCGCGCCGGGGCATAGCCGGCCTGCACGGCCGGTGCATCGGTGGCGGCTAGCGAATTGGTCAATACGGAGACGTGAACGCCATTGGCCACCATCGCACCGAGGTGATCGATGCTGTCGTTGTGCGGGACGAAATACGGCGAGATGAGGATAAAACTCTGCGAGGACTGGTCCGCGAGTTGCCAGATGCGCTGCGTTGGCGGACTCACGTAGTCATCGGTCGGCGTGATGATCTTGCGCGGCGTATCGGTGAAAAAGGTCGCTTTCGCCCAGACCAACGGCGTCTGGCCGGTGCGGATCTGACGTGCCAACGGCGGTTCGTCCAAATCCGCGCCGCCCGTCATCGTCGACATTTCTTCCCAATGCTGGCGAAGTTGGGAACGCACCTTGGCGATCTTCGCTGCCTTGAAGCGCTGATTGTTCAACGCCTTCAGCGGATAGCTTTCCTCGCTGTTCCAGAAAATGTCGAAGCTGCGCGAAATATCCGGCACGATCGGCCCGACGGACAGGATGTCGATGTCGCGGAAAGTGATCGAGGGGCTGGCATCGAAGTACTCGTCGCCGACATTGCGTCCGCCGGTGATCGATGCCTGATTATCGGCAATCATCGCCTTGTTGTGCATGCGGCGCGTCAAGGTGTCGAGATGCGTGACGACATTGCCCATGCGGCGCAAGGCGCCTTCGTCGTGCGTGGCAAACGGATTGAAGACGCGGATCTCGATATTCGGCGTGGAATTCAACACCGCCATGGTCGAGTCGATGTCCTTGAAATTCATGTCGTCGATGAGCATGCGCACCCGCACGCCGCGTTCGGCGGCACGGACGGCTGCTTCGAGCAACAGCTTGCCGGTGTTGTCTTCGTTGGCGATGTAGTACTGGATATCGAGCGTGCGCGTGGCGGAGCGGGCGAGCGCGATGCGTGCCGCCAGCGCTTCCTTGCCCTGAATCAGCAGATGGAAACCGGATTCGCCGGGATGGGCGGCGCGGGCGGCGGCAAACGATGCGGCCAGCGGGGTGGGCGTATCGGGTGAGAGTGCCTGGGATTGCTGGCGAACGAAGCTGGAGGCGGCAGGGCGCGTCGTGGCGCAGCCGGTCAGGGCAAGCAATGCGGCTGCCGCCAGGATGAGCCAAAAGCGGCTTAAAAGATCAGACCCATTTTTAAAACCCGGCGCTGCCGCCGACCACTGAAACCCGTGCTGAAACCGCATATTGGCTATGTCTTTTAAATTAATCGTCGGAAAGTGGGCGCGTCGTCAGCGGGCCGTCCAATTCATTCTATGAGAAATCGCGCTTCCGATCGTGCGGCACTTCGTCGGTTGGGGCGGTCGCGCGAAATGGATCTAAGCACGGTACGTGCCGGGATGCGGATGGCGAAGATGGGAAGAACGCGAGGGGGCCTTGGCACCCCGGTCGGCGGGGCGGCCAGCTGCTTGGCGGGGGCCATGCATTGTCAGCGCACGAATAGTCGGACGGTCAGCAGCCCGAGGCTGGTGGCGCAGAGGGATCCGATCAAGTTGGCGGCGATCGATGCGATTGCCCATCCCATACGGCCGGCTTGCAGCAAGCCAACGGTTTCAGCGGAGAAGGTGGAAAACGTCGTCAAACCGCCGCAGAAGCCGGTGGTGATGAGCACACGCCAGACCGGGCTGATGGACGGTACCGCCGCGAAACTGGCGATGGCGACGCCGATGACATAGCCACCGATCAGATTGGCGGCAAGGGTGCCCATCGGCATACCGGGCAACAGTGCGTTTAGCCGAAGCGCCAGAAACCAGCGAAACAGCGCGCCGAGCGCCGATCCGATTGCAATGGCGAGGATCGATTTGCAGAGAGCGGAACTGAGCAGCGTCATAAAACGGATGCGTGAAGTGAGCGCGGCGGAATTGCCGCGAATCGCGCACATTGTGACGTCAAACTACCCTCGCCGCCATGATGCGGACAAATTGCGCGCGATGGGGTGACGACAGGGAACGTCGCTGGTAGTATATGAAACGACTACACTTCGTATATTCGAGGGCGACATGGGAATTGTCAAAATATCGGACGTCATGCATGCCAATTTGCGCGCGACGAGCGGCGCATTGGGCCGTTCGATCAATGCGCAGGCGGAACATTGGATGCGGGTCGGCATGTTGTCGGAGCTGTATCCGTCGCTGGCGTATGGCGAGATTTGCCGAATCCTGATCCAGGCGGACATGCAGGGCGCCGCGCCGGAGGGGGACGGGGCGTTGCAGGAAAACGATCAACACGCTGGCGCGGAAATCAACGCGACCACGAATAATGCTCGCCGACACGAGGCGATGGGGAAAGCAGCATGAGGGAGAAGACCAAGGTCTCGATTCGCAACGAAGCGGAGATCGCGCAGGCGGCAGCGGCGGGCGCGTTGGCGGCGGACGTGTTGCGGATGATCACGCCACACGTGAAGCCGGGCGTGACGACGGAACAGCTGGACCGGATCTGCCACGATTACATCGTCGAGGAGTTGCGGGCGATTCCGGCCAATATCGGCTATCACGGATATCAGCATACGATTTGCGCGTCGGTGAATAACGTGGTCTGTCACGGTATTCCGACATCGAAAGCGCTGAAGGACGGCGACACCGTCAATATCGACGTGGCCTTGATCAAGGATGGTTGGTATGGCGACACCAGCCGGATGTATAGCGCGGGGACGCCGAGCGTGCTGGCGAGCCGTTTGATCCGCACGACGTACGACGCGATGTGTGCAGGTATCCGTGCGGTCCGTCCGGGCGCGACGCTCGGGGATGTCGGCTTCGCGATTCAATCGGTCGCGCACGCTGCGGGCTATGGCGTGGTGCGGGAGTATTGCGGGCACGGGATCGGCACGATCTATCACGATGCGCCGCAAGTGCTGCATTACGGCCGACCGGGCGAGGGCATGACGCTGAAGGCGGGCATGATTTTCACGATCGAACCGATGATTAATGCGGGCTTGGCTGCGGTGAAGCAATTACCGGATGGATGGACCGTTGTGACCCGCGATCGTAGCCTGTCCGCACAGTGGGAACATATGGTTCTGGTGACCGACGATGGCTATCGCGTGCTGACCGAATGGCCGGATGGGGTTGGGGAGTTTGGGGCGATTTAAGCCGGCGCGATGGGTCGTTGATGAGTCGTTGCGCGGGTGCGCCTTACCGACCTCGGCGGTGCGTTTCGATCCTCGCGCTCAGCTTTTCGCGACATCCAGCGGATCGGCCGATCCGGTATTGAGCTTTGCGGCAAGGGCTTGGTTATATCTACGAACCATGCCCGGGATCAAAAAAGCATCGACGATCTGCCAGACGATGATGGCGCACACCGAGAGCGCGAAAAGTGTCGGGCCGATCGCACCCAAGGTGTCCTTCATGCTTATTGCAAAAGCGACACCGATCGGAAAAAGCGCTGCTTGAAGAAGCCCCGTGGGAATACGCTTCAGATAGTAGCGATGGCCGCCCAGAAAACCCAGGCAAAACCAGAGCAGATAGGCGGCGGAAAGCTCCTTCTTGCCGGCGTCGTACTTCATCAATGTGTTTGCAGTCGAATTCATTATTGAGACCCATTTACTTTTTCTGTACTTCTTGCACCCGATAACTGTCTCATCTGCGGTGCATTTCTGGCACGCCGATCAGCGATACGAATTATGGGCTTCAGATAAGGGGTTGAATCTCATTTTCAGTCAGCCGTCGTCGCGATGCGATGCCCGCCAGTGAGCGGGCATTTTGCGTTCTGCAGCGAAGGCTTGCCGTGGGCGAACTAGACGTCGTTTTTTTGTGCGGCTTTGACGGGGGCGATATTCGACGCGGGCAGATCTTCCGTAGTGCGTCGTGATTTTGTGGCGATCGACTGATCCTCGAATGCCCTCCCGCCTGCGTATAGTCGCTCGAATTCTTTCGTGTAGACGCGCGCTAATGGGCCTGCGTTCGAGAAGACATTCCAATTTTCCGCGTTGCGCGCCTCGCCGGCATCGGTCGCATTCATCGAGCCGAACGCGACCTTGTCATCGACGACGACAAACTTGTGATGCATGATCGCGTAGGCATGATGGGAGCGCACATCGATTCCTGCCGCTTGTAAATTCATACCCTTCGAATGTCGAGAGTGAACGTTACTTTTGTCGATGACGACTTGGACTTTTACACCGCGCTTGTGGGCATTGATAAGCGCTTGCGCAATGGCGTCGGACGTAAAGCCATAGCCGGCGAGTAGCACGCGGGTTTTCGCCGTGTCGATCAGATCGACTCGGGCTTGGACTGCACCGCCGTTGGGGGAGAAATACGTGGCGACGCTGGCGTCCTTCAGTAGCGAGACGTTTTGCGCATGTGTCAGACGAGGGCTGCAGGCTAAGACAGCGGGAAGGAGGAGGCAGGCTACCCAGAGGTTTCGACTGTTCTTATCAGTCTTGGCTAGGACTGCGCCAGTACCTCGTCTTTGGACCGCGACGACTGTTGAACCGCTCTCAAACGTTCTGCGCTGCATAGCTGCTCCCTTGGATCGCCGAACAAACCAAATTGGCCTGTCGGTTTTATCGTTTGGAATGCTACCTAATTTTTCTGGGCAGACAAAGTCGTCCGAATGGACGATCGATGGGTGAAAGGCTTTAGAAGAGGGTAAGCGGAGCGTGCTGAATTTTTGACTCGGGCGTGTGCCGGGATGGGGCAACGATGTGTGTCGAGGGCCGGTATGCGAGAGGAGTAATCGCGTGGATTGGCGCTGAGTCGGGGCGCGAAAGAGAGCGGTGCGTTATAAGAAAGACGCCCGCGAAAGCGGGCGCCGAGGTTCTGCGATCATGCGAAGGGCGATCTAGACTTGGCCCGGTCGCGGTAAGGGCGCTATTGGATCGATGTCTCCGGGCTCCGTAGGTAACGCTTCTCCGTCTTCGTCCGCTTCATTCGGCGGTGCGTCAGCGGGATCGTCCAGTTCTGGCATTCAGATCTGGCTCGGTGGTGATATTCGGATCTTGTGTCATGTCGTTCCTCCTGGAACGTGGGTCCTGCATCCCAAACGTGCGCAAGGAACGTTCCGCCAGCGAGCACCAATCTAAAGTTTTTCTTAAACCGCGGCGAATGGCGGCGCGGCCGGGCAAATGCGCGAAAGGAGGCGACAGAATGTCGATTCCTAAAGGATCCTCACGGGCGGCCGTTTACCTAAAAGTGAACGGAAAGGAGAAAAATGATGGAAAACGCTGGGCGATTCCTCTTAGGCACCGTGGCCACTCTGATCTCCTGCGCCATCCTCTGGCAGGCGCAGAACACCATGGATTTGACGGGCGCGCATCTCGTGAATCGGGCGATTGCGTCGCTCCACGCTGGCGGGGCGACAACCGTGGCTGAATCGTTGCCACGACGCTGACGTTCTTTGACAGCTTTCGATGTTCCCGCTGGTGTACGGCAAGCGTCGTCACCGGCTGAATGTGTTGCATTGCCAAGAACCAGCAAGCACGCCCTATCTACGCGGTCTTTGACGCTGGCGACATCGTTACCGATGATAAAAGAGAAGGATTTCGGGTGGAGACTATCGAAGTCTTGCGTTGCCCAAAGTGCTGGGAAAGAACGGCGACGGTTCGGAAGAAGCCGCTGAGTCAGTCCCTGGGGTGGTTGCGTTCGGTGGATCAGCCGAGCCCAGCCGACGATGCCATCGGAATCTTCGTGTTGGTGATCACGATTCTGGTGGTGTTTTTCGGCGCACCCGTTTGTTTCGTCGTCTGGCTGTTTCAACGTAATCGTCAACACTACGGCGTGTGCAAATCGTGCCGCCATCAGTGGCGATTGGGGTAAGGCGGTCTGTATTTGACACGCCAATCATTCATGCGCCGTTTGTTTCTATTTTTCACCACGGCAGACATCAGCACTACCGTTTGGCGACGTCGTGTCAGAAAGGTGGATACCTATCCCTTGGCGGGTTCTATATGCCTGCCTCAAGCACCTGATCAATGATGTGACGATATGAGACGGTGCGAGATGTTCCGGCATTGATCAATCGTATCCAGTGGGATACACTTGTTCTATGATCGAATTGCGCAAAACAATCGAATTTGCTGACTGGCTTGACGGCCTGAGAGACGTGCGCGCACGCGCTCGCATTCAGGTGCGGGTGCAAAGGCTGGCGGACGGCAACCCGGGCGATGCCAAGCCAGTTGGCGAGGGTGTATCGGAAATGCGTATCGACTACGGCCCTGGTTATCGGGTGTACTACACGCAACGCCGTGGCGTGTTCATCATTCTGCTGTGTGGCGGCGACAAAGGCAGCCAAGACAAAGACATTAGACAAGCACTGCGACTTGCCAACGAACTTGAGGACTGAGCCATGGCTAAAACCACAACCCGTTTCGACGTAGCCGAGCATCTGCGGACCGAAGAAGAAATGCAAGCGTATATCGAGGCCGCTTTCGAGGACGCGGGTGACGATGCGGCATTCATCGCTCGCGCTGTGGGCGATGTGGCGCGTGCTCGTGGTATGTCTTATATCGCGCGTGATGCCGGGCTGTCCCGCGAAAGCCTTTATAAAGCCCTTTCTGGAGAACGTAGTCCGGACTTCGCCACAATGCTCAAGGTGCTACGTGCACTCGGTCTAAGACTTCACCCGGAACCTCTGACGACGTAATTTTGCGTTCAGCCGCTAGTCTCGTTGCTGCCAATGGGCAAACTTCCTGAACGTGGGCAATAAAAAACCCCGTAGCACGGGGCTCGACGGGGTTAACTTAGCGTTGCTTGCAATCTTTGGGATGTTCTTGGTCCCCCCGACAGGAATCGAACCTGTATCTAGCGCTTAGGAGGCACTTGTTCTATCCATTGAACTACGGGGAGACGCGGGGCAGAGTATAGCAGAGGGTGTTTAGGCGATCCTAGCGGGCGGGTAGGGGCGTCGTTCAAAATGCCGCCAAATTAGCCGATCGGACGGCACCCGAAATTCCTTGCAACAAGATTACAGTCGCAGAGCCCGATTTGCACCCCGGAAAAAGCCTTCCTACACCTAAGACCCAATCCGCCAATCCAGAAAAGCAAATCAAGAAAATACCTTTCAAAACATTGCCGTAGCAGAAGATCCTCATCCAAAACCCCGCACCACATCCTCCGCAGAGAATAATTGTTGCTTGCCCGCATCGCCCGAGCGGATTCTTGTGTAAAAAAGCATTGCGTCAGCTTCGTGTCAATTTATTTTCAGCTAACGTAGTAGGTATGGTGATTCGTTTTCCGTGACATGGGTCGGGGATAGAAAATGGGCGTGGAATGGTTGGCGGGTGGTGCTGCAGTCTTCGGTTTGGCGGTTGTAACCGTGTTTCATGACACATTGCGCAATGTGCGTCGCAAGCGGACGTTGTCCGCCGCCGCATCGCGTCATACCAAGAAGGCCTGAAAGGGTATCGTTCTGACCTGACCGATCTCCTCGCCGTCCTATGCCGTCGTCAAGGAGATCGGGAAGCAAAATGCCGGTCGGCAGGCTGACGGCCGAGCGTGCAACCGATACGCCCCGAATCGCGTCACCCCAGCCTCACCGCCAAGCTGAAGCAAAACCGCCGCGCCGTTCTGACGCCACCGGCTCAGCCCACGCCATTTCCGCTGCTCCCGTACTCCGGCCCTAAAGCCAATCCCGCGCGCATTCCCATACTTCCCCGTTTGCGTCACGCGCAGCCGGTACAATAGCGGCCAACCGATTTCCCCTTTTGCGGCGGCCGTAGTGCCGGGATCGTCGATTCCCGCCAGGTTCGCTGCTGGACAGCCTTCTCATGTCGATGTACTCCATCACCGGCGCCCAATTGGCGTTCGGTCACGTGGCTTTGTTGGATCACGCCGATTTCTCCATCGAGCAGGGCGAACGCGTCGGCCTGATCGGCCGCAACGGCGCCGGCAAGTCCTCGCTGCTCAAGATCGTTGCGGGCCTCAGCCGCCCGGACGATGGCCTGGTTTCGCGCCAATCCAATCTGAAAACGATCTTCGTCGCGCAGGAGCCGGAATTCACCGAAGGTGAGACCATTTTCGAGGCAGTCGCCTCCGGCCTCGCCGACGCGATGCGTCTCCTTGCCGAATACGACGAGGTCTCGTCCCAGTTGGGCGCCGAGGGCAGTGACTCCGACGCCCTGATGGCGCGCCTGACCGAACTGCAAGGCGACCTCGACGCGACCGACGCCTGGTCATGGCGCAATCGCGTCGAAACGACGCTGGAACAGCTCGGTCTCGACGAGACGATGCGCGTCGATGATCTGTCCGGCGGGATGCGCAAGCGCGTCGCCATCGCACGGGCGCTCGTCAGCGCGCCGGATCTGCTGCTGCTCGACGAACCGACCAACCACCTCGATTTCGACGCGATCCGCTGGCTCGAATCGCTGGTGATCTCGCTGCGCACCAGCCTGCTCTTCATTACCCACGATCGACGCTTCCTGGATTCCGTCGCCACCCGTATCGTCGAACTGGATCGCGGACGTTTGCTGTCCTATCCCGGCAATTTCGCCGCATACCAGCTTCGCAAGGAACAGCAACTCGAAGCCGAAAGCGTCGAAAACGCCAAGTTCGACAAGCTGCTGGCGCAAGAGGAAGTCTGGATCCGCAAAGGCGTCCAAGCCCGCCGTACCCGCAGCGTGGGCCGTATCGCACGGCTGGAAGCCATGCGCGGCGAGCGCTCGGAACGACGCAACGTGCAAGGCAATGTGAAACTGGACGTCAGTCAGGCCGACCGCTCGGGCAAGATCGTCGCCGAGATGATCGACGTGTCGAAGGGCTATGAAGGCTGGACCCTGATCAATAAGCTCACCGCCACGGTGATGCGCGGCGACAAGATCGGTTTGATCGGCCCGAACGGGGCAGGTAAGACCACGCTGATCAAGCTGATGCTCGGCGAGATCGCGCCCGACAGCGGCTCGCTGCGGACTGGTACCAATATCCAGGTGGCCTATTTCGACCAGATGCGCGCGCAACTGGATCCGGAGCGCAGCCTGGCCGATACCATCGCACCGGGCTCGGACTGGGTCGAGATCAACGGCGCGCGCAAGCACGTGATGAGCTATCTGGCCGACTTCCTGTTCTCGCCGGAGCGTTCGCGCTCCCCGGTGAAATCGCTGTCCGGTGGCGAGCGCAACCGCCTGCTGCTGGCACGCCTGTTCGCCCGCCCGTCGAATGTGCTAGTGCTCGACGAACCGACCAACGACCTCGATATCCCGACGCTGGAGCTGCTCGAGGAGTTGCTGGCCGACTATCCGGGCACCGTCCTGTTGGTCAGCCACGATCGGACCTTCCTCGACAACGTGGTGACGTCGGTCATCGCCTTCGAAGGCAATGGCGTCTGGCGCGAATACGTCGGTGGTTTCTCGGATTGGCGTACCCAGTCCGCTCGGGCGCAGCATACGAGCGGCGATGCCTTGCCGGCCACGCCCTGGTCCGCCGGCGGCAAAGCGGCGCGTAAGCCGGATGCCTCTGCGGCATCGGGCGCGGCGGCCGGAAAAGACAGCGCGGGCGCGACGTCGGCTGCACCGAGCGTGGCCGCGAGTGTCCCCGCCGTCCCGAAGGGAAAGCCGGTCAAGCTGTCCTTCAAGGAACAACGCGAACTGGAGACCTTGCCGGCGACGATCGCCGAGCTGGAGACCGAGCAGCGGCATCTGTCGGCGCTGATCGAGGACGGCAAGATCTTCGTCGACAATCCGGCCGAAGGGACTAAGCTGACGGAGCGTTTCGCCGAAATCGACGACGAGCTGATGCTCGCGTTGGAACGCTGGGAAACGCTGGAAGGGAAGACCCGCGGCGAAGTCTGACCGAGCCTGCCGGGACGGGCCGCGACAATGTGCCGTCCTTGCTCCCCCAAGCGGCCAATCGCACGCGCGCAAGGTACACTCGATCGTCCGAGACAGTAAAATACGCGCGGCCAGCAGTGTGTTCTGGCCCCGTTTCGTGTCAGAACATCGGTTGCGGGTTGTCCGCAAGCCGGCTTCCGTATTCCGATGTGTCGGCCGCGACCGGCGGGCGCGGGCAGGGATTTTCCTGCCTCGCCCGCCTGGCGCGGCATCGCCATTTGTATTTTTTGTGGTCGGTGGGGCGTCGTCAGACCCCGCCGGCCCGATGCTGAATTCCGAACCACATGTCCAAAAAACCGACGAATCCTGCCTATAGCGAAGCCTCGATCAAGGTGCTGAAGGGCCTCGAGCCCGTCAAGCAGCGGCCGGGCATGTACACGCGGACGGAAAATCCGCTGCACATAATCCAGGAAGTCATCGACAACGCCTCCGACGAAGCGCTCGGTGGCAACGGCAAGCGCATCGCCGTGACCTTGCACGCCAACGGCGCCATCAGCGTCGACGACGAAGGCCGCGGTATTCCGTTCGGCCTGCATCCCGAGGAAGGCGTCAGCGTCATCGAGATCGTCTTCACCCGCCTGCACGCGGGCGGTAAGTTCGACAAGGCCTCGGGCGGCGCCTACTCGTTCTCCGGCGGTCTGCACGGCGTGGGCGTCTCCGTGACGAACGCGCTGTCCACCCACCTCGACGTCACCGTGTGGCGCGACGGCAAAGTGGCCGATGTCGGCTTCGAACACGGCGCGGTCACGCGCGAATTGACGATACGGCCGGCCAATCGAGGCGAGCGCCGCAATGGCACGCGCGTCACCGTGATGCCGGATCCGAAGTATTTCGATTCCGCCACGCTGCCGCAGGCCGAACTGCAACGACTGCTGCGCTCGAAGGCCGTGCTGCTGGCCGGCGTCGAAGTGGAGCTGACGATCGAGAAGACCGGCGAGCGCATCGTATGGCAATACGAGGACGGCTTGCGCGGTTACCTGAGCGAAGGCCTGAACGGCGCGGAGCCGCTGGTGCCGCTGTTCGAGGGCGAGCGCTTTGCCGATCCGGCGCGTAACGGCGAAGAAAACTTCGCGCCCGGCGAAGGCGCTGCCTGGGTGGTCGCATGGACCGAGGAAGGCACGCTGCTGCGTGAATCCTATGTGAACCTGATCCCCACGCCCGCGCACGGCACGCACGAGTCCGGTTTGCGCGACGGTCTGTTCCAGGCGGTACGGAGTTTCATCGAGCTGCACGGCCTGCTGCCGAAGGGCGTGAAACTGCTGGCCGACGACGTGTTCTCGCGCGTCTCCTATGTGCTGTCGGCAAAGGTGTTGGACCCGCAATTCCAAGGGCAGATCAAGGAACGTCTGAACAGTCGCGATGCGGTCAAGCTGGTCTCGGCTTTCACCCGTCCGGCGCTCGAATTGTGGCTCAATCAGCACGTCGAGCACGGCAAGAAGCTGGCGGACCTGGTGATCAAACAGGCGCAGGCGCGCACCCGCGCCGGCCAGAAAATCGAGAAGCGCAAGAGCTCGGGCGTGGCCGTGCTGCCCGGCAAGCTGACCGATTGCGAGTCGACCGATATCACGCGCAACGAGCTGTTCCTGGTCGAGGGTGACTCCGCCGGCGGCTCCGCGAAGATGGGGCGCGAAAAAGAATTCCAGGCGATCCTGCCGTTGCGCGGCAAGGTCTTGAATACCTGGGAGACCGAGCGCGATCGGCTGTTCGGCAATAACGAAGTGCATGACATTTCCGTGGCCATCGGCGTCGACCCGCACGGGCCGAACGACACGGTGGACCTGTCGAACCTGCGCTACGGCAAGATCTGCATCCTGTCCGATGCGGACGTCGACGGCTCGCACATCCAGGTGCTGTTGCTGACGCTCTTCTTCAAGCACTTTCCGCAGTTGGTGGCGCGGCAGCATATCTATGTCGCTCGGCCGCCGCTGTTCCGCGTCGATGCGCCGGCACGGGGCAAGCGTCCCGCGCAAAAGCTGTATGCGCTCGACGAAGCCGAGCTGGAATCGATTCTCGACAAGCTGCGCAAGGACGGCGTGCGCGAGACGCAATGGAGCATCAGCCGCTTCAAGGGCCTGGGTGAAATGAATCCCGAGCAATTGTGGGATACGACGATGAATCCCGACACGCGGCGCCTGTCGCCGATCACCTTGGGACAGTTCGACTTCGACACCACCGTCACGATGATGACGATGCTGATGGGCAAGGGCGAAGCCGCCGCGCGCCGCAGCTGGTTGGAAGAGAAGGGCAACGAAGTCGAAGCGGACATTTAAAGCAGGTAGGACATGGTCATGGAATACGACACTATCGAGACAAGCCCGCCGGACGACGCGCTGACGCTGAGCGTCTACGCGGAGCGGGCGTACCTGGATTACGCGGTCTCGGTCGTGAAGGGGCGCGCGCTCCCGGACGTCTGCGACGGGCAGAAGCCGGTGCAACGCCGCATCCTTTACGCAATGAGCGAAATGGGCCTGGCCTCCGATGCGAAGCCGGTGAAATCGGCACGCGTGGTCGGGGATGTGCTGGGTAAGTACCATCCGCACGGCGACCAGTCGGCATACGACGCTTTGGTGCGTCTGGCGCAAGACTTCTCGTTGCGCTATCCCTTGATCGACGGCCAGGGCAACTTTGGCTCGCGCGATGGCGACGGCGCGGCGGCGATGCGTTATACCGAAGCACGCCTGACGCCGATCGCGAAATTGCTGCTCGATGAAATCGGCATGGGTACCGTCGATTTCATGCCGAACTACGACGGCGCGTTCGAAGAGCCCCGGCTCTTGCCGGCACGTCTGCCCTTCGTGCTGTTGAACGGTGCTTCCGGTATCGCGGTGGGGATGGCCACGGAAATCCCGTCGCATAATCTGCGCGAGACGGCGGCGGCGGCGGTGGCCTTGATCCGCAATCCGAAGATGTCGCTGGAAGAAGTGCTGGCCTTGATGCCGGGCCCGGATTTTCCCGGTGGCGGCCAAATCATTTCGAGCCCGGCGGAAATCGCCGCCGCATATGAAAGCGGCCGTGGCTCGCTGAAGGTCCGTGCGCGCTGGAAGATCGAAGAGCTGGCACGCGGGCAGTGGAATCTGGTGGTGACGGAGTTGCCGCCGAACACGTCGGGTCAGAAGGTCCTCGAAGAAATCGAGGATCTGACCAATCCGAAGATCAAGCTCGGCAAGAAGGCGCTGACGCCGGAGCAACTGGCGGGCAAGCAGACGATCCTGGGCCTGCTCGACGCGGTGCGCGACGAGTCCGGCAAGGATGCGGCGGTACGGCTGGTGTTCGAGCCGAAGTCGAGCCGGATCGATCAGACCGAGTTCATCAATACACTTCTGGCGCATACCAGCATGGAATCGAACGCGCCGATCAATCTGGTGATGATCGGTGGCGACGGTCGACCGCGTCAGAAGTCGCTTCCGGACATTCTCGGCGAGTGGGTGACGTTCCGTCAGGCGACGATGACCCGCCGCACGCAGCATCGTCTCGGCAAGGTCAACGACCGCATCCATATCCTGGAAGGGCGCCTGATCGTCTTTCTGAATATCGACGAAGTCATTCAGACCATCCGCGAATCGGATGAGCCGAAGCCGGCGCTGATCGATCGGTTCAAGCTGACCGATCGGCAAGCCGAGGACATCCTCGAAATCCGGCTGCGCCAATTGGCGCGTCTGGAACGGCTGAAGATCGAACGCGAATTGTCCGAACTGTCCGACGAGAAGAAGAAGCTCGAGGAACTGCTTGGTAGCGAGTCGGCAATGCGTCGCTTGATGATCCGCGAGATCGAAGCGGATGCGAAGCAATACGGCGACGAGCGTCGTACGTTGATCCAGCAGGAAAAGCGCGCGAGCGCCGAAGCCCGCATCGTCGACGAGCCGGTGACGGTCATCGTGTCGGCGCGCGGCTGGGTCCGCACGCAGAAGGGCCATGGCCTGGACAGCGCGATGTTCACCTTCAAGGCGGGCGATGCCTTGTACGGTGCCTTCGAATGCCGCACCACGGACAATCTGATCGCCTGGGGCGACAACGGCCGCGTGTATTCGTCGGCGGTGGCTGGGCTGCCGGGCGGTCGCGGCGACGGCGTGCCGGTGACCTCGCTGGTCGATCTCGAATCGGGCACGCGTCTGTTGCATTACTACGCCGCGTCGCCCGACCGCTTGCTGTTGCTGGCGACCAGTGCCGGCTATGGTTTCCTGTCGAAAATCGGCGATCTGGTCAGTCGGAATCGCAGCGGCAAGGCCTTCATGACGATCGAAGGCGAAGGCGCCGCTCAACCGGTGCCCTTGATGCCGACGCCGGTGCTCGCCGGTTCGACCGAAGTGGGCTGTCTCGCCAGCGATGGCCGTTTGCTGGTCTTCGGCATCGATGAGATGAAAACGATGTCCGGCGGCGGTCGCGGTGTGACCTTGATCGGATTGGACGAAGGACAGTCCTTGCTGCAAAGCGTGGCCTTCACGTCGGCCGGGCTCGTGCTGCAGGGCGAGCGCGGCGGCAAGCCGGTGGAAGCGCTGTTGAATGGTGTCGCGCTGGATCCGCATCGCGCGAAACGCGCGAAGCGTGGCAAGGTGCCGGCAAACCGTTTGAAGCCCACGGGCCTGCGTCCGGAAATCCGCTGACGCGAGCGCGGGCGGCGGGACTGCCGCTGCCTGTCGCTCGTCCGCCCATCCCCCGTCATGGCGGGGCGAACCTTCTCTGCAAAAGGATGTTGTCTCGATGAACCACGTCGTAGAACTCGCGCTATTCCTGCATCTGCTCGCCGTCGTCGTCTGGGTAGGGGGCATGTTCTTCGCACACCTTTGCCTGCGGCCCGCGGTCGCCGATATCGCGCCGCAGATGCGCATGCCGCTTTGGTTGGGCGTGCTGCAACGCTTCTTCACCTGGGTGGCCGTGTGCATCGGGGTGATTCTGATTTCGGGCGGCTTCCTGATGAGCCGCTTCGGCGGAGGCGGTCAGTCGCCCTGGCCCGTCCAGGCAATGACCGGTTTCGGCGTGATGATGATGCTGATTTTCGGGCACCTTCGCTTTGCGCTGTTCCCGCGTTTGCGCCGCGCGGTGCAGGCGGAAAAATGGCAGGACGGTGCAAAGGCGCTGGCCGGCATTCGCATGATGGTGACCATTAATCTGGTGCTCGGCGTCTGTACCATCGCCTTCGGCGTATTAGGTCTCGTTTAAGCCGGTTCCCGTATCGCGCGTGCTAGCGCGCGTTCCGCCGCAGGCGCAACAGGACGCTCACGCTTTCTTCGGCGCGTCGCTGACCTCGGGAGATGCCGCCGCGTCGGTTGCGGGGCCGGGCAGCTCGGTGCCGGATATCCCAATGTGACGTAACGCTTCCAGCGCCGCCTCCGCACGCAGCGGCCGCGAGAACAGGAAGCCTTGCGCATCCAGACTCCCTAGTCGCGACAGCCATTCGGCCTGTTCGTCGTTCTCGATGCCTTCGACGACCACGGTCAGGCCGAGCGACTTCGCCAGCCCCACGATCGCCGAAATCATCGAGCAGACGCTGCGATCGTTCGGGATCGCATGCACGAAAGAGCGATCGATCTTCAGTGTGTCCACAGGGAAACGGTGTAGATAGGACAGGGAGGAATAGCCGGTTCCGAAGTCGTCCAAGGCGATGCGTACGCCCAGCGCCTTCAGCGCGGTGATCTTGTCGGAGACCAGCTCGGGATACTCGATCATCGCCGTTTCGGTGATTTCCAGCTCCAACTGGCCCGGCGGGACATTGTATTTATCCAGCGCCCGCCGCACGGTATCGACAAGATCGCCGCGCCAGAACTGGACCGACGAGACATTGACCGCCAACGTCAAGGCCTCGAAGCCTTGCGCGCGCCACAGCGATAACTGACTGCAGGCGGCATCCAGCGCGAAGTCGCCGAGCGGCAGGATCAGTCCGGTGGATTCGGCGATCGGAATGAAATCCCCCGCGAGAATCAGCCCCTGATCCGGATGATGCCAGCGCAGCAAGGTTTCGAATCCGACGATGCGGCGATCCTGTAGATTGAAAATCGGCTGGTATTCGACGAAGAATTGTTTTTGCGACAGCGCGACGCGCAGCTGCTGCTCCCACTTCATCAAGCGATCCGCGCGACGTGCGAGGTGCGGCGAATAGAACTGGTAGCAGGCCTTGCCGGCTTCCTTGGCGCTGTACATCGCCAGATCCGCTTTCTTCAGCAGGTCCGCTTCGTTCTCGCCGTTTTCCATATACAGCGCGATACCGACACTGGCGTTCAACACCAGCGGAATGCCGCGCACGGTGAACGGGGGCTGCAATGCTTCCGCGATCGCTTCGGCCAGCAGCGCCGATTCCTCGCGCACCGCCGGTCCCTTGATGGCGATCAGGAAGGCGTCGCCGCCACTGCGCGCGAGGATCAGGACCTCGCTGCTCAGGCGCGCGGACAAGTCTCCCAAACGCCCGGCTGTCTTGATCAACACTTGGTCACCAGCGCCATGCCCGAGTGAATCGTTGATCGTCTTGAAATTATCGAGGCCGACCATCAGCAGCGCGATGCGCCCCACATTTTCGAGCGGCAGGACTTCGCGGCGCAGCATTCGCAGGCTCTGATAGCGATTCGGCAATCCGGTCAGAATGTCCGTCTCGGCAAGCAGCCGCATTTCCTGTTCGCGTTGCATCAGCTTGCGCATCAGCAACCAGACGTAAAAGAGGAAGACGATGATGGCCGCCGAGATGAAGGCGGTCATCATCAGATAGACGTTACGCGTGTGATTGAACGCAGCCAATTCGTCGTTGACGGCCAGGCCGGCCATGATGCCGAGCGGGTAACCGACGATATGGCGATAGGCGACGATGCGCGCGACGTTATCCACCGGATCCTCGATCTGGCCGGACAAGTGCTGCGGTTCCGGATAACGGACGCCCGCCGTGAAGCGATGCTCCGGATCGTGATTGCCAGTCTGGCGCGACAGCACGGTGCCGTCGTCGCTGATCACGGCAATGACGCCACTCTCACCGAGCGCGGCGGTGTTATAGAAATCCGATGTGAAGTAGCGCGGGTCCACCGAGACCACGACGATGCCGTCGAACTGATTTGCGGCATCGTTGAGGCGCCGCGTGAACTGCAGCGTCCATTGTCCCGATGCGCGGCCGAGGACCGGCTTGCTGATAAACAGCTCGTCGTTGTCGTGGGTGACGTGATAGCGGAAATGTTCGCGGTCGGAGACGTCCACCGGTGTCTTTGCGCCGGAGGTTACCGTGATGCCACGTTGTCCCGGTCGCGTGCTGACCGCCTCGAGCATCTTGCCGTTGGCATCGATCAGCGAGACTTGGAGCAGCACATCGGGTGGGACGAGGCCCTGCGAGAAGGCAAGGTCCAAATTGAAGTGCGCCGGATCCTTCTCGAATTCGAACTTGATGAAGCGCGTGATCTGGTCGATCTGATGGATCGCCTTGACCGTGTGCTGTTCGAGCGCGGACGCGAGGATGTCCGCCGATGCGGCGGAGTCTGCACTGACCGAACGATGTTCGACCGATAAGCGCGTGCCGATCACCGACCATAAAATCGCCAGCAAAACGATACCCAGCGCCGGAATGGCGAACAGGGCCCATTTGCGGGTATCGCGATGGTCGTCGTATTGCGGATCGAACGGCCGCGATGCGCCATCCCCCGGCGGCTGTAGCTCAGTCATATCTCGTAAGTGGATCGGCCCGCGCCAGCGGCTAGGGCTGAGAGATAGTAACCCAAGCCTATCTATTTTAGGAGTTCGTCACAACGCCGATCTGAGGGCCGTGCGAAGACGATCTGCGCGGTCCTGCCAGATCGCGGCCAGTCATCTCGTAATACATTAGCGAACGGTGAACGGGATACGACTATGTACGACCGCGCGACCGTTTTTTTAGCGCAGACATGTCGCCCGATTCGCGTCACGGGGAACCATTGTTCGACCGCATGTAAGCGTATCCATGCGTCACCTGCACGATGCGAAGGGATCGATTCCATCTTGCTGCATGATCGATGCAGTAAAACAGTCGTTCGACATCTGCAGAGGTTTGTACCTAAGAGGCGCGCGTGGAGGCGGCGATTGCAGTAAGGCGGGAGCGTCCGTCGGCATCGACGTACGACGGACATCTGCGGCAAGGGTGTCGTGCATTTGCGACGTTGCTTCGATATGGGCGCAACGTCGCGGCGCGATTCAGGGTGCGCTGAGTTCCGCGATCATCTCGATTTCCACGCAGACGCCGAAGGGTAATTGCGCGACGCCGAATGCCGAGCGCGCATGCTTGCCCTGATCGCCGAAGATCTCGACCATCAATTCCGACGCGCCGTTGGTGACCAGATGCTGTTCCGTAAAGGTGGACGCCGAATGCACCAGGCTAACGAGCTTGACGATGCGCGACACGCGGCCGAGATCGCCGGTATGGGCATGCAGCGTCGCCAGCAGGTCGATGGCTACGCTGCGCGCTGCCGCTTTGCCGGTGGCGGTGTCCAGTTCATCGCCGAGGCGGCCGACCCAGGGTTGGCCGTCCTTGCGTGCGATATGCCCGGAGAGATGCACCAGATTGCCCGACTGCGCGGCCATGACATAGGCGGCGGCCGGCGCGTTTGCGGCCGGCAGCGTGATACCGGCGGCTTCCAGGCGGGTATAGACAGCGGATTGCGACATCGATTTATCTCCTTAGAGGACAGGCTGGGCCGCCGGGTCCTTGGGCCAGGCGGCGATCAGGCGGCCTAGTATAGCGATGCCTTCGTCGATCCGTGCCGGCGGGACGGTCGAGAAACACAGGCGCATCGATCGCGATGCCAACGGTGCGGCGCGTCCATCGGCATAGAAGGGCTCGCCGGGCACGAAGGCGACATGTTCCACGATGGCCGCTTGCAGCAAGGCGGTGGCGTCGATCGCTTCCGGCAAGGTCAGCCAGACGAACATGCCACCGGCCGGAGCGTTCCAACGCACGCCTTCCGGCATTTCGCGTTCCAGCGCGGTGAGCATCGCGTCGCATTGCGCGCGGTACAGCGCGCGCACGTCGGGCAGGTGCCGCGACAGCAGATCGTTCTTGACCGCTTCGTAGACGATGCGTTGCGTCAAGATCGGCGTATGCAGATCCGCTGCCTGCTTGGCCTGAACAAGCTTCATCAGCAGCGGTTCGGGCGCGATCACATACCCCACGCGCAATCCCGGCGCCAGGACTTTCGAGAAGGTGCCGAAATGGACAATGTGGTTCGGCGCCATCGACAACAACGTCGGCAAGGGCTCGCCGCGGTAATACAGCTCGCCATACGGATCGTCTTCGATCACCGGGAAGCCGGCCCCTTTTGCAAACTCGGCCAGGGCGAGGCGGCGCTCCAGCGGCAGACGTCGGGCCGTCGGATTCTGAAAATTCGGCTGCGTGTAGAGAAGCCGCGCACCCTCGGTCAGCGCGGGCGTCAAGGCGTCGGGCTGCAGCCCGTCGTCATCGGACGGCACCGACACGAAGGTCGGCTCGAACATCGCGAACGACTGCAAGGCACCCAGATAGGACGGCGTTTCGACCAAGGCGCGGCTGCCTGGATCGAGCATGACCTTGCCCATCAGATCGAGCGCCTGCTGCGAGCCGGTGGTGATCAGTACCTGCTCGGGGCGAATCGTCACCCCGTTGCCGGAATGGTGCGCCGCCACCCACTCGCGCAACGGACGATAGCCCTCGGTCGGCGAGTATTGCAGTGCGCCTACCGCATCGTCGGTCAGTACACGCTCGGCCGCCGCACGCATCGCCTCTACCGGAAACGTCGCCGGGGCCGGCAGGCCACCGGCGAACGAGATGATCTCGGGACGCTCGGTGACTTTCAGGATTTCCCGGATGGCCGAGCTGGTCAGCTTGCGTGCGCGTTGCGACAAGGGCCAGTGGCTGGCGGCTGCCGTGGCAGTCTCATATCCGGACGGCGTGCCGGAGGACGTGTGTTCCGATGACATAGCGGTGTGGCCTTCGATTTCGTGCGGGTGAGAAACAGGGGCAATGCAGGGGTGACGCGCCGCCAGCGCGCATCGTCTTACGCGCCAGGACATTGCTATCGGGAAAGCGGACGAAATGAATCTTAAACACGGTCGGCTCGCCAGTGCAAGGCGAGATCGACCGCAAATCAATCTTAAGTAAATGTACCGATACAGTCTCGGTACAATTGGCTGAATAGTTTGTGATACAGTTGCGCGAATTGTGAAAAGCCGGCTTGGGGAGGGCGGGAAATGTCGACGATGCTGGAACAGATTCCGCCGCCGGTAGGCTCGGATCAGCTGACGCTGGTCGAGCAGCTGGTGATGTGGGCGCGGCGCCGTATCGACGAGCGCGTGTTCCGGCCGGGGCTACGCATGCCGTCGATTCGCCGCCTTGCCTCGGAGAAGGGCGTGTCGCCGGCCACGGTCGTCGATGCCTACGAGCGTCTGGTCAATTACGGCTATCTCGAGGCGCGGCGAGGCTCCGGTTTTTATGTGCTGGACCGGCAGCGCGAACAGGGCGGCGCGGCGCATCCGACGGGTGCCGGGCTTGCGGCGGGGGCGACCTCGAATGGGACGGTTCGTGCCGGCGTGAGTGGGCCGGGCGTCGGCACCGGTACGTCGCGTGCCGCCGGCGGTGGCGCGGGCGGGCGCGCCCGGGCGACCGGCAACGCACCGCTCGCGCCGCCGTCGACGATCGACGTCCCTTGGCTGCTGAACAACATCATGCACACCACGGCGCCGGAAAAAGCGCCCGGCCTCGGCTTTCTGCCGAACGACTGGCTCGACGGCGAGATGTTGGCGCAGGCGGTGAAACGGATCGGCCGCCAAAGTGGGGGCGCGCTGTTGCGTTACGGGCTGCCCCAGGGCTCGCTGCCGCTGCGGCAACAGTTGCAGATCCATCTGGCCGGTATCGAGATTGGCGCGACACCGGACCAGATCGTCACGCTGTCCGGTATCACCAATGCCGTCGACCTGATTTCACGCCTGTATCTGCAGCCGGGCGATTCGGTATTGGTGGGCGATCCGGCCTGGTTCCAGATGTTCGGGCGGATCGTCGGGCAGGGCGCGCGTTTGCTGGGCGTGCCCTATACCGCGAACGGCCCGGACCTCGATGCCTTGGAAATGTTGGCGGAAACCTGGCGGCCGAAGCTGATGGTGATCAACTCGGTGCTGCATAATCCCACCGGAACGTCGCTGAGCGCGGCGCAGGCCTATCGGATTCTGCAGATCGCGGAGCGCTATGATTTCATCATCGTCGAGGACGACATCTACGGCGATCTCTGCCCACCGAATCATCCGGCCGTGCGGCTGGCGAGTCTCGACCAACTGCGGCGCGTGATCTATGCGGGCAGCTTCAGCAAGACCTTGGCGCCGAATCTTCGCGTCGGCTATATCGCCTGCGACCCCGTGCTGGCAAAACGCCTCTCCGATCAGAAGCTGCTGGCCGCGCTGACCACGCCGGAGCTGGGCGAGCGCATCATCTACGGCGTGCTGACCGAAGGCCATTATCGACGCCATGTCGAGCGCTTGCGACTCAAGCTGGATGGCGTCCGTGCGCCGGCGCTGGCCGCCTTGAAGCAGGCGGGCGCGACCTTGCTCTGCGAGCCCGACGCGGGCATGTTTGTCTGGGCGAACGTACATTGCGACAGCAGCGCGATGACGGCAGCGGCGCACGAAGCCGGCTTCCTGCTGGCGCCGGGCGCGTTGTTTTCCCCGTCTCAGACACCGTCGACCTATCTGCGCCTGAACATCTGCAGCAGCACGCATCCGGATTTCCTGGTCTTCCTGTCCGACTATATCCAGCGACACGGCCAGTAGCATGCAAAACGGTGCGTCGGCCCTTGAATTTGCCGATCGCGCCCTGATATGGGTTCCATTACGTTTTCCTATCCACCGCGGCGTGGCGGGAAAACATTCGGACCCCTGGCGCCCACGCCGCCAGCTAAGCGGCGAGGTGTCCGCGCGACGGCGCGCGGCAGTATCGGGGGATCGTGAACGTCACTTTGTATCGGGAATCGGCATGACGCAACAAACAATGAGTTTTCAGGCAGAAACGAAGCAGCTTCTGCAGTTGATGATCCATTCGCTGTACAGCAACAAGGAAATCTTCCTGCGGGAATTGATCTCCAATGCATCGGACGCGGCCGACAAGCTGCGCTTCGAGGGGATCGCCGATGCCTCGCTGTACGAGAACGACCCGGAACTGAAAATTCGCGTCACGCACGACGCCGAAGCTCGCACGATTTCGATCGAGGACAACGGCATCGGCATGAGCCGTGACGACGCGATTGCGCATCTCGGCACCATCGCCAAATCCGGTACGAAGGAATTCTTCTCGAAGTTGTCCGGCGATCAGCAGAAGGATGCGGCGCTGATCGGTCAGTTCGGCGTGGGCTTCTATTCGGGCTTCATCGTCGCCGACAAGATGACGGTGGAATCGCGCCGCGCCGGTGCCCCGGCAGCGGAAGGCGTGCGTTGGGAAAGCGCCGGTGACGGCGAATTCACCGTCGACAATATCGACAAGACGTCGCGCGGCACGAAGATCACCTTGCATCTGCGCGCCGACGAAGACGAACTGCTGTCGTCGTGGAAGCTGAAGTCGATCATCCAGAAATACTCGGATCACATCGCGCTGCCCATCCTGATGCAAAAGGAAGAGTGGGATGCCGAGGCGAGCAAGATGGTCGTCCAGGAAGAATTCGAGACGGTGAACCAGGCCAGCGCGCTGTGGACCCGGTCGAAGAACGACATCGACGACGAACAGTACAAGAGCTTCTACAAGCATCTGACGCACGCGCAGGAAGATCCGTTGGCGTGGACGCATAACCGTGTCGAGGGCCGCAGCGAGTACACGCAGCTGCTATACGTGCCGGCCAAGGCGCCGTTCGATATGTGGGACCGCAATCAGCGCGGCGGTTTGAAGCTGTATGTGAAGCGCGTCTTCATCATGGACGATGCCGAACAGTTGTTGCCGTCCTACCTGCGCTTTATCCGCGGCGTGGTGGACTCGAGCGATCTGCCGTTGAACGTGTCGCGTGAAATCCTGCAGGAAAGCCGGGATGTGAAGGCGATCCGCGAAGGTGTGTCGAAGCGTGCGTTGCAGATGCTGGAAGATCTGGCCGAGAACCATGTCGAGAAGTACAAGACGTTCTGGAGCGAATTCGGTCAGGTGCTGAAGGAAGGCGCGGGCGAAGACTTCGGCAACAAGGATCGGATCGCGAAGTTGTTGCGTTTCGCCAGCACGAACGGCGATACCGACGAGCAGAACGTGTCGCTGGCCGACTACGTGTCGCGGATGAAGGATACGCAAACCAAGATCTATTACGTCAATGCCGATAGCTGGCGCGCGGCGCGTAACAGTCCGCATCTGGAAGTGTTCCGCAAGAAGGGCATCGAAGTGCTGCTGCTGTCGGATCGCGTCGACGAGTGGATGTTGTCGTTCCTGAACGAGTTCGATGGCAAGCCGCTGAGCAGCGTGGCGCGCGGCGATCTCGACTTGACGCCGGACGATGAAGAAAAGGCCGCTCAGGAAAAGGTGGGCGACACGATGCAGCCGCTGGTCGAGAAGGCAAAGGAATTGTTGAAGGACAAGGCGAAGGACGTGCGCTTGACCTTCCGCCTGACCGATTCGCCTTCCTGCCTGGTGGCCGACGATGGTGCGATGAGCGGCTATCTGCAACGGATGTTGAAGCAAGCCGGCCAGCAGGCACCGGATGCGCAGCCGATCCTGGAACTGAATCCGGACCATCCCTTGGTCAAGCAGTTGCAAGCCGATTCGCCGCAGATCGACGACTGGGTGCATCTGTTGTTCGACCAGGCGCTGCTGGCGGAAGGCGGTAGCCTGGAAGATCCGGCGGCGTATGTGCGTCGCGCCAATGCGCTGCTGCTGGGTGCGGCCGGGCGTGCCTGAAACAGGATCGTTGCAGTCCGTGCCGAGCGCAGCGAGTGCGCTTTCGGTGGCGCGGCGGCGGACGCGGCTGGCCACGCGTCGCTTGCCGACGCAGGCGGGTGCGCGAGCGGGGCGCATGCGCGATGCCGATCTGGTGCCGGCGCATGGCATGGGGCGCTGGCGGGTATCGCCCGCCGCAACCGTGCCGCACGATCGGCGCGGTTGGTTGATGGCGGGCGGTGCGCTGACCTTGCACCTTGCGCGTTTGGCGGGGCGTCCTGACGCAGTGGAGCGCGCGGGTACGTCGGCGTATCCAGTGACGGTGCGGGTCATCAAGGAGCGGCGCGAACGCCCTTGGCCTGACGAGGCGCCGTTACTGGGTGCAAAGGCGCGGAGTGTCGCCTGGGTGCGCGAGGTCGAGTTATCGGTCGAAGGCGTTCCCTGTGTGGTGGCGCACAGCGTGACGGGATTGGTGCACAGCCGTGGTACATGGCGAGCGATGCGGACTTTAAGGACGCGTCCGCTCGCCATTTTGCTTTATCGGGATCCAACCGTGCGACGGTCGATGTTGACGTCGCGTGGGGTCGGGCGTACCGATGCGCGCCGCGCGGACCCGCTGGCGCGACTCTATGCGCGACAGCAGGCGCGAGTTTCCGCCGACGCGCGTCCGCTGTCCGCGGCGGAGCGCGACGCGCAGTCGCCGCGTTCGTCACGTTCGCCGTGTTCGCTTATTGCCCGCCGTTCGGTCTTCGAACGGCATGGTGCGCCGCTCATCATCACAGAGTGTTTTCTGCCGGCATTCTGGCAACTGCTGGATCGCGCCGCCGCGCGGTGACGGTTGGCGTCCGGCTTCCTAATCGCGCGATGCGCACCGGGCGCGTCGGCCAATGTGCGCCTTTCGATGACGTCGTCTTCTCTGCTACAAAGTTTCCCCGCCGTCTGTGACGCCAACACGCGCGTCATGATTTTCGGCAGTCTTCCCGGCGTGCGGTCCTTGGCGGCGGCGCAGTATTACGCGCATCCACGGAATCTTTTTTGGGATCTGCTGGGGGAGGTGATCGGTACGCCGCTGCGATCCTTGACGTACGACGAACGCTTGACGACCGTGCTGGCCCACGGCGTCGGACTGTGGGATGTGATTGCCGAAGCGCGGCGGGACGGGAGTCTCGATAGCGCGATCCGGAATCATATGGGCAACGATCTGCGGACCTTGCTGGCAAGCCTGCCCAAGCTTCAGACGATTGGCTTCAATGGCGGCACCGCTGCCAAGATAGGCGAAAAGGCGCTGGGCGATCTGGCACGGCGGTATCGGATCGTGCGCTTGCCGTCCAGCAGCCCTGCCTACGCGTCGATGCCGTATGAAGCGAAGCTGGCGGTGTGGCAGTCGCTGCGCGGCTAGCGTGGCAAGGCGTTCCTTCTCATCAAATCGGAATCACGCCCAAGCCAATCGCCACCGCCAGCAGCACCAAGGAAAACGCCCACATCGTGGGTAGCGCAAAGCGGATATACCGGCCGATATCGAGCCCGGCGAGCCCCAGGCCGAGCCACAATGCCGGCGAGAACGGGCTGATGAAGGTGCCGGCGATATTGCCGATGCCGAGCGCATACACGGTGCTGGCTGCCGATACCCCATGAGGCGCGACGATCTCGCTGACGATCGGCAGCAAGGCGAAATAATAGGCATCGGTCGATAGCAGCAATTCCATGGGCAGACCGACCAGGCCCAACACCAGGTGCAATCGCGGCACCACCGCATTCGGCAGCCAATCGACGATCGTCTGGGCCAAGGCCCGAAGCATGCCGCTGCCGTCCAGAACGCCCAGGAAAGCACCCGCCGATAAAATGATCGACGCCATGACCATGGCATTGGGCGCGTGCTGCTTGATGCACTCCAATTGCGCCGCCTGCGTGCGATGGTTCAACAGCAGCGCAAGCGCGACGCCGATCATAAAGGTCAGGGCCGACGGAAACAGGCCGCTGACCAAAGCGCCAAAGACCATCAGACCCAAGGCGGCATTCGCAAAGAAGCGCCACCGTGGCACGTCTTCGACGCCCTTGCTCAGCGATGGGGCACTGCGCGGCGCAGCGGTCGCACCCTTCCGCGGTCCTGCCGTTTCTGACGTTGCGCCATGCATCGACGAGAGGAGGGCGCCCGACGGAGTCGGGGTCTCATCGTCGCCTGCCGCCGTTGTGTCGATACAGACTGCTTCGCGCGCAAGTCGGCGTTGTTCCCGCCATCCTAGCAAGGCTGCCAACGCCAAGAGCAAGACGGCGCCGATGGCCTGGAGCGGGATCAGCGGATGCCACAAGGTGGTGGCATCCAGTCCGGTCACCGCCGAGGAGCGACCGAGCGGGCCCGCCCACGGTGTCATATTCATCAGTCCGGCGCCGAGCGCGATCAGCATCAGCATCAGGTAGGGGCTCAGTCGCAGCCGTTTGTACAAGGGCAGCAAGGCCGGGACGGTCAGCAGGAAGGTCGTGGCGCCCGCGCCATCGAGGTGCGCGGCAAGACCCAATGCCGCAGTGCCCACGCAGACTGCGATGACGTTGCCACGGGTCAGGCGCAATAAGCCGTTAACCAAGGGCGTGAACAAACCTGCTTGCTGCAGGATGCCGAAAAACAAAATGGCGAAGATGAACATCGTCGCGACCGGCGCCACCTTTGCCACGCCCTTGCTGTAGAAGTCCGCGATCTCCACTAGGGAAAATCCGGCCGCGATCGCGCCAATCAAGGGTCCCAGGATGAGGCCGATCAGCGGCGCGCTCTTGCCTGACAGCAATGTCCCGACAACGGTCAGGATAATCAGGATTCCAATCAAAGTCAGCATGCCGTTGTCCCCTGCCACTTAGGCTGTTATGTGTATTGACTTCAAAACGACTAAACATTCTGAGGTCAAAGTACGCAGGGGTCTATCGGACAGCAGCGAATTACAGCGCCGAATAGGCCTTAGGCTCGGCAAGCGATGCAGCGATTTCTCACGCAATGTGCAAAAGACTTAGGAGCCAAACAGCACGATGGCGCTTGACGGAATGCATGGCCAAGCCAGTCCGCTATGGACGAACGGGAAAGGCAACGAGACGGCGGGTCATTCGGCTAGGCCTTCCGACATCATTTATAAATCGCGCTTTATTTTGCTCAAGCGGCGTCGGCACGGAGCGCGCTGCCGACGTGGCGGTTCTCGGCCGCTTGGTGCGAAAACGTGTCCGCCATGCCGATCGCGCGACCCACCAGAATGACGGCGGGGCTCTGCAAACCCGCTGAGCCGGCTCGCTCGGCGATGTCGTCCAACTGCCCGATACAGCGTCGCTCGCGCGTCGTACCTGCCCACTCGACGACCGCGGCGGGTGTCGTCGCCGGCAGATGTTCGGCCAGCGTGGCGCAAATGCGGTGAATGCGGTGCATCCCCATATAGATGGCGAGCGTCGTGTTACTGGCAGCCAGTGCGCGCCAGTCGGGTTCGTCGTGATCCTGTTTGTGGGCGGTGACAAAGGTCACGCCGTCGCAATGCGCGCGATGCGTCAGTGAGATACCGAGGCCGGCCGCTGCCGCAAAGCCCGACGAAATGCCATTGACGATATCGACGGCGATGTTCGCGCCGCGCAACGTGTGGATTTCTTCTCCCGCCCGACCGAACAGCAGCGCATCGCCCCCTTTGGCGCGTACGACGTGACAGCCCCGGCGCGCATAACGGCACATCAGACGCTCGATGAAAGCCTGCGGTGTTGATCGACAGCCGCCGCGTTTGCCCACCCGAATCACGCGGGCTTGAGGCGCGAGCGTGACGATGTCCGGATTGGCCAGGTCGTCGAGCAGGAGCACGTCGGCGCTGGCCAGGACGCGCGCCGCACGTATCGTCAGCAGGTCGATCTCGCCGGGTCCCGTGCCTAGCAACGTGACGCGGCCGGCCTTGCGTTCGCCGCCCTCATGCTGCGTCGCTTCGAACGCGGTAGGCGCGGGAAGGGCGTAAAGGGAATCACTCTTCATAACAATCTCCGTACTGCGAGGACGTTCTCATCGTGTGAATCGGTCGGACACCATGCGATATCGATGCGCGGTCCGTATGCCGGTCGGCGTCTCCACAGGCCTAGCGTCAACAAAGAAACGCCGAAGCCGACGACAAAAAGCAAACGGCGTCCGCTCGCCGTGATGCGAGGGGACGCCGTTGTCCGCGATGCCGATCTGAATGGTGTGTGCACCGCATGCCGATGCACGATGCCTGCGATTTCGAAAACACATGATGCAAGACCCAGGCCAAGCGACGCGCCACGACAGTACGGCCTTGTCCGATGAGACACGTCCTTCGGAGTCGATGCATTACGGTGCATCGACATGACGCCTGCACTATCGAAGTGCGTCCGTGCATCGAAACAGGGCCGACAGCCTTGCGCGAGAATCCCGTCGTTCGCGCGTTCGGCGCGATGCCACGACCCGGCTCATACCCCCGCACGCCTTGTACTGCCTGGGCTCCTCGGTGTCGATTGGAGAAAGTTTCGTTCGCTGGCACACCCTATGCATAGGGGGTATCGCGGATCAACGGCGATCACGCGAAGGACATTCTCTGCCGATGCAGCGATTGCATCGGTAAAGACAGATTACGAAGACAGTCAGACGCATTACGCGTCTATCGGACAAAGGCGTCCCATGGAACCCGCAAGCTTGCTTGCGCGGTCCCTGGGACGCCTTTTTTGTTTTTGCGTTTTTTCGAGCACCAGGAATAGGAGCGGCCCAGCAATGAGGATCATCGTCATCGGGAATGGCATGGTTGGCCACAAGTTCGTCGAAGCCTTGATGGCCGCCGAGCATCAGGGCCCGCGTGCAAAGGGACCGCTGCAGGTCACCGTGCTCGGCGAGGAGTCGCGTGCCGCCTACGATCGCGTGCAACTGTCGTCCTTCTTCACCGGTACGACGGCCGACGGCTTGTCGCTGGTGGCGCCGGGCTATTACGATGCCGATCATCCTACCGGTACGACGTCGCTGCGCTTGAACGCCCGCGTTGCGCGTGTCGATGCCGCGTCGCATACGGTGTACCTCGTCGACGGCACGGCGCTTCCCTACGACAAGCTGGTCCTGGCGACGGGCTCCTACCCCTTCGTGCCGCCGATCCCGGGCAAGGACGCCGGCGATTGCTTCGTTTACCGAACGATCGACGACCTCGAAGCGATGCAGGCTTGCGGGGCGCGCTCCCGCGTGGGCGTCGTAATCGGCGGGGGGCTCCTCGGTCTGGAGTGCGCGAAAGCGTTGCGTGACATGGGGCTGCAGACGCATGTCGTGGAATTCGCGCCGCGCTTGATGGCGGCGCAACTCGACGAGGCCGGTGCACGGATGCTGCGCAGCAAGATCGAAGCGCTGGGCGTGACCGTGCATACCGGCAAGCAAACGCAATCGATCGATGCGCTAGACGTATCGGACGGGATGGATGCGACGTCCGGCGGTGGCGATGGCACGCCGCGTCGGCGCATGATGTTCGCCGATGGCAGCGCGCTCGATACGGACATGATCGTGTTCTCCGCGGGCATTCGTCCGCGCGACGAACTCGGCCGTCAGGCCGGCTTGAAAATGGGTGCGCGCGGCGGCGTGGCGATCGATGACCAATGTCGTACCAGCGATGCGGATATCTATGCCGTCGGCGAGTGCGCGGCATGGCAGGACCGCGTCTATGGCCTCGTCGCACCGGGCTATCAAATGGCCCGTGTCGCGGCGGCGCATCTGCACGCGCTGGCCGCCGAGGTCGACGACGCCTCCCATCTGGATGCCACGCAGATGATGGCATTCACCGGTGCCGACATGAGCACGAAGTTGAAGTTGCTCGGTGTCGATGTCGCGAGCATCGGCGACGCCCAGGCGGCGACGCCGGGCGCGCGCAGTTATCAATATAGCGACGAGCGTCGCGAGGTGTACAAGAAGATCGTCGTCTCGGCATGCGGACGCTTTCTGGAAGGGGCCATTCTCGTCGGCGACACCGCCGAATACGGCACCTTGCTGCAGATGATGTTGAATCGGATCGCACTGCCGGAGGCCCCGGAATGGCTGATTCTGCCGACCGCCGACGGTGCGCCCGCAGTGGCCGGCATCGGCGTGGATGCCTTGCCCGACAGCGCGCAGGTGTGTTCGTGTAACGACGTATCGAAGGGCGCGATCTGCGCCGCCGTGCGCGCTGGCGCGACGTCGATCGGCGCGGTGAAATCGGCGTGCAAAGCCGGGACGACCTGCGGCGGCTGCGTGCCGCTGACGACGCAGGTGATGAAAGCCGAAATGAAGCGGCTCGGCCTGGAAGTGAACAATCATCTCTGCGAGCATTTTCCGTTCTCGCGGCAGCAGCTGTATCACATCGTCCGCGTGGAAGGGATTCGTACCTTCAGTACGCTGCTGGCGCGGCACGGCAAGGGCCTTGGCTGCGATATCTGCAAGCCGACGGCGGCAAGCATCTTTGCCTCCTGCTGGAACGACTTCGTGCTGCAACGCGACCATGCGCCGCTGCAGGACTCCAACGATTACTACCTTGCCAACATCCAGCGCGACGGCACGTATTCGGTCGTGCCGCGGATGGCGGGCGGCGAAGTCACGCCCGATGGCTTGATCGCGGTGGGGCAGGTGGCCAAGCGTTATGGCCTCTATACGAAGATCACCGGGGGGCAGCGGGTCGATCTCTTCGGCGCGCGCGTCGAACAGTTGCCGTTGATCTGGGAGGAGTTGATCGCTGCCGGATTCGAATCCGGTCATGCCTACGGCAAGTCGTTGCGGACGGTGAAGTCCTGCGTTGGGTCGACATGGTGCCGTTTCGGCGTGGGCGATTCGGTCGGTCTCGCGATCGAGTTGGAGAATCGCTACAAGGGACTGCGCGCGCCGCACAAGATCAAGTTCGGCGTTTCGGGCTGCACGCGGGAGTGCGCCGAGGCGCAGGGCAAGGATATCGGCGTGATCGCCACCGAGCGTGGCTGGAATCTCTATGTCTGCGGCAATGGCGGCATGAAGCCGCGCCACGCGGAACTGCTCGCATCCGATCTCGATAAAGAGACCTTGATCCGCTATATCGATCGCGTGTTGATGTTCTATGTGAAAACCGGCGACCGCTTGCAACGCACCAGTGTCTGGCGCGACAACCTCGAAGGCGGATTGCCTTATCTGGTCGACGTGGTCGTCAACGATTCGCTGGGCATCGGTGCGGAGCTGGAAGCGCAGATGGCGCACGTCGTCGATACCTACGAATGCGAATGGCGCAAGGCCGTCACGGATCCGGAGACGCGCAAGCGCTTCCGGCACTTCGTCAACAGCGATGCCGCGGACGACCGGGTGCTGTTCGTCGAGGAGCGCGGTCAGATTCGTCCCGCCAACGAGGCGGAGCGGGCGGCCCATCCGACGGCCGTGCAGGACGAGGAACCAAGCGATAACGCCTTGGTGGGCGACGGAATGTGATGTTGGCGAACCGCGACGGTGTCGCTTCGATCGATCCAGGAGTATCCGATGCAAATGACTGAAACAGCGCCGCTCCCGAGCGCACTGCAATCCCCCGATCTGGCCGGACTGCATATCGATGCGACCTGGCAGCGCGTGTGCCGCCTCGACGACATCGTGCCCGACACGGGCGTATGCGCCTTGCTCGGCCAGGCGCAGGTTGCCGTATTCCGCGTGACCGTGCCGGAGGGCGCGTTGGCCCTCGGTTCACAAGAAGCGGTAATCGGCACGTCGACATCGGGCAGCCAGGAAGCGCTGTTTGCGATCGGCAACGTCGACCCGCACTCCGGCGCCGCGGTGCTGTCGCGCGGCGTGACAGGCAGCCTGGGTGCGCGGATCGTCGTCGCCTCGCCGCTGTACAAGCAACATTTCGATCTCCGCACGGGCGAGTGTATCGAGTCGCCCGCGCATGCGGTGCGCGCCTATCGCGTTGCGCTGAAAGACGGTGCGGTCTGGCTGGCTGCTTGATCCGACTTCGCGTGTGGCGGCCGTCATCTCGCGGTGACGGCCCGGCATACACGCTTTCGTCCCTCCTCCTCTGCAAAGTCCGATGAACGATTCGATGAAGGCCTCGATAGCATCGACGGTATCCACACAGGATGCCGCAGACCTTTCGGACAGTCCGCGCCAGGTGCGCGGTGCCTGCCCGTATTGCGGGGTGGGATGCGGCATCGTCATGCATGTGAAGCAGGAACGCATCGTTCGAATCACCGGCGATGCCGCCCATCCGACGAACCGCGGCCGGCTTTGCACGAAGGGGCAAACCGCGCATCAGGCGATCGGCGATTCGGGCCGTCTCGCGCAGGCCTATGTGCGGCATGCCCGTAACGCCGACCCGGCGCCGATGCCGATGCCGCGCGCGATTGCGGAGACGGCACGCCGACTGCGCGCCATCGTCGATCGTGACGGCCCGGGCGCGGTGGCATTCTATCTGTCGGGGCAGATGTCGATCGAGGCGCAATACCTGGCGACCAAGCTGGCGAAAGGCTTTATCCGTACGCCGCATGTGGAGGCGAACTCGCGGTTGTGCATGGCGAGCGCGGCCAGCGGCTACAAGCAATCGTTGGGCGCTGACGGGCCGCCGGGGTCCTATGACGACATCGATCATGCCGATGTGTTCCTGGTGACGGGCGCCAACATGGCCGATTGCCATCCCATCCTGTTCCTGCGGATGATGGATCGCGTGAAAGCCGGTGCCAAGCTGATCGTCGTCGATCCGCGGCGCACGAGTACGGCCGATAAAGCCAGCTTGTATTTGCGGATTCGTCCCGGCACCGACCTTGCCTTGCTCAACGGCCTGTTGCATCTGCTCCGACAAAACGGTCAGACGGACCCGGCCTTTATCGCGGCCCATACGGAAGGTTGGGATGCGATGTCGGCGCTCCTCGACGACTACACGCCGCGTCATGTATCGCAGGTCACTGGTATTGCCGAGGCGGATCTCCGCACGGCGGCGCAATGGATCGGCGAGGCAGGAGAGTGGAGCAGCTTCTGGACGATGGGCTTGAACCAGAGCACGCATGGCGCCGATCACACGACGGCGCTCTGCAATCTGCACCTCGCGACAGGGAAGATCTGCCGGCGCGGTAGCGGGCCGTTTTCCCTGACGGGCCAGCCCAATGCGATGGGCGGCCGCGAGATGGGGTATATGGGCCCGGGCCTGCCGGGGCAACGGGTATTGCAGGACCCGCGCGATCGCGCCTTCGTCGAGGACCTCTGGGGGCTGCCGCCGGATAGCCTGAAGGCGCTGCCGTCGTCATCGTTGCCGCCGGCGGGCGGCACCATCGATCTGTTCGAACGGATGGCGACCGGCGAGATCAAGGCGATCTGGATCATCTGCACGAACCCGGTGGCGTCGGTGCCGAATCGGCAGACGGTGATCGACGGCTTGCGTCGCGCGGAATGCGTGATCACGCAGGACGCCTTCATGGATACCGAGACGAATCATTACGCCGATGTGCTGCTGCCCGGTGCGTTGTGGGCGGAAGGCGAAGGGGTGATGATCAACTCCGAACGCACGCTGACGCTGACGCCGCAAGCGGTGCCGGCACCGGGCGACGCACAGGCCGATTGGCGCATTATCGCGGCCGTCGCGCGGGCGATGGGCTATGGCGACGCCTTCGACTATGCCGATGCGGCCGCCGTGTTCGAGGAGATTCGTCGCAGCACGAATCCGGACACCGGCTATGACCTGCGCGGCGCGAGCCACGCCCGCCTGGAGGACGGGCCGTTGCAATGGCCTTGCCCGCCGACGGCCGAGCAGGGACGCAATCCGATTCGTTACCTGAACGATGGCCTCAGCCAAGCGCTGCGCGTCGGCGAGGATGGCATGCGTCCCGCCTTGGTGTTCCCGACGCCGAACGGCAAGGCGCGCTTTCATGCGCGTTCCTATCGCGCGCCGGCCGAGCATCTCGATAGCGTGTATGGCGTCGTGTTGAACACCGGCCGCGTGCAGCATCAGTGGCACACGATGACGAAGACGGGAAAGATCGCGACCTTGAACAAGCTGAACGGCGCGCCCTTTGTCGAAGTGCATCCGGACGATGCACTCGCGGCCGGCATCGTCAACGACGATCCCGTCGAAATTCGGTCCCGCCGCGGCCGTGCGGTGTTACCCGCCATCGTTACGGACCGCGTGGCGCCAGGCGAGTGTTTTGCGCCGATTCACTGGAACGATGTATTCGGCGATGCGCTGTGCATCAACACGGTGACGCAGGACGCGGTCGATCCGGTCTCGTTGCAACCGGAAATGAAATACAGCGCGGTGACCCTGACCCGAATGGACAAACCCGAACCGGCGCGGGTGGAAACGCCTGCAGTAGCGGCGACCACAGCGGCGGCATCGTCGTCGTGGGAGAAGATCCTCGTGGAAGGCATGGCATTGGCGGACATGCATGCACCGAAGCCCGGCGTGACCGCCTTGGCTGCCGCGTGCGGATTGACATCGGTGTTGGCTGCCAGCCCGCCGCCGGCTTTGAACGAGATCGAACAGCGTTATCTCGCCGGCTTTTTGCACGGCCTCGATGCGCGGCGTGCCTTGTCGGAAGCGCGGCAGGCGGCATCCGGCGCCGTGGCGCGGGAAGGCGGAACGCCGCCGCCGACGTTGCCGTCGAATGCACCGTTCGACCCTCTGCATCGCGCCTGGATCGACGGCATGCTCGCGGGCGGCCTCGACACGTGGATGCGCGGCGCCGAGGGCGCGTCTGCGGCGATAGCGGCACCGCCAAGCGGTGGCGTAAGCAACGTATCGGGTGCCAAACCGCGGCCGAAAGTGACGTTGCTGTGGGCATCGCAGACCGGCACGGTGGAAGGTCTCGTCGAACCGTTCGCGATGCGCCTGATGGGGGCCGGTTGCGAAATACGCACTGCCTGCATGAGCGATGTCGTGCCGTCGGCGTTTGCCGCGACGGCGACGGGCGCTGCGGCGATCCATGCCGCCCAGGGCGAGGCGGGACGCTATTTGCTGCTGATGAGCAGCACCTTCGGCGACGGGGAGGCACCCGATAACGGACGCGCTTTCTGGGACGGCTTGACCGAGATGCCATCGGACAGTTTCGCGCAGACGGGCTTCGCGGTGCTGGCCTTCGGCGATCGGCATTACGACCAGTTTTGCGGCCATGGCGCGCGGCTCGATGCACGCTTCGACGCATTGGGCGGTCGTCGTCTGCATGCACGCGTCGAATGTGAATCCGACGACCTGACGTTGGCGGACCAGTGGCTGGATCAAGTGATCGTCGCGATCAAGCGCGACCATGCGGGAAGCGGTGCGAATGCCTCCGCTGCGACGGCTAACACGATGGCCGGCACGACGCCGATGCCCGGCGCAATGACGAGCGCAAACGGAAACGTAAACGCACTCCCGACCGCGCCGATCGCTACGCGTGCGACGAACGATGCAGCGCCCGGACAGGCGCGGGGCGGCAGCGCTGCCGCATCGGTCGGCATCGCCTCGGCGGTGCCGAGCAAGATGCGTCCGGCGAGAGTCTCGGTGATCGCGAATATTCGCCTGAACGGCGAGGGCGCCACAAAGGACACGCGGCGTATCGCACTCTCGATCAAAGGCACGGGGCTGCAATACGAGGCGGGCGACGCCTTGGGCATCTGGCCGACCAATTGTCCGGCGCTGGTGGACGAAATCCTGGCGCTGACCGGTGCCGACCCGGATGCGATGGTGCCGTTGACGGGCCCGTCGCCGATGTTCGGCCATGACATGCCGACCGCCGTGCGATTGGCCGACGGCCTGCTGCACTATTTCGAGATCGGTCGGCCGCATGCCGCCTTGCTGGAACGGATTGCCGAGCATACGTCCGAGCCGGGGCGCGGCGCGCTGCGCAGCTTGCTCGCGCCCGATCGCAAGACCGAATTGCAGGCCTGGCTCTGGGGGCGCCAACTGGCGGATGTGCTCGATGCCTTTCCGGTACGGCTCGATGCGTTAGCGCTCGCGACCGTCCTGAAACGGCTGCAGCCGCGGCTGTATTCGATCGCCTCGAGCCCGCTCACGCATCCGGATGAAATTCACCTCACGGTCGGCACGGTTCGCTATCTGAGTCAGCCCAACGGCATGCGCCCGGTTCGCGACGAACAGGTGATCTTCGATGGTGGCGGCCATCTGCATGCGACCGCGTTCACGCAAGCGCGGCGTGCCGATGGCGCCGATCGTGACGCGACCGATAACGCCGAGGAGGCGATGCATCGCCGGGCCGGCGGCATCGAGGGCGTGTCCTCTGGCGTGCGTTGGCGTAAGGGCGTGTCGTCGACATTTCTCGCCGATCGTGCAGCGGATGCGGTGGTTCCGGTCTTCGTACAGTCGTCGCCGCATTTTCGCGCGCCCCGTGATGCCACGACGCCGATGATCATGGTCGGCCCCGGCACCGGGATCGCACCGTTTCGCGGCTTCCTGCAGGAACGACAAGCCCGTGGCCATACGGGGCGCAATTGGCTCTTCTTCGGCGAACGCAATGCCGACACCGATTACTACTATCGCGACGAGCTGCTTGGTTGGCAGCGTGACGGACTGCTGACGCGACTCGATACGGCGTTTTCGCGCGATCAATCACATAAATGCTATGTGCAGGACCGTTTGCGTGAGCAGGGTGCACAGCTATGGTCCTGGCTCCGCGACGGCGCGGTGTTCTATGTCTGTGGCGACGCGAGCCGCATGGCCAAGGATGTCGATATGGCACTGCGGGATGTCGTCGCGCGACACGGCGGGATGGACGAGGCGCAAGCGAGCGCATATCTGCGCGACATGATGCGCGACAAGCGGTATTTGCGGGATGTGTATTGACGAGTAAGCAAGCGGGTGAGGGTGGTGTGGCGTGCGCGGCGGTATTGCATGGCGGTATTGCGTAGCGGCGAAGTCGGGGCGGGCATACGCGCGGTAAGCGATGTATCGCGTCCCAGGCGCTCGCGGCGGGGTTTTCAAGACATTTATCTATTTAGAGAAACGGCGATGAAGAATGTCCTAGCATCTTTGCGGTCCGGTGACTGGCGGGCCCTGCTGGCCTGCTTCCTGTACTTCGATACCGGCTTTACGGTATGGGTGTTGTATGGTCCGCTGGCGCCGTTCATCGGCAAGAGCATTGCGATGTCTCCATCGCAGCAAGGCTTTCTGGTGGCCGTGCCGGTATTGGCGGCGGCCATCCTGCGGGTGACGCTGGGCAATCTCTATCAGAGTGCGCCCGGCAAACGTGTGGCCTTGCTGGGCGTCGCCCTGTCGGCGATTCCGGTTGTCGTGCTGCCGATCATGGGCATGATGGGGATTCAGGCATCGGTGCCGGTCCTGATGGTTCTGGGGGTGTTCCTTGGCGTGGGCGGCGCGAGCTTCGCCGTGGCACTGCCGATGGCGGGCAGCAACTATCCGCCGCGCGTGCAGGGCCTGGTCCTGGGGCTTGCCGCCGCGGGGAATATCGGTGCGGTGCTGGACGGCTTCCTGTTCCCGCGTCTGGCGAACGCCTATGGTTGGGAGCTGGCTGTGGGCGGTGCCGTGCCGTTGCTGGCGATCGCTGCCCTGGCCTTGTATTTCTGGGCGAACGACAGCGGCGCGAAGTCGGGCAGTGCACGTCGCGCGTTGGTCGGCTTCACCGTCACCGTGGTGGGACTGATCGCGCTGGTACTGATGGTCTCGGAGGGCGTGTTCGGCACTGGCAAGACCGGCGTGCTGCTGTTGCCGGTCATGGGGGCCGCCCTGGCGATCGCCGTATTGCCGAAACACTATCGCGCGGTGCTGGGCGAGCGTGACACCTGGGTGGTCATGCTGGTGTACAGCATCACGTTTGGCGGCTTCGTCGGCATGTCCTCGTATGTGGCCTTGCTGCTGACGAACCTCTACCAACTGTCGAAGATCGACGCGGGCCTTTTCATGGCCTTGCTCGCGGCCATCGGGGCGCTGGTACGGCCGATCGGCGGTTTGATCGCCGACCGCGTCTCCGGCGTGCGTGCGCTGACGGTGCTGCTGGCGGTGATCTGCGGCGCCGACATGGTGTTCGCCTTGACGACACCGGCGCTGCCGGCCGGTATCGCGGTACTGATCGTGCTCTATCTCGCGTTCGGCATGGGCAATGGCGCCACGTTTCAACTGGTGCCGCATCGGTGGGCCGGTCGCACCGGTTTGCTGTCCGGGATCATCGGCGCGGCCGGCGGTATCGGCGGTTTCTATCTGCCGGTGATCATGGGCATCGCGAAAGAAAGCACGGGCAGCTATCAGATGGGCTTCGCCACGTTCGCGGCGCTCGCGGGCCTTGCGTTCGTCGCCGTCGTCGCATTGCGTCGGGCCTGGCTGGGTTGGTCGCTGCGCGCGCATGACGCCGGTGCGACGCCGATGCACGCGACCGAATAAGCGCAGGGCCAGCGCACGCCGCGTCGCGACGGAGTCATCCATCCTGACGCGGTGGAGGCGGGATGCTATCCTCTCGGTCGCCGGCCCGTGCCGGCGTCGACGCGGCGGCATTCCGCTCGCGATCGGCGCCCCGCACCGGCTTCCCGAATCGCCCGAGAGTTTTGTTCCGCCATGAATCCTTTGATCAAACGCGCGTCTGCCGAAGCACGCGCCTTCTCCCGCGGCAAGCGGGCGACCGCCGCGTCGCGCGCGTCCGTCGCGCAGGACCTGGACGACGATGTCGCGCCGCGCGTCGAGCGATCATCGCGCAAGCGACGCACGCCGCGGGAAGCGATGCCCGACGACCTGGCGCGGGCCGACCAGTCGATGCGCAAGGCGGCGCCGCGCACCGAGCCGCGCTTCGCCCCTGTGACGTTCTCCGAGATGGACGGCGTGCGTTTCCTGCATTTCGGGACCGAGTGGGTGCAGGGCGCCATGCGGCTGCGCAAGCCCTACGATCTGGAACTGGAATACGCACAGCAGATGATGGCCTGGCTACTGTTCCTGGACGCCCCGACGCAGATCACGCAACTTGGCCTGGGTTCGGCATCGTTGACGAAGTGGTGCCATCGCTTCCTGCCGAAGTCGCACGTGGAAGCGGTCGAACTGAATGCGTCGGTGGTGGTGGCCGCGCGTAGCATGTTCGGCTTGCCGGACGACGATGCGCGACTGGCTGTCGTGCAGGCCGATGCGTGGGATTACGTGCATGACGCGGCCAATGGCGGACGCGTCGGTGTCCTGCAAGTGGACCTGTACGATGCCACCGCGCGCGGTCCGGTGCTGGACTCCGCTGCGTTCTACCGTGCCTGCCGTCTGTCGCTGACGACGCCGGGCATGCTGACCGTCAATCTATTCGGCGATCATCCGAGTTTTGCGCGCAATATGCGCAACCTCGAAGCGGCGTTCGACGGGCGCGTCATCGCGCTGCCGATCGTCCATGACGGAAATCGGATCGCACTCGCTTTTTCGGGGCCGCCCTTGTCCTTTCCGTGGTCATTCCTCGAAGAACGGGGCAAACTGTTGCAAAAAACCACGAGTTTGCCTGCGATCTCCTGGGTTCGGGCATTACGCGAGGCCGTTGGCGGCAGTCAGGGCACCGAAAGTTTCACGATTTGATTTAGAATGCTTTCCCGATAGGGATGCTTCATAAAATCATCCCGCCTCGTCGTTTCCCCGCCGCGCGGGGCGCCACCTTACCGGTTGGCGTTTCGCGCCCAACTGGCACCGGATCGACACCGAACCGGTGTCTTCCCTGTGTCGGCTGGCTGGTTTTAGCGCCTTCGACGCCCAGGCCACGAGCCCCGGCAAAAGTGCGCCCTGACGGGTGGCAACGCCGTCATCGCCCGATCGTCTCGCCACGCTCGGGCCGGTGATCCGCGCTGCTACCGTCAGGGCCACGCGCCCGCGCCCGTACGACGATCCCTTCGTCGACCGGCCCATTTTCACCCCGCTTTGAGGTTTCGACGCCGCCGCGCCGTAATGGCCGCCACGCGTCCTTGCCGTTGGAGAACTCCATGTCGCGCCCGGACCCGTCCGATGCACGAGCCAAGCACTGGCTGTGGCTCTTGCTGGTGCCCTATATCGCCTTGATGTGGGTGCCGTTCTATAACAAGATCGAGCCCACGTTGTGGGGCTTTCCGTATTTCTATTGGTACCAGCTGTTGTGGGTGGTGTTGAGCTCGGCCATCACCGCGTTCGTGTATTTCAAGACAAAGCGCTATTTCCTGAGCCGGCGTCAAAAGGGAGAGGGCGCATGAACGTCGTCGCTACCGCAGTCTTTATTCTGTTCTTCGTCGGCGTGACGATCGTCGGCTTCATGGCCGCGCGGTGGCGTCGGGGCGATCTGGCGCAGCTCGACGAGTGGGGCCTGGGCGGTCGCCGTTTCGGTACGCTGATCACGTGGTTCCTGCTGGGCGGCGATCTGTACACCGCCTATACGTTCGTGGCGGTGCCGGCGCTGGTGTTCGGTGCCGGCGCGACCGGCTTCTTCGCGATTCCGTATTCGGTGCTGATCTATCCGTTCGCCTTCGTCGTTTTCCCGAAATTGTGGGCGGTCGCGAAGAAGCACGGCTACATCACCGCCGCCGATTTCGTGCATGCGCGCTTCGGCAGCCGGACGCTGGCACTGCTGGTGGCCGTCACCGGCATCGTCGCGACGATGCCGTATATCGCCTTGCAATTGGTCGGGATCGAAGTCGTCATCGGCGGCCTGGGTCTGCCGACCCATGGCTGGGTGGGTGAACTGCCCTTGCTGATCGCTTTCCTGATCCTGGCGGCTTATACCTATACCAGCGGCCTGCGCGCGCCGGCGATGATCGCCGTCGTCAAGGACGTGCTGATCTATATCGTGATCGCCGCGGCGATCATCGTGATCCCGGCACAGTTGGGTGGCTTCGGTCATATCTTCGCGGCTGTGCCTGTCGAGAAGTTGATCATGAAGGCGCCGGATGCGACGAGCCTGAACGGCTATAGCGCGTACTCGACATTGATGATCGGTTCGGCCGTTGCGGTGTTCCTGTATCCGCACTCGGTGACGGCCTTGTTGAGCGCATCGTCGGGCGGCGCGATCCGTCGCAATATGGCGATGCTGCCGGCTTACTCGATCGTGTTGGGTCTGTTGGGTCTGCTGGGCTTCATGGCCTTGGCCTCCGGCGTCAAGGACATGCCGGAATTCGTGCCGTACTTCAAGGTCTATGGTCCGAACTTCGCGGTACCGGCGCTGTTCCTGCACTTCTTCCCGTCATGGTTCGTCGGCGTCGCTTTCGCGGCGATCGGTATCGGTGCCCTGGTGCCGGCAGCAATCATGTCGATTGCGGCGGCGAATCTGTACACGCGTAATATCCACCGCGTGTTCGTTAACAAGAACATGACCGGCAAGCAGGAAACCGATGTTGCAAAGCTGGTGTCGCTGGTGGTCAAGCTCGGCGCCGTGGCCTTCATCGTCTTCCTGCCGTTGCAGTTCGCGATTCAATTGCAACTGCTCGGCGGGATCTGGATCATCCAGACGCTGCCGTCCATTGCGCTCGGTCTGTTCACGCGTTTGCTGGATTACCGCGGTCTGATCCTCGGCTGGCTCGCGGGCATCGTGACCGGTACGTCGATGGCTGCCTCGCTGCACTTCAAGGGCACGATGTATGTGCTGCATATCGGCGGCATGGACGTGCCGGGCTATGCCGCGGTGTGGGCCCTGATCGTCAATCTGGTGGTCTCGATCATTGCCAGCATCGTCATCCGCGCACTGAAGTTGAAGGGCCCGGAAGACCGGACCCGTCCGGAAGACTATCTGGAAATGGCCGAGCATTGAGCCATGAAAAACCCCGAGGAAGGACGGAGGTCCTTTGCTCGGGGTGTCGGGCCCGGGTGCTATCACCCGGGCTGTCCCACCGCGACGAGTGGGCGATCGAAAGCCTGCTTACTTCTGCAATTCGACGATCAGCTTTTCCAGCTTGACCGCATCGGCTGCGAACTGGCGAATCCCTTCGGCCAGCTTTTCCGTCGCCATCGCATCGTCGTTCAACGCGAAACGGAACGACGACTCGTCGACATTGACGCGCGCGATATCGGACGCCTTCGACGCTGCCGGATCCAATTTGCGTGACACCGGCTCGTTCGAGTCGTGCAGCTTCTGCAACAGATCCGGGCTGATCGTCAGCAGGTCGCAACCGGCCAGCTCGGTGATTTGCGAAACGGTACGGAAGCTCGCGCCCATCACTTCGGTCGGATGGCCGAACTTCTTGTAGTACCCGTAGATGCTCTTGACCGATTGCACGCCCGGGTCATTGGCACCGCCGTCGCGCGCTTCGTCCCAGTTTGCACCGGCGCTCTTCTTGTACCAGTCATAGATCCGGCCGACGAACGGCGAGATCAGCTTCGCCTTGGCCTCGGCGCAGGCAACCGCCTGCGGCAACGAGAACAGCAATGTCATATTGCAGTCAATGCCTGCCGCTTGCAGCTTTTCGGCGGCACGGATGCCTTCCCACGTCGACGCGATCTTGATCAGGACGCGCTTCGGATCCACGCCGTAACCCTTGTACGACTCGATCAGCGAATGCGCCTTCTTGATCGTCGCTTCGGTGTCGAAGGACAGGCGAGCATCGACTTCGGTCGACACGCGGCCCGGAATGATCTTGAGGATTTCCTGACCGAAGGCCAGGATCAACTCGTCGATGATTTCCGGCAGCGGTTTGTTTTTGTGATCCTTGACGGTCTTTTCGAGCAGCGGACGGTACTCCGCCTTCTGCACGGACTTCAGGATCAACGACGGGTTGGTCGTGGCGTCTTGCGGCTTGTACTGTTCGAGGAGCTGGAAATCGCCCGAGTCGGCGACCACTGTGGTGTATTGCTTGAGCTGGTCTAACGATGTCATGTTCAGGCCTCCTTGTTCGGTGCTAACGGATGCGTCGGGCTAGGGCGCACCGGATGATGTTCTACGGGTGTGGGCGAATCGTCGGTGCGGCGGCGAGACACGGGCGGCAGAGGCGCGCGCGACAGCCGGGGCCGGAATCGCAAATCACTTCCGCTATTGTATGCCGCAACCGAGGCCGGCGCATGACGCAGGGCAGCCGTCGCACGGGGCCGCGCCGCAAGAAAGCGGGGGCCGCTGGCTCAGTGGCGCGTCGCGCGGCGTCTAATCCGCGTGATGTAGGCGGCGGCGTCCATTTCCGTACGGTTGCGCTGCGCTTCCCAAATGGTTTCGCCCAGGCAGTCGATGATTTCGTGCTGCGCGGCATGGGGATCGTCCAGCCGGGCGGCCAGGGCGTCGTAGGCCGCCCGGATGCCCGGTGGCTGGTCGATCGACAGTTGCTCCGACACCGCCAGGTGCAGCGACAGGTGCAGGAAGGGGTTGGTCTTGCCCTGCTCGGGCGTGTAGTCGCGCGCGACCGCGTCAGGGTCCTCGAGCGTTGGATGGGTTTCCGGATGATCGAGGATCCAGTCGGCGGCAATGGCTTCCATCGGCGTCAGGATCTCGCCCTCGCGGCGCTTGCGCCAGGTTTCGCAGAAAAAGCGACGGACATCGTCTCGGCTGGGATCGAACATGAGGGTGCTCGGGGTCAAACCGGTATTTTACGCTTCGCGGCAATCTGCCGTGCCTTTGCACCGGCCTCGCCAGACACGCCGACCGACTTGCGCGGCGCAGCCGCTTTTTTGGCCGCCGGCGACTTTGCCGCGGCGCCGCTTGCTTTCGCGCTGCCGGGCCGTTTCGCCGCGGCGGCCATTTGTTCCGGCAGCGTCAGGCGCGGCAGCGTTTTACTGCGGTTGGCGACCTTCATCACCTGACGCACATGGGCTTCGTCGGACGGGGCCGGCGTCTTTTCGCGGAATTCGCACAGCGGCTCGATGGCGCAATGCCAGCATTCGGGACGCCGGGCCTTGCAGACGTAGCGACCATGCAGCAGCAGCCAATGGTGCGCATCGTGCAGAAATTCGTCGGGCGTGAACTTGAGCAGTTTGTTTTCGACGACGGTGACGTCCTTGCCCGGGGCCATGCCGGTGCGGTTGGCCACGCGGAAGATATGGGTATCCACGGCGATCATCGGATGACCGAACGCCGTATTGAGGATCACGTTTGCCGTTTTGCGGCCGACGCCAGGCAGCGCTTCCAGTGCGTCCCGATCCTCCGGCACATCGCCGCCGTGCTTTTCCAGCAGCAGACCGCATAGCGCGATCAGATTGCGCGCCTTCGTTTTATATAAGCCGATCGTCTTGATGTACTGGGTCACGCCCGCTTCGCCCAGCGCCTGGATCGTCGAAGGCGTGTTCGCGACCGGAAACATCAAACGCATCGCCTTGTTCACGGAAACGTCGGTCGCCTGCGCCGACAGCATCACCGCCACCAGCAGTTCGAACGGCGTCTTGAATTCCAGCTCCGTCGTCGGGTGCGGATTCAGTTCACGCAGGGTCTCGTAGATCGCGCGGCGCTTTTCAGCGTTCATTCTGATCGTTCCTGGAGGCGGTAAACATAAGGGCGGGTTCGAGGGGGGAGACCGTCCGACGTCGCGCCGGTCGCGTCACCACGCGACGCCGGCGGGCGGGGTGTCAGGTTCCCGGCGGTTTGCGGGCGCTCGAGGCATCGGGCTGGCCGGCGGCGCGACGCGCGCGCGCGCGATCCAGCGCGGCCTGGATGATCGCTTGTTTGCGGGCCCGTTCGAGCGCTTCGATCGACACGCCGCCGTCATCGCCGGCAACAGGCGGACGGGACGCCTGGGACGCCGAGGATGCCGTCGTCTGGGCGTCGGATGTCGCGGAGCCGGTGCCGGCGCCCGACGTGATTTCCGCACCGTTCGGCGCAGCGGCGGCGCCCGTGTCGACGCCGCCGGCTGCGGGGATCGGCGGCCAGGGCATCCGTGCCTGGCGCACGCGCAGCGCCGCGCGTTCGTCCGCCGCCTGTTGTTCGGCGGCAAGCCGTGCGTTGCGTCGGGCGTGTTGTTCGCGTGCCGCCGCGGCCTGCGTCGCGGTCCAGGCGTCCCAGCCGGTGGCGTCGCCGGTAATCGGGACCATCTCGATGCAATCGACGGGGCAGGGGGCCACGCATAAGTCGCAGCCGGTGCAGGCGTCGTTCAACACGGTGTGCATCAGCTTTGCCGCGCCAACGATGGCGTCCACGGGGCAGGCTTTCGCACACAGCGTGCAGCCGATGCAGACGGACTCGTCGATGACGGCGCGCGGCCGTGGCCGCTCCACGCCGTGCGAGATGTCCAGTGGCTTTGCGGGGCGGCCCAGAAGCTGGGCGAGCCGAACCACGCCTTCCTGTCCGCCAGGAGGGCATTGATTGAAGTCGGCGCGGCCTTCGGCGATCGCGCGCGCATACGGCGTGCAGCCATCGAAGCCACACTTCGTGCATTGGGTTTGCGGCAGCAGGTCGTCGATGCGCTGCGCCAACTCGGATATCACGGGGAGAAATGTCCTGGGAATCATCGGCCGGCACGTCGATCGCGACGCGTCGGCGCGGTTTGTGCCTTGGCTGGCGGCTTCGGGAGGCCACCTGTTTATCTGCGTATTATCCGCTATTTGTGGCGCGACCTGCAAAAAGCCATGCTGTCCTTCCTTCGCGCCGGGCCAGGAAGCGATACGTGTGCCGGAAGCGTCGATCGCAGCACGAATGCGATGTCATTCGCTCGATCGGGAGCGGCAGATTCTCGGCGAAATCCGCTGATCCGGCGGCCGCTTCAGACCTGTCCTAAAGCTGCGTGCCATAATCGGGCCATCACGAAGAAGATCAGTGATACGAAGGACTTTAATCGAGAAGAGCACGCATGCTGGCGAACGGCGCCGTACGGGGCACAGGCTGGGTCTGCGTTATTTTTCTCGAGGGGCGTCAATCATTGGACAAGGAGGCGACATGACCCATGCGCTTGCGTTACATCCGAGCAATAGCCGACGTGACCCGGCCGGGACGCGACATCGCATTCTAACTGCCGCGATAGAGGAGTTTCGCTGCGGCGGACTCGCGGGCGCGCGGGTGGACAGCATTGCGAGACGGGCGCAAACGAATGAACGCATGCTGTATTACTATTTCGGCAACAAAGAGCAGCTCTTCGTGGCCGTTGTCGAAGACGTATATCAAAAATTTGCCGATGCGCAGGCAGGCATGGATCTCAGTCATGAGTCGCCCGAGTTGGCCATGCGACGTTTTGTGCGATTTATTTGGGAGTACTGTTATTTGCACCCGGAGGTCGTGCGCGTCATCAACAATGAAAATCTGCAGGAAGGGGTGCATCTGCGGTCGTCCGGCGCACGCAATGCGATGCGTCCCGTCATTGCGGCCTTGAGTCATTTATTGGAACGCGGCATCGCCGACGGGGCATTTCGTCAGCATGTCGATCCGCTGCATTTCTACCTGGCCATTTCGGGACTCGGGTATTACCTCGTCTCGAATCGTTTCACCTTGCATGCCGCGTTCGCGCGGGACCCGGCGGAGCCGTCGGAGCGCGAGCACCTGCTGACCCTGCATCTGGACATGTTGCTGGCCTATCTGCGCTGCGATGACGCATCGGTGCCCAGTCACGGTCGCGACCTGGTCGATGCGCTGGGAAGGGTGGGTGCGCCGGAGCGGGCCGCCGACTGCCTGTCTTCCGGCCGCGTGGCCGATGCGCGGTCCGCGCTGCACGACACGCGTCGGAACCGGGGCATCGATGCCGGCCCTGGGGCCGATCCGCTGCGGCAGCCGGTGCCGTCTTTCTTCCCGGGTATCGTACGGGCGGCCAATGCGGAAACGGAGCGCGGCGACGCTTCGGTGTCGGACGCGGCGCTGCGGCACAGAGGCGATGGGTTAGCAGAAGAGGGCGCGCCGGATGGAGAGGCGGCGCGTGCCGAGGCGGCATGCCGCGATGGCGCGACGCGCGCTCATAACGCCGGCGCGGAGCCGGCAGAGCGCCTTCGCGGCACCGTGGCGCTGACGTCGGTAGCGAGCACGACCGCCGGCCTGCCGACGAAGACCGCTTCCGGCGTCGGCGGCACGGGCGAACGACCTGCGGTGTTCTGGCCTAAGAGCCGTTTCCCTTCGCTGTAGTCTTGCTGCTGGCCGTGACGGCCCGCGCCGTTTTGCCGGCGGGCGCGGCGCGTGTCTTGCGAGCGGTCCGCGTTGGCGCCACGGCGACATCGCCGTCGTCCTCGGTGGCGCGCGCACGGCGCCGGGTGTTTTCCGGCGCGTCCGTCTCCGCTCCATCCGCCGCCCGACGGGTTTCAGCGGCGGCGATAAAGTCCCGGATGCGCGGGTAGACCTGCTGCCGCCAGCGACGGCCGGAAAAGATGCCGTAGTGTCCGGCCCCTTCAGCCGTGTAGTGGTGCTTTTGCGCGGCGGGGATGCCGCTGCACAGGTCATGGGCGGCCCGCGTCTGACCGTGCCCGGAGATATCGTCCAACGCCCCTTCCACCGTCAGCAGGGCGGTGTTGCGGATGGCCGCGGGACGCACGGGCTCGCCATCGACAGACCACGTGCCTTCGGCCAATCCAAACTCCTGGAAGACCACGCGGATCGTCTCGAGGTAATACTCGGCGGCCATGTCCAGCACGGCGTTGTATTCGTCGTAGAAGCGCCGATGTACATCGGCATCCTCTTCGTCGCCGCGCACCAAGTCCAGGTAATAGTCCCAGTGCGAGGCGAGATGGCGTTGCGGATTCATCGCGACGAAGCCGGTGTGCTGCAGGAAGCCCGGATACACCTGGCGACCGATGCCCGGATAGTGCGATGGCACGGTCCAGATCACATTCGATTCGAACCATTCGATGCTGTGCTGCGTCGCCAGCGAGTTCACCGATGTCGGCGATTTCCGGGCATCGATCGGGCCGCCCATCATCGTCATCGTCAAGGGCGTGTCTTCGCCGCGCGCCGCCATCAGCGCGACGGCGCCCAGCACCGGCACCGTCGGCTGGCAAACCGAAATAACATGCAGTTTGCGCGCACCGATAAAGCGGATGAAGCGCTCGATATAGTGGACGTAGTCGCTCAGGTCGAAGCGACCTGCCGAGAGCGGCACCATCCGGGCATCCGTCCAGTCGGTGACATACACCTTGTGATCAGCGAGCAGCGTCAGCACCGTGTCCCGCAGCAGCGTCGCATGATGCCCCGACAATGGCGCGCAGACCATGACCGATGGGTCGTCCTTCAACTCGACGATCGTGTCGTGATCGTCGGTATAGCGCTTGAAACGCAGCAGGCGGCAAAAAGGCAGTTCGAGCACCGTCTGCTGCACGATCGGAATAGCGCGGCCGTCGCGCATGATGTGGTCGATGCCGAAGCTCGGCTTTTCGTATTCCTTGCCAAGCCGATGCAGCAGCTCGAAGCCCGCCGAGGAGCGGCTGGCGCCCGGGACGAAAGAAAGCGGGTTGGCCGGATCGGCAAACGCCTTCGACACCATGTCCGCCCACGAGCTGAGCGGGGTCAGCATGGCGCGTTGCCATTCCACGAATTGATACAGCATCGTTCGGCCCTCCCTGTTGCTGCATGACGGTGCGGCGTCCTGTGCCGCACCGCCTGGGTTTCATGCCGACACGTCGACATGTGCCGGGGCATCCCGGCCGAAACTCAGCGTGTATCGCCTGACTACGCCGCCGAGGTCTCCTCATCGGATGAATCGATTTGTTCGGATGCAGGTGTCGTGCCGTCGGAGCGTGCCGAGGTCGTCTCGCTCGACGATGCCTCCGTGGCGTTGCCGGTTTGCCCGGTCACGGCGTGCACGAAAGCTTCGTTGTGCTGCATCAGATTCATTCCCGTATGCACCAGCGCGACATGCGAGAACGCCTGCGGGAAATTGCCGACCTGTCGCTGCGTATGCGGATCGAATTCCTCGGCCAACAGGCCCACGTCGTTGCAAAGCGCCAGCAAGCGCTCGTACAGCGCCACCGCTTCTGCCTCGCGGCCCTGCATATGATAGTTGTCCGCCAACCAGAAACTACAGGCGAGGAAGGTGCCCTCGCCGGGCGGCAAACCATCGGCGGTCTCGTGCGTGTGATAACGCTGAACCAGACCGTCGACGGTCAGATCGCGCGCGATGGCGTCCACCGTCGAGACGATACGGGGATCGTCCGCCGGCAGGAAGCCCACACTGGCCATCAACAGCAGGCTGGCGTCCAGCGCCTCGCCACCATACACCTGCGTGAAGCTGCCTACATTCGGGTTATAGCCTTTCTCGCAGACGTCGGCGTGGACCGCCGCGCGTACCGCGCGCCATTCGTCCAGCGGGCCTTCGAGGTGAAACTCCTCGGCGGAGCGGATCGCGCGGTCGAATGCCACCCAGGCCATGACCTTCGAGAAGGTGAAATGCTGGCGTCCGCCACGTACTTCCCAGATGCCTTCGTCCGGCTGATTCCACACCAGAACCAGATGATCGACCAAGGCTCGCTCGACCGCCCAGGCAGTATCGTCGGCCGGCAATCCTCCCACGCGCGCCACGTGCAGGGCGCTGAGAACTTCGCCGAACACGTCCAACTGCAGCTGGTCTACCGCGCCATTGCCGATGCGGACCGGTTTGGCGCCCTGATAGCCGGGCAACCAATCCACTTCCCATTCCGGCAGGCGACGTTCGCCGGCGATGCCATACATGATCTGCAGTTGTTTCGGCGATCCCGCGATCGCGCGGGTCAGCCAGGCGCGCCAGGCTGACGCTTCGTCGTAATACCCGGCCCGCATCAAGGCGAGCAGCGTGATGGTCGCGTCGCGCAGCCAGCAGTACCGATAGTCCCAGTTTCGGACCCCGCCGAGCTGTTCCGGCAACGACGTCGTGGCGGCGGCAACGATGCCGCCGGTCGGCTCGTAGGCCAGCGCCTTCAGCGTGATCAAGGAGCGCCGGACCTGCGCGGCCCATGGGCCGGTGACATTGCAGCGGGCTGCCCAGTCGCGCCAGTATGTCTGCGTGCGCGCCAAGGTCGAGCGCGGGTCGCTGGCGGGCGGGAGCGGGTGATGAGACGGCGCATAGGCCATCACGAAGGGCACCGTTTCCCCCTCGGATACGGTGAACGTCGCGTGAGTTTGCAAGCCTTCGCCCGTCATCTCGACCGGCGTCCGTAGCGTCACCATGTCCGGGCCGGAAATCGCGCGCATGCCGCTGCCGTCCTCGAGGCGGCTGACCCAGGGCACCGCATAGCCATAGTCGAAGCGCAGGGCCAGATCCATTTGCATATCGACTTTGCCTGATTGGCCGACCACCAGTCGCACGACTTCCGACCAGCCATTGCGCATCGGCATGAAGTCGATGACGACGACGCTCCCAGACGGCGTGTGATATTCCGTCTCGAGAATCAGCGTGTCGTCGCGGTAACGTCTGGCGTGCGCGGTGAGCGTGGGCGCCAGCGCCGCGGACGTCGTGCCCGCTGCGGAAGGGGGGTGCGCGCTATCGGCGGCGGCGCCATCGCCCACGGCGTGCGCCACCGGCGCGATTTGCCAGCGGCCATGCCGTGGCTCGCCCAAGAGAGCGGCAAAACAAGCCGCCGAGTCGAATCTCGGCCAGCACAACCAATCGATCGATCCGGTGCGGTCCACCAAGGCAGCGGTCTGGCCGTCGCCGATCAGCGCATAGTCTTCAATATTGGATGGCATTCAGTATCCCAATGTCAGAAAGGTGGATGCCTTCGTCATACGGGTCCTGCCGTGCTTCCGACGATAGCGGAGCGCGATGACGCCGATACGACGCCCGCCTTCCAGAATACGCTTTGCTGCGGTGCAGTGCCTGCGGCTTTTGCTTTTCCGCAACGGCGGTGAGGGATCGCATCGACAAAAAAAACGGCCCGCATCGAAACCGATGCGGGCCAATATCCGCCGTCTCACGGGGGCTTGACGGCGGTAGACCTGAAAAACCACCACATTTGCGCAATGGGGGAGTTGCGCGTCATATGGCATCGAATACGGACGCTTTCCGGGGAGAAAAGTGTGCGTGTTCTCAAGGCAATATTTAGCAAGGGGTGTGCCAGCAGAGTGTGCCGGAAGGGTTTGAAAGAATAGAGAAGGAAGAATCGTTGCGCGCGGCGGATTTTCGGACTTTTCTCGAATTTGCGTCGTTCCGGCAACGATATCTTGCCGGCCGCGTGCAACATTTACCTGCCTGGGCTGCTTGTTTTGTTACGGGCCTCCGGAACGTGTCACTTGGCGTTACGGGAACATCCTCGGCGCGTGCGTTACCCGGTCTGCAAGCGCGAGGTGGTCCGCCACGGCCGCCGCGTACGGCGAGCTGACGATACCCTTGCAGTCCAACTTCTCGCTATGCTAGCCAATAGGCCGATCAACGGCGAAAGTGCATTGAAAGATTAAGGATAGCAAGGACTTATGGAACAGCAGGGACAGGGCAGCATCGATACGGCGCGGGCGCCGTCGATTACCGACAACGTGGTGCATTCGGCGCCGGATGGCTATGTCTGTGGCTATGTATTCGAACATGGACGGGCGACGGCGATGCAGTGGCCGGAAACGCAGACCTTGCCGGGCGCGCCGGACACGCCCGTCTGGATGCATCTCTCGGCAGCCGATGAGGCGGTCAACGGCTGGCTGCAATGCCGCGAAGCGTTGCCGGTCTCGGTGCGCGAGTTTCTCTGCGGCCGCGACAGACGGCCGCGGGTGCATCTCGGCAACGCCTACTTTTTCGGCGTCATCTCGGATTTCGAACTGGGCGGCGGTGGCGATATCGACAAGGGCACCAGCGCCTTGCGCTTCTATATCGATGCGTCACGTTTGATCACCGTCCGCACGGTGCGGATGCAGTCCACCGACAAACTGCGCCATGCGGTCCTCGATGGCGACACGTTTCGCGACACCACGGAACTGTTCGCAACGCTGATTCGCGGGCTGAATGAGACCTTCGCCGAGAAGGTCAATGATCTCGGCGATCGACTCGACGATGTGGAAGAGGGGGTATTGGACGGGCGTCATACCGACCAGCGCGCCGAGTTGGGCGCGATCCGTCGCGATCTGGTGGAACTGAAGCGCTACGTCGATCCGGAACGCACGGCACTGGCGCAATTGGTGGCGCCGCGATTGGAGTGGTCCGATCCGCGATCGGCCGAGACCCTCGTTCAGGCCGTCCAGACGATGAACAGCATTGGTGGATCGCTGGAAGCGATTTATGAGCGGGCGAAGCTGATGCAGGACGAGATGGCCTCGCTGCTGGCGGAGGACATTAATCGCAAGCTGCTGGCGCTGTCGATCATGTCGGCCTTGCTGCTGCCCGCGTCGTTGATCTCCGGCATCTTCGGGATGAATGTGGGCGGCCTGCCGGGAACGCATGGCAACTATGCGTTCTGGTTCGTCATGGGCGCGATGGTGTTTCTTGCTGTTCTGACCGTGGGCGTGTTGAAGCGACTGCGACTCTGGTAACGGCGGCGGGCGCGAGTCGGCTCGCGCACCGTGCGGTTCCAGGAAACGGGGAGGGGCGAGTCGGCTGGCGCGCTCGCGCAGATCGCTGACGGCGCTGCGCGAAAACCCGTGCGACGTCCCTTTGCACGACGTCGACGCCCCAAAGCAAAAAGCCCTTTCAGTTTCCTGAAAGGGCTTTTTATTACTGCATGTTCCTTGGCTCCCCGACCTGGGCTCGAACCAGGGACCTACGGATTAACAGTCCGGCGCTCTACCGACTGAGCTATCGGGGAACAGCAGAGAAAAAGATTATAAGGAGCAAATCTTTATCTGTCAAACTTTTTTTTGCAGTGCCACCGAAATTTCTTCGCTGACCGCGTTGGAACTTACTGCTTTCCCACGCTTCCTGCAGTCATCACCGATCTCAGTCGTACTCGTTTCCGCAGCACGCTGTCGAAGCATCGATGATGACCGAATCAACTTTTGCGTCTGCTTTCTTCCCGCCGACAACGCGGGGCAAAACAGAACTTGGCTGACCAGGGCCGCAATATTACAAGCGTCCGGGTCAGCCTGCAAGCGTTTTTTTAGCGCTCGAGCAAATCGAGCTTTCCTTCCTTGTCTTTCCAGTCGTCGGCGTCGGCCAGCGGCGGAATCGTCTTCGTGATGCTCGGCCAAATCGAGGCCAATTCCGCGTTCAACGACGTGAAGGCTTGCTGATCGCCCGGCACGTCTTCTTCCGCGTAGATGGCATTCGCCGGACACTCGGCCACGCAGACGGCGCAGTCGATGCACTCATCCGGATCGATGACGAGGAAATTCGGGCCTTCACGGAAGCAATCGACCGGACAGACGTCGACGCAATCGGTGTAGCGGCACTTGATGCAATTTTCGGTAACGACGTGCGTCATGCACTCACTCCTACGTCTTGGCGCCAAACGGCTGTATACGAAAGGCGTTATTGTAACCGAAGGCTCAGTCCATGCGATGATCGATGCAACGTTCGCTCAGACAGTTGCGTAATGTCGTTATGACGCCGCACTACCGAGTCTTGCGTAATGCCGCACCGCGCGTCCTGCTTTGGGCTGGATTAAGAAAATTCGGTTACCATCGACGCCACATTGCAGGGTGGGGCAAATTGCCGCGTATGCGCGCCTGTGCCGCAGTGCTGGCGGCGTGTCGCTGCTATGGTGGCACACCCTTTCGTGCGTTCATATCGTTGGAAGATTGCGATTCGATGATCATCACTTCGTTGTTCGACACTGATCTCTATAAATTCACGATGATGCAGGTCGTCCTGCATCATTTCCCGGCGGCCGACGTCGAGTATCGCTTCAAATGTCGGACGCCGGGCGTCATGCTCGCGCCCTTCGTCGAAGAGATCCGACAAGAGATCGACCACCTCTGCGCGCTGCGTTTCACGCAGGCGGAGCAGCAGTGGTTGCGCAAACTGCGCTTCATCAAGAGCGACTTCGTCGATTTCCTGGACCTGTTCCACCTGAATCAGAAGTACATCACGGTGATGCCGTCCGGTGAAAACCATGGCGAGATCGAAATCACGATCAAGGGTCCCTGGCTCCACACGATCCTGTTCGAAATCCCCGTGCTCGCCATCGTCAACGAGGTCTACTTCCGCAATACGCAGCGCGCGCCCGATTATCGGGAAGGGCGCGAGCGGCTGAAAAGCAAGATCGCGATGCTGGGCGCGAGCCCGGAATACGCCGAGTGCAAGATCGCCGACTACGGTACGCGCCGCCGTTTCTCCAAGCGTTGGCACGAAGAGGTGCTGCTCTCGCTGAAGGACAATCTGGGCCCGCAGTTCGCCGGCACCAGCAACGTCTTGTTCGCGATGCAGCACGATCTGACCCCGCTCGGCACGATGGCGCACGAATATCTGCAGGCCTGTCAGGGTCTGGGACCGCGCCTGCGCGATTCGCAGATTTTCGGTTTCGAGATGTGGGCGAAGGAGTATCGCGGCGATCTGGGGATCGCGCTGTCCGATGTCTACGGGATGACGTCCTTCCTGAAAGACTTCGACATGTACTTCTGCAAACTGTTCGACGGCGCACGTCATGATTCGGGTGACCCGTTCGAATGGGGCGAGCGTCTGCTCAAGCACTACGAAGACAATCGCGTCGATCCGCGCACGAAGATCATGGTGTTCAGCGACGCGCTCGATATCCCGAAGGTGCTGCAGTTGTACGAGCGCTTCCAGGGCCGCTGCCGACTGGCGTTCGGCGTGGGAACGAATCTGACCAACGACCTGGGCTATGAGCCGTTGCAAGTCGTGATCAAGATGGTGCGTTGCAATGGCCAACCGGTTGCCAAGCTGTCGGACTCACCCGGCAAGAATATGTGCGATGACCAGGCCTATCTGACCTATCTGCGCCAGGTGTTCGGCATCAAGCATTTGCCGGAGTAATCCGCTTTCTTGTCATCGGTCGTTGTCCGATTCGGGCGGAATACGCGCCGATGCGCTGCGGGACGGCCAATGGACCGCCCTGGTGGCGGGCGCGACGCTATAATCCCGAGGCCACTCACGCCTTGGAATTGTATGCAAAGTCAAATACTTGAGCATCGACAGACCGATCTCATCCGGCGTGCAAAGCGGATTCCATCCGACGGTTTGACGCCTCGCGTCCTGGCACGATGGATTGCGCTCGCATGGCTGGCGCTGCCGGGTTTGGCGCATGCCGCCTCGCCGACGCCCGCCTTATCGCTGATCTGGGGGCTGCCGTTTGCCGGCCTGCTGCTGTCGATCGCCGTGTTCCCCCTGGTCGCCGGTCCGTTCTGGCATCACCACTTCGGCAAGATCGCCGCGGCCTGGGGCGCGGTGTTCCTGCTGCCCTTCGCCTGGCAGTACGGCGCCGGCACCGCCGTCGGCGTGGTCGTCCATGCGATGGTCGCCGAATATATCCCCTTTATCGCCTTGCTGGCGGCGCTCTATACGGTCTCGGGCGGGATCTGCCTGCAGGGCCGTCTACCGGCGACCGCGGCCAGCAACACCGGGTTTCTGGTGCTGGGTGCGGCGCTTGCCAGTCTGATGGGCACGACCGGTGCGGCCATGTTGCTGATCCGGCCGCTGCTGCGGGCCAACGAAGGGCGCCGGCATCGCGTGCATCTGGTCGTGTTCTTCATTTTCCTGGTGGCGAATGCCGGCGGTTCCTTGACGCCGCTCGGTGATCCGCCCTTGTTTCTCGGCTTTCTGAAGGGCGTGAGTTTTCTTTGGACGACGCAGCATTTGCTGATGCCGATGCTCTTCCTTTGTGGCGTCTTGTGCGTGATCTTTTTCTTTGTCGATCGCCATTTGCTGCGAGGCGACGCGCGGTTGGCCGCGAACGCCTCGGCCGCTCCCGGCATCGCCGCCGGTGCCGCGAGGGTGCCGGCGGCCGCTGCGACTGATACGGACGCCGCATCGCCAACCTTGTCCGGCATCGCGACCGACGATACGGCGTTGCGCATCGACGGCAAGCGCAACTTCTTCCTGCTGTTGGCCATTATCGGGCTGGTGTTGATGAGCGGCTTCTGGCGGCCGGGTATCACGTTCGATATCGCCGGCACGCCGCTGGCTTTACAAGATGCCGTGCGCGACGTGCTGCTGTTCGCGGTGCTGGGCCTGTCGCTGTGGATCACGCCGGCATCGGCGCGGCTCGGCAATCAGTTCGACTGGGCGCCGATCGCCGAAGTGGGCAAATTGTTCGCGGCCATTTTCGTCACGATCGCGCCGGTGATCGCGATGCTGTCGATGGGTGCGCAGGGGCCGTTTGCGCCGTTGCTCGCGCTCGTCACCGATGCGCATGGCGCGCCGCGCGATGCCGTGTATTTCTGGGCCACCGGTTTGCTCTCCGGCTTTCTCGATAATGCCCCCACCTATCTGGTCTTTTTCAATACCGCCGGTGGCGATGCCAAGACCTTGATGACCGACTATGCCTCCACCTTGCTGGCGATATCGGCGGGCTCGGTTTTCATGGGGGCCCTGAGCTATATCGGCAATGCGCCTAACTTCATGGTCAAGGCGATTGCCGAAGAGCGGGGCGTGGCGATGCCCAGCTTTTTCGGATACATGGTATGGTCGGTGCCGATTCTGTTGCCACTTTTCGCGGTCATGACCTGGCTGTTTCTGTGATGTGCGCACCGTGATCCGCCGACGGTGATCACGGTAGGCGGCGGCCCCGCGGAACGTGGCAGGACGGTTCTCGTTCGATCCATCTTCCAGGGGTATTCCGATGCAGTCAGACAAGCAAAAGATCCTAGTCACGCACGCGATTTTTCCGGATGTCATCGCGCGACTACAAACCCATTTCGATGTCGAGGTCAATGACAGCGGCACGGCGTTGACGGAGGCGGAGTTGATCCGGCGCGGAGCGGACAAAGACGGTCTGATGGTGATCGGCGACCGTATTCCAGCCGAATTGATCGCCCAGGCGCCGCGCTTGAAGGCCCTGGCGAACATGGCGGTCGGATACAACAATCTGCCGTTGGATGCCATGACGCCACGCGGCATCGTCGGCACCAATACGCCCGATGTGCTCAATGAAACCACCGCCGATCTGGGGTGGGCGCTATTGATGGCCACCGCACGGCGCATCACCGAGGCCGAGCATTATTTGCGGGCCGGCAAATGGCAATCCTGGCATTACGATATGTTGACCGGCGTCGATATTCACGGCGCCACACTGGGTGTCGTCGGCATGGGCCGCATCGGACAGGCCGTGGCGCGACGTGCCCTCGGTTTCGGCATGCGCGTGATCTATCACAACCGCTCGCAGGTGGCGCCGGAGATCGAGCAGGCCTTGCACGCCGAGTGGGTCGATCGCGATACGCTGCTGCGTCAGGCCGACCACGTGGTTTTGGTGCTGCCTTATACCCCGCAGGCGCACCATTTGATCGGCGCGCGCGAGTTGCAGTTGATGAAGCCGACGGCGACCTTGGTGAATATCGCACGCGGGGGTATCGTCGATGATGCGGCACTGGTGACGGCTTTGCGCGAGAAGCGGATCGCCGGTGCGGGGCTCGATGTGTTCGAAGGGGAGCCGGCCTTGCATCCGGGCCTGCTCGAATTGAACAATGTCGTGCTGACGCCGCATATCGGCAGTGCCAGTATTCCGACGCGCCGGGCCATGGCGAATCTCGCGGCGGACAATCTGATCGCGGCGCTCGGCGTGGGGCCGCATGCCGGCAATCCGCCGAATGTGGTCAATCCCGACGCGCGCCTTCATCGGCCCGCATCGGGCGGCGCGCAGGCGTAGGTCAGATGGAGTGACCTGAACGCAGGGACAGGGGCTGCCGCGTGTGCGGCAGCCGGTATCGAACAGGAATAAAGCAGGATGACGATGACGGAGATCGCCGGCGCAGCGCTGGCGATGGCAGTGGTGACGGTCCTGGCGCTGATCGTCGCGGCGATCGCGATCATGCGTGGCGGGCGGCCGCGCGGCGACGATGACGCTGCCGATGCGGAAGCGCGTACGGCCTTCGACGAGCGCTTCGATACGATCGGCGATGCCCTGCACGGATCGAGCGAGTTGCTGAAACGCGAGCTCGAACGCGTCGAGCGCACCTTGCGTGGCGATGCCGCGGAGACCGCGCGGATCGCCCGCAGCGAGTCGAGCGGGGTGCTGACGCAGTTTCAACAAGCGGTCGCGGCGCAGCTCAGTAGCGTGGCCAGTTTGCAGAACCAGAAAGTGGATGGGTTCGCCCGCGATCTCGCGCAGCTGACGCAGAGCAATGCGGCGCAGCTCGAGGCCGTGCGCGTGACGCTCGCCGACCAGGCCCGTATCGGACGAGAGGAGCAGACCGCGGGTCTGCGCCACGTCAGTGAAACGCTCGAACGTCGCCTGCACGATCTCGCGCAGGGCAACGATCAACGCATGGCGGAGATGCGCACGACGTTGGAGCGCAAGCTTCAGGATCTCGAAGCCGGTAATGCGGCCAAGCTGGAGGAGATGCGGCAGACCGTCGACGAGAAATTGCACGCGACGCTCGAGCATCGGCTGGGCGAGTCGTTCAAGCTCGTGTCGGATCGGCTGGAGCAGGTGCATCGTGGCCTGGGCGAGATGCAGACGCTGGCGGCGGGCGTGGGCGACCTGAAGAAGGTACTGACCAATGTGAAGACGCGCGGTACCTGGGGCGAGGTGCAATTGGGCGGCCTGCTCGAACAGATTTTGACGCAGGAACAGTTCGCCCGTAACGTCGCCACGGTGCCGGGCAGCAGCGAGCGCGTCGAGTTCGCCATCCGTCTGCCGGGCCGTGCGGCGCTGGATGCGGCCGAGCGCCATACGCCTGCCACCGCGGGCCGCGGCGCCGGGGACGCCGGCGTCGTCTGGCTGCCGATCGATGCGAAGTTTCCGCGTGAGGATTACGAACGGCTGGTGGAGGCGCAGGATCGGGCCGATCCGGTCGCTGTCGAGGAAGCCGGTAAGGCGCTGGAGGGCCGGGTGCGCGTCGAGGCTCGGCGGATTGCCGAGAAATACGTATCGCCGCCGCATACGACCGATTTCGCATTGCTGTTTCTGCCGACCGAGGGGCTTTATGCGGAAGTGCTGCGACGCCCGGGCTTGAGCGATGCGCTGCAACGCGACTATCGCATTACCATCGCCGGTCCGACGACCTTGACCGCGCTGTTGAACAGTCTGCAGATGGGGTTCCGGACGCTGGCCATCGAGCAGCGCTCCAGCGAGGTATGGCAGGTGTTGGGCGCGGTCAAGACGGAGTTCACGAAGTTCGGCAGCGTGCTGGCAAAGACGCGCGCCCAATTGGAAACGGTGACGCGTTCGATCGACCTTGCCGAACAGCGGACGCGCGTCATGCACCAGAAGCTTCGTCAGGTCGAAGCGCTGCCCGGTGATGCCGCCGCGCAGGCGCTGGGTACCTTACCGGAATCCTATGCCGGCGATCCCGCGTCGTCTTCGCCGAATGCCGGTACGGCAGAGGCCGCGAACGCGGGGTCTAGCGCACCCGACACCCCGGCGATGCCGACGGGTGCATCCGCTGCATCGCCCGAGGCCTGAGGCCTGAGCCAGGCGATGGGCGTCACACGTCCTTCGGCGGATCCGAGAGCGTGATCTCGATACCGCCGAAGCGCGAAGCGATCCAGTTGTAGGCGCGGCAGGCAATCCACAGCAGGACGAAGCCGACGATGCCGTTCAGGATCAAGGCGCTGAACAGCGCGCCCAAGGCGCCGCGAATATCCATCTCGCCGCCGTTGCGGACAAAGCCCAGCACCAGCGCCAACAACACCAACGGGACGCTGAACGTCAGATAGGCCAACATCAGCGCCTTAACGGTCTGTCCCGGTGCGATATACGAAATTTGCTTCTTCACCTCGGTGCCCGGAACCGAGTGCGCAAACAGCATATGCGACAGGTCATGGCGGTGATGGCCCTGTGCCGCCGCGGCACTTGCCGCCGCCGTCGGGGCGTCGCTCGGTGTGGCATCCGGTGTCGATGCCGGCGCGGACTCCTGCGACTGGTCGTCGGAGTGCGGAGTCGTTGTCATATCAAACCCTCAAAGAAAACAATATCCACCCAGTCGCCCGCGTGAAGATCGGCGCTGTCGTGCGGCAGGATGATAAAACAATTGCCCTTGCTCATGGAGCTTAGAACGCCAGAACCTTGCGCGCCGCTCAAGGCGACGCGCCAATCCTCGTCCGCCGACGCCGCGTCGAATTCGGCGCCCGCCTCGACGTCATGCTGCTCACGCCCGGTCGGCAATGCGCGACCGCGCCGTGCGATGCCGCGCGCGAACTCGGTGCGTCCGGCGCGCTTGCGAACGCCTGCTTCCAGGCGGGCGCGGATGCGGGGCGGAGCTTGCGGCGCGGCCCCCATCGCGATCAGCAACGCATCGCGGACGATGTGATAGAAGCTCGCCACCACGGCGACCGGATTGCCGGGCAGACCGAAAAACGGAATGGCACATGCCGCGTTTGCGTTGCCGTGTCCCGTCGCCGATGAAAGCAGGCCAAACGCAAAGGGCCGACCGGGGCGCATCGCCAGCTTCCAGAATACGATATCGCCCGCTTTGCTGAAGACGTCGCGCACGAAATCGGCGTCGCCAGCGGATACCCCACCCGAGCTGATGACGGCATCGGCGCACGCGGCGGCGCGCTGTAGCGCTTCGCTGAGCGCCGTCGGATCATCCCGTACCACGCCCAGATCGATCGCTTCGACGCCCAACCGGGTGAGCATGCCATGCAGCGTGTAGCGATTGCTATCGTACAGCCCGCCCGGGGGCAGGTCACTGCCTACCGGATAGAGTTCGTCGCCAGTGGAGAAAAACGCGACACGTAGCCGCGCGCGCACGCGCACCGATGCGATCCCCAGCGACGCCAGCACGCCGAGATCGGGCGCGCGCAATGTGCGTCCCGTCTCAAAAACGATCTGTCCGCGCTGAACGTCCTCGCCGACGCGCCGTCGATTCGAGCCCTTGCGAAAATTGGCCGTGGACAAGACGACGTCGCGCGTCACGGGATAGGCCGAAGCCGCCGTCCCGGTTTGGCCGGCTTGGTCGGCTTGCCCGCCGACGTCCGCGACATCGTTCGTATCGTCGGCATGCGTCGCGCCGACGCCGACGGCATATTCGTGCGGAATCAGCGTGTCGGTGCCGGGCGGCATCGGCGCGCCGGTCATGACGCGCGCGCATTCGCCGGCCCGCACCGTCCGCGTCATCGGATGTCCGGCGTAGGCCTGGCCGACGACCGTCAAGGTGAGCGTGGCAGGGCGGGGATCGACGTCGAGCAGCGTGCCGTCGAAGGCATAGCCGTCCATCGCGGCGTTGTCGAAAGACGGCACGTCGATCGGCGCGTGAATCGCTTCCGACAACGAGCGACCGAGCGCCTGCAACAAGCCGACGGTCTCGGTCCGCGCCACCGGGGTCATCACATCGCGCAACATCTCCCGCGCCGCGTCCACATGTAAGGCGTCAGGGTCTTCCGCGCTGAGACAACTCGCGACATACGACGCCAGCGTGCCGGTCGCCGCTGCGGCACGGGCCGCGGCGGCGAGGTCGGTAGAGGCAGGCGGCACGGCGGTTGGAGCGGTAGGCGGCACGGCAGAGGGCAAAGTGTCTGGCAAGGTCAGGGAGCGCCGATGGGCGTCATGGCGTCGCGTCGCTGGCATGTTCCAGCAACGCAGGCGTGTTGATATTGTAGAACGCGGTCGAATCGGCAAAATCGACAGTCCGGCCGTTGTGGCGCCTGAGCCACGACATCATGCGGCGTTCGCCTTGTCGCAACCCGGCTTCGCTGCTGTCGAGGATGGTGCGGTCGATTAGCGCGATGACGGGATGGACGCGGCGGCCTGTCGTGTCGTGCGTCGCGGCCACGGCCACGGTCGCCGCGCCATCCTCGCCGGCTTGGTACAGCAAGCCGTGCGCCAGACCCTGCACCAGATCGCTCGGCAAGCGCGGCACATCGCAGGGAATGCAGGCGAGATACGGTGTCGTCGTGGCGTGTAGTGCCGCGACGATGCCTGCCAGCGGTCCGGGAAAATCGGGCTCCGTGTCCGTCACGACCGGTGCGAGCGCCGCATAACGGTCGATATTGCGATTGGCGCTGATTAGCAGCGTGCCGACCTGCGGCGCGAATCGGGCCAGGGCGTGCTGCACCAGCGGCTGCCCGTCGAAGTCGATCCAGCCCTTGTCGATGCCCCCCATTCTGCTGCCCTGGCCACCGCACAGGATCACGCCGGTGATCGCTTCGCGGGGAATGGCATCGAGCGGGGAGGGGGTCATCGTTTCATCTTGCACGGTAAGCGGCGTGAGTATGGCCTGCGCGATCAGCCTTTTGCGCGGCAGCGATAGGGCGCTCCGCGGCAGCCAGGCGATCGTCGACGTCAACCGCCGATATAGGACATCTCGATTCGACGTGCGTTTCCTTTCGGGGCGGCGGGGTCGGCCGGCTGACGACCGCGCAGTTCGGAGTAACGATCGTCCCGACCTTGCCACAACCCGGCCAGTACGGCGGTCAGTTGCGCATCATCGACCGAGGGGTCGCGCACGAGCGCGCGCAGGTCATAGCCGCGGGTAGCGAAAAGGCAATGATACAGCGCGCCTTCGGTAGACAGCCGCGCACGGGTGCAATCCCCGCAGAACGCATGCGTGACGCTAGAGATGACGCCGATTTCACCGCCGCCATCGACATAACGCCAACGCTCGGCCGGCTCCGATGCATGATGACGGCCCACCGGAATCAACGGGAGGGCGGCACCGACGGTATCGATAATATTGCGCGACGGCAGCGTGTGGTCCCGCTGCCAGCCGTTGGTTTCGCCGACGTCCATATATTCGATGAAACGCAGGATCGCACCGCTACCGTGGAAGTAGCGCGCCATCGGCAGAATCTGATCTTCATTGACGCCGCGTTTGACCACCATATTGATCTTGAGCGGGGCCAGACCGGCCTCGCGCGCGGCATCGATCCCATCGAGCACGTCGGCGACGGGAAAGTCGACATCGTTCATGCCGCGAAAGATCGCATCGTCGAGCGCGTCCAGGCTCACCGTGACGCGGTTCAATCCCGCGTCGGCGAGACTGCGTGCCTTGCGGCGCAGCAGCGCGCCATTCGTCGTCATCGCGAGTTCGAGCGAGCGGCCGTCGGGCGTGCGGATGGCTGCCAGCTTCTCGATCAACTGTTCGATATTCTTGCGCAGCAACGGCTCGCCACCGGTCAGCCGGATCTTGCGTACGCCCAACGCGGCGCCGGCACGGGCGATGCGCTCGATTTCCTCGAACCGCAGCAGCGACTGCTGCGGCAGAAAAGCGAAGTCCTTGCCGAAGGTGGCCTTGGGCATGCAGTAGACGCAACGGAAGTTGCAGCGGTCCGTGACCGAGATGCGCAGATCGCGCATCGGCCGATCGAGACGGTCCCGCACGCCCTGTTGGGCCATCGCCACCGGTAACGCGATCGCATGGCGCAATAAGGCCGCGGTCGTGTCGGAAGCGCCCGGGCCGTCTTGCGAAGGCGTATGGGCGGGGGAAATCGCTTGGATCGGTATGACCTTCTGCACGGTGCGTCTCGGATGCGTCGGATGTCTGGCTTGCCTTGCTGATGGTTTTATTCTACGGGAAGCGTTTCCTTCAGGGGCTGAGACTGTACTTCCAGCACAACTGTATACGGTAAAAAGCCCGATACAGCGGGTGCCGTACCGGGCTTTTTGAGATTTTCCGTCTCGGGCTGCCGCGTGGCAGGCCCGACCGGGTGCGGCGCTACGACGCACCGCACCCGGTCGATCGACGCGGTTTAGGCGTTCGGCGTGCCGCTGTCGTTCGAGACACGGCCTTGTGTCTCAACTTGCACGAGCGGCTCGCTCGACACGGCAGGCTGCGACTTGCGCTGTCTCGGCGCATGCGCGACCGGTGCAACGCTGGCGGCCGCATCGGCTGCCGCGCGCCATTTGGCGGCATCGGTGTTGACCCACGTGAGGCCGGCTTCGGCCAACATCGGCTCGAAGTGCTGCGGATCGATGCTGACTGCCTTGGCCGGCGTTGCCGCCGGCACGACCGCCACCGGTTCCGCTTCGGCCCGTGCCACCGGCTCGGCGGCGACTGGCGTCGCTGCGGCAGCGACGACCGCCTCGTGCTGAACCGGCGTCGCCGGTGCAGCCGCGATGTCGGCCGGCTGCGACGGGGCCGCCGCTTCGGCACGGACGGCGTCGCCCGCCGGGGTCGCCAGCGAGGTGGCCGCAGCCAACGACAAGGCCGCATCCGATGTCGATGTCAGCTGCGTATGCGCCTCGGCATGCGCCGCGTCGCGCGACGGCGTCGCCGGCGTCACGTCGGGCACGGCATGCGCCGGTGCGGGCGTCTCCGCGGCAACGGGCGTCGGTTCGGCGTGGGTGGCCGGAACGGCTGTCGCTGCCACCGCCGGCTCGACGGACGGGGCATGCGCCGGTACGCCGTACGCGCTCGGTGCGTGCGCGACGACGCCATCGGCGGGGGCCGGGGTTGCCTGCGCCGAAGCGACCGGAGCCGATTCGGTGTGCGCGGCGCTTGCCGGTGCCGGTGCGGGTGTCGGCGTCGTCGGTGCCAGATGGCCATCGCCTTCAGCGAGATCGGCCGCGTGGTTCACATTGCCCGACGCACCGTCTTCCGATACGCCGTCGCCTTGGGAGTCACGCTCGGCCTGGTCTTCCTCGCGCTCACGACGACCGCCACGACGACCGCGTCGGCGGCGACGGCGTTCCTCGCCGTCACGCGGGCCGTCGGCCCGCTCGCCTTGCACCGCCTGCAGATCGCCTGCCACCGTTGCCGGGTCCGGCAGCGCGTCGTGGGCGATCGCGACCGCGCCCAACGCTTCCACCGGCTCCGTCGACAGATTCGGCGCACGCGGCGCCGTATCGGCTTCGTGGGCGACCGGCGTCGACACGCCGGCTTGCGCCGATGCCGTCAACGCATCCACGGTCGCTTCGGCGCCCGCTTCGCCCCGTTCGGCTGCGACGGCGTCTGCCGGGCGACGCTCACGTCGCTCGCCCCGTGCTTGCGCCGGACGTTCGCCGCGTTCCGGACGATCCGGACGTTCGGCCTTCTCGACCCGTTCGCCCGCTTCGCCGCGTTCCTGACGTTCGCGACGCGGCCGCTCGGCCGCTGCACCATTTGCCGCCGTACGCGGTTCACGGCCTTCGCGACCCTCACGCGGCTCGCGGCCTTCGCGCGGCTCGCGTGCTTCACGTCCTTCGCGACCTTCACGGACCTCCTTACCTTCGACGGCACCCACCGCCGCATTGGCACCGTTCACCGGTGCACCGGCGGCGCGCTCGTCGCGACGCCCGTTACGCGGTTTCTGGCCCTCGCGTGCGGCGCCATTGGCCGCCGCCGCGCGGTCCGTGCGCTCGGCACGCTCGCCGTTGCGCGCTGCACCGCGTTCACCGGTACCTCGCTCGCCGCGTTCGCCACGCTCCGCGCCATCGGCGCGATTGCCGCCACGATTACCGCGCTCACCGCGGCCGTTGCGTTCGCCGCGGGCATTGCCCGGAGCGGCTTGCGTGCCGGCCGGCGTGGCGGGTTGCGGCGCCGCGTTGCTGCTTGCCGCGCTTCCGGACCCACCGCCCAGACCGAGCGCACGCTTGATCCAGCCGAAGAACCCGGCTTCCGCGGGTGCCGACGCCGGCGTGGCCGGCGCGACCGCGGCGCTGGCCGGAGCGGCTTGCTCCAGACCTTCGCCACGCGAGGAGATCGGCGCCGGTTGGTCCGGCGTGATGCCCTTGACGGCCGCTTCCTGACGCGGCTTGGTCTCAACGGCACGGCGGCTGACGGTGTTCTCCGCTTCCAGCGCCTGGGCCGCGGCAATCGCCATCTTGTAGCTGCTGCGCGGCTCGTCCAGACGCGCGTCGTCGTGACGCAGACGCTCCAGCTTGTAATGCGGCGTATCCAGATGCTTGTTCGGAATCATCAGGACGGCGACCTTGAAACGCGTTTCGATCTTATGGATCTCCGAGCGCTTCTCGTTCAGCAGGAAAGCCGCCACGTCCACCGGTACCTCGGTGTGGATCGCGGCGGTGTTTTCCTTCATCGCCTCTTCTTGAATGATGCGCAGCACTTGCAGCGCCGACGATTCGGTATCGCGGATGTGGCCGGTGCCGTTGCAACGCGGGCAGGTCACGTGGCTGCCTTCGGACAGGGCGGGGCGTAGGCGCTGGCGCGACAGCTCCATCAGGCCGAAGCGCGAGATCTTGCCCATCTGCACGCGGGCGCGGTCATGGCGCAGCGCGTCCTTCAGGCGTTGCTCGACTTCGCGCTGGCTCTTCGACGACTCCATATCGATGAAGTCGATGACGATCAGGCCGCCGAGGTCGCGCAGCCGCAACTGGCGCGCGACTTCGTCGGCGGCTTCCAGATTGGTGCGGGTCGCCGTTTCCTCGATGTCCGCGCCTTTGGTCGCGCGCGCCGAGTTGACGTCGATCGATACCAACGCTTCCGTGTGATCGATGACGATCGCGCCGCCGGACGGCAACTGGACGGTACGCGAATACGCGGTTTCGATCTGGTGCTCGATCTGGAAGCGCGAGAACAGCGGCACGTCGTCGTGATAACGCTTGACCTTGCCCATGCTGCCCGGCATGACCACGCTCATGAAGGCACGGGCCTGTTCCTCGATTTCCTGCGTGTCGATCAGGATTTCGCCGATATCCGGCTGGAAGTAATCGCGGATCGCGCGGATCACCAGGCTCGATTCGAGATAAATCAGCAGCGGCGCCTTCATGCTCTCGGCCGCGCCCTCGACGGCGCGCCAGAGTTGCAGCAGGTAGTTCAAGTCCCACTGCAATTCTTCCGCGCTGCGGCCGATACCGGCCGTGCGGGCGATCATGCTCATGCCTTCCGGGCAGACCAGTTGCGCCATCGTCTCGCGCAGTTCCTGACGGTCGTCTCCCTCGATACGGCGCGATACGCCGCCGCCGCGCGGGTTGTTCGGCATCAGGACCAGATAGCGCCCGGCCAGCGAAATGAACGTGGTCAGCGCGGCGCCCTTATTGCCACGCTCTTCCTTTTCGACCTGAACGATCAGTTCCTGGCCTTCGCGCAATGCGTCCTGGATACGCGCGGTGCGCATATCCACGCCTTCGCGGAAGTACTGACGGGCGACTTCCTTGAACGGCAGGAAGCCGTGGCGATCTTCGCCGTAATTGACGAAGCAGGCTTCCAGCGACGGCTCGATCCGGGTGATGACGCCCTTGTAGATATTGCCCTTACGCTGTTCGCGACCTGCGGTCTCGATGTCGATGTCGATCAGCTTCTGGCCGTCGACGATCGCGACGCGCAGTTCTTCTTGCTGCGTCGCGTTGAACAACATGCGTTTCATAAACGACTCCAGTGCGGCTTTGCGGGCTGATGTCCGAATGACGGATAGCCGCGTGCGCCGCGCTTTTTAAAAATGCAAAACACGCGGGAGTCGAAGCGATGGCGGAGAACGGCGTCGGCGCCGGGGACGGTGCCCCGGACAGGCCGCATGCAGGCCGCCGGAGGGCGGGTGCACGCAGGGCCTGCCACGGCCGAAGCGCACGTGAAGCGGGAACCGTACCGGTGTCGTGGGCCGCTGCACCGCGGTTTCTCGCGAAAGCGCGGCACGCGCTGACAACGTGCGCCGCAGGGGCGCCGCGCTGCCGATGCGGCTGTACACGGTCAAGATGCGCGGGACGCGCCGGACGAAACGCGTCCGGCGGCGCGCCGAAAGGCCTGCCGACACACTCAAGACGCCACGAAGCTCGCGACGCCAGGAGGTGCCACACGATTGCACGCCGGCGCTGGGTGGCTCACCACGTCGCGCCATGCGGTACACGGATGCACTGCCCAGATCCAGGCAGGCGTCGCCGGCGGCCACCGCGTACAGGGGCGGGCGTTCCGACGCCGCAAGGGCGGAGGGGGCAAGCAGAGAGCAGGGGCGCCGTCGCGACAGGGAGCGCCGCATGGCGGCCTGTCCGGGAGCGCTTCCCCTTCTACTGCATAGTGGCGGTCCCCTTGTTCCGAGGCCGGCACCTTTACCCGATCGGCCTGGTAGGCCGGTCTCCGCTGCTGCATCCGTGCGCCGTCGTGAACATCGTGTACAACGGCAACACCTTTCATTGCATCTTGTTCGCCGGCGGCGAGGCGCTCATACAAGGCGCGTCGGCCACCGGTCCCAACTACTTCACAACCGGCCAGCGTGCCGTCGTCGAAACGCCGAAGTCGAGGCGGGACGTCACGCTGGTCGGAAAAATTCTTTAATGCCACAACTCGATGCCCATCGGCGCGAGACGATGACCGAACCCGCCTGTGGGCGGAGTCCTTGCCGGTCTCTTGCGACGTGCGTGCTACGTATTGCCCGGTATTGTCGGGTGGGCAACCCCCGTGGTGCGGTAAAATACCGATTGGTCGCACCAGGGCAAGTCCGGTCCTGGATGCATGCCGGACAGACGCCGTCTGGGTCGGGAAAGACCTCGGGGCCGTGAGACCGTACTACCGGACTCACGAAGCGTCTGCACCGTCAGGTCTCTGCAGACGCGACTTGCTGGGCAAATTATAGGCAGAATGAAAGAGTTAGGCAAAATGTCCCGGCAACAGGCATTCGCGGATCGTGCCGCGATGATCGAAATCGACGACGAAGATGCGGGGCAACGCATCGACAACTTCTTGCTGCGCGTCTGTAAAGGCGTGCCGAAGAGTCATGTCTACCGCATCTTGCGATCGGGCGAAGTCAGGGTAAACAAGGGGCGCATCGACGCAACATATCGGCTGGTCAGCGGCGACACCGTCCGCGTGCCGCCGATACGCACGGCCACGAATGGGACCGAAGAGGACGGTGCGGCACCGGCGCGCAGTGCGTATGTGCCGGCCGCCGACTTTCCGATCCTGTTCGAAGATCCGCACCTGCTGGTCATCGATAAACCGGCGGGGGTGGCGGTGCACGGCGGCAGCGGCGTCAGTCACGGCGTCATCGAGCAGCTGCGCGCGGCGCGTCCCGATGCGCGTTTCCTCGAGTTGGTGCACCGGCTCGACCGCGAGACGTCGGGCATCCTGATGCTGGCAAAGAAGCGCGCGGCGTTGACGCATCTGCATGCGCAATTGCGCGAGAACCAGACCGACAAGCGTTATCTGGCCTGTGTCCGTGCGCCGGAGGGCGGGTGGCGGGACGCCAAGCGGGTCGTCAAGGCCGCGCTGCACAAATACGTGAACGCCGAAGGGGAGCGCCGCGTGACGGTCAATCCCGAGGGGCAGGCCGCGCACACCGTGTTCACGCTGATCGAACGGTTCCGGACCGCCGATGGCCAGGGCGCGGGACGGCCGGTGGCGGGTGCGCCCGACGGCTTCGCGTTGGTGGAGGCGCAGTTGAAGACGGGCCGTACGCACCAGATCCGCGTGCATCTGGCGCATTTGGACGCGCCCATCGCCGGTGACGACAAATACGGGGACTTCGCCTTGAACAAGGCGCTGGGTCGGGCAAATGCCGATCCGGGCCTGAAGCGCATGTTTTTGCATGCGGCAAAATTGCGCATAACCCACCCGGCAACCGGAGAGCCGCTGCAATTCGAAGCCGCGCTCCCTGCCGAGTGCCAACGATTTCTGGTCCAATTGCGGGCTGCAGACTGAACCTTATTACGAAGCCGATGGCCAGAGACCGATACGACCTGATTGTGTTCGACTGGGACGGAACGCTCAGCGATTCGACCGCCCATATTGCCCATTGCCTGCAATCCGCCTGCCGGGACCTGCGGCTGCCGGTTCCGGGCGGCGATGCCGCGCGCTATGTGATCGGCCTGGGATTGCGCGATGCGTTGGAAACAGTCGCGCCCACGTTGGACCCCGTCGACTATCCCAAGCTCGTCGAGCGCTACAAATATCACTTTGTCTCGGGCGAGCCGCATCTTGCGTTGTTCGACGGCGCGCGCGATATGCTGGAATCGCTGCGCGAGGCCGGCTATTTCCTGGCGGTCGCGACCGGCAAGAGCCGCGTGGGCCTGACGCGGGCGCTGGCGCAGACGCGGCTGGCGACGCTGTTCGATGCCACGCGCTGCGCCGACGAAACGTTTTCCAAGCCGCATCCGGCGATGTTGCAGGAATTGATGCGCGAGCTCGGACAGGATGCCGACCGGACGGTGATGATTGGCGATACGACGCACGATCTGCAGATGGCGATCAATGCCGGCGTCGCCGGCATCGGCGTGACCTACGGCGCGCATCGTCCGGAGCCTTTACTGGCGCTGGCGCCGCGTTTTTGCGCCAATTCGGTGGCCGAGTTGCACGCATGGCTGACTTCCAACGGTTGATGGCGAGCCGACACGCGGTAAAACAGGCTGTAAGCGATCCGTACCGGATCTGACAAGGGGCGCCAGAGAAGATGAATGTGGATGACAACGGCCGGACCACGGTCGAGCGGGAACCGGTGTGGCGCGCGGCAGGTAGCGGCGCCGAAGCGCCGTCGATGTCTTCCTCTGCGGCCCCGGGCCCGGTGACGAACGCCGGATACGGCGCCGGCAGCGGTGGCGCGAGCGGCGCCAGCGATGGCAGCAATGGCGGCAATGGCGGCAATGGCGGCAATGGCGGCAATGGCGGCGGTGATGGCCCGTACGGACCGCCGGGCAACGGCGTTCCCCCGGGGCCGCAAGGGCCTTTCGGCCCCCGCGGCGACGGCTGGGCCAGCGAGGCACTGGCGAATGCGGCGCTGGCCGCGATTCGCGAGCAGCGTGCCGCACGACGCTGGCGCATTTTCTTCCGGCTGATCTGGTTGGCGATCGTCGTGGCGATCCTCGTCGGCGTTTTTTGGATGCGTGAAGACCGCAAGCCGGTGGTCGACGCCAGCAGCAAGTTCACGGCCGTCGTCACCTTGACTGGCGTCATCGCGGCCAACACGCAGGCCAGTTCCGACAATATCGACGCCTCGCTGGAAGCGGCCTTCAAGAATCCGGGCACGGCCGGCATCGTATTGAAGATCAACAGCCCGGGCGGCAGTCCGGTGGAAGCGGGCATCATCAATCGCAACCTGACCCGCTTGCGCAAGCAGTACCCGAAGATTCCGGTCTATGCGGTGATCGGCGACGTCGGCGCATCGGGCGCTTACTATGTCGCCGTCGCGGCGGACAAGATCTACGTCGATCAGGCCAGTATCGTCGGGTCGATCGGCGTGATCATGGAGGGCTTCGGCTTCCCTGGCCTGCTCGACAAGCTGGGCGTGGAGCGGCGAGTGCAGACGGCTGGCGTCAACAAGGCGATCGGCGATCCGTTCTCGCCGCAGACTGACGACCAGAAGCAACGGCTGCAAGTGATGCTCGATGGCATTCATCAGCAGTTCATCACCGCCGTCAAACAGGGCCGCGGCAGCCGCTTGCATGAAACGCCGGATATGTTCTCCGGTGCCTTCTGGGACGGCGAGCAGAGTATTCAGATGGGCTTGGCCGACGCGCTCGGCGACACCGGCAGCGTGGCGCGCGATGTGATCAAGGTCGAGCGCACCCGTGACTTCACCGTCAAGGACAGCCTGGCCGATCGGGTTGCGCGTCGTCTCGGTACGTCGTTGGGGGCCTCGCTGGGTGCGGCGGCCGTCGGCGAGGTGATCGACAGCGCGAATACGCTGCGCTAAGCCGGTCAGCCGCGCCGCCGTCGGCGGCACGGACAGTCAGGGCGCCGATGGCACGCACTGCCTCGGCGCCTTTTCTATTAGTGCGCCAGCATCAGGAAGATGGCGGGTCGCTTCCCCATATCCGGGCGCTGTGCGGCCGCGAGGGCGCGCCATTGGGCCAGCGTTAGCGTCACGATCTGTTCCGTCGGCAGCGTCAGGTCGGCAGCGAAGCAGAGGTGCGTTTGCGGCGCGCAGGCTGCCAACAGCGCGTCGAGCATGGCCGCATTGCGATACGGCGTCTCGATGAAAAGCTGCGTTTGACGCTGCGCCCGTGATTGCTTTTCCAGCTCGCGCAGCCGTTGCGTCCGTTCCGCCGCGTCGGTCGGCAGATAGCCGTGAAACGCAAAGCGCTGGCCGTCCAGCCCCGATGCCATCAGTGCGAGCAAAATCGAGCTCGGCCCGACCAGCGGCGCGACGCGAATCCCGAGCGCGTGCGCACGCCGTACCAGCAGGGCGCCGGGATCGGCGACGGCCGGACAGCCGGCGTCCGACACCAGGCCGCCATCGTGGCCTTGCAGTAACGGCGCCAGCATGGCATCGAGGACGGCATCCGAGGGCGAGGATTGCGTGCGGATATTCAGCTCGCTGATCTGGATGTCCTGAATCGGGATCTCGGTGCCCACGCGCTTCAGAAAGGCGCGCGTGGCTTTCGCATTTTCCCCGACGATATAGCGCAGACGCTGCGCGACGGCCCGCACCGGGTCGGGCAATACCTGGCGCAGCGCGGCGTCGTCGCCTTCGCCAAGGGTATTCGGAATCAGATACAAGGTGCCCGCTTGGCTCATGAAAATCTCTCGTTTTTTTGATACGGGTGAGGCGCGGAGGCTGTGGCCCGCATCTTAGCCGCAAGCGGCCAGTTCGAACAACGGGATGCCGGCCTGCAGCAGCCAGCCGCTGACGGTCACCAACGGCAAACCGATCAAGGCGGTGGGGTCGTCGCTCTGAACGTGGTCGAGCAGGGCGATACCGAGGCCCTCAGCCTTGGCGCTGCCCGCCACGTCGTAGGGCCGCTCTGCACGGAGGTAGGCGTCGAGAGTCGCATCGTCGACATCGCGCATCGTCACCGTCGTCAGCACATCGGCGGTCTGGCAGGGCGCACGGTCCGCCGCGGCGCTGCGTCCGTCGAGCAGACACACGGCGGTATGGAAAACGATCCGTCGCCCCCGCATTTGCTGCAGCTGGGCCAGCGCCCGCGCATGGTCGCCCGGCTTGCCCAATTGGACGCCCTCGCAGACGGCGACCTGATCGGAGCCGATGACCAGTGCGCCGACATGGCGCCCCGCGACGGCACGCGCTTTCGCGATGGCGAGCCGCATCGCGGTGTCGGGCGGAGACTCGTCCGCGCGCGGTGTTTCATCGAGATCCGGCGTGTCGCACACAAACGGCAGCCGTAGCCGCGACAGCAATTCGGCGCGATAGCGCGAGCCGCTGGCTAGCACGAGGGCCGGCGCCTTATCGGGCGTACGCGCAGCGGCGGACGCTTCCGGGGCGCCTGCGACGAGGCCGGGACGGGGGGCGGATAGCAGATCGGACATAGGGCAAAACCTGCGATAACTACTTGACGGGAAACAACTCGCATCTTACTATTTTCTGTTTTTCGCCGGGCAGGGTTGGCGCGGAGACTGTAATGGGTGGGAACGGCACGGGAAACAAGGCGGGAATGCCGGGAAGCGAAGCGGATTCGCCGATGTCCGGGCAGGGCGCCGACCGGCCTGATCACGCCGAGCGTGATGGCGGCGATGTCGCGTCGACGGCGGCCCACGGTACGGGACGATCCCGCGCCGAGGCATTGCGCGCCTTCGACCTCGAAGCCTTTATCCGCGCTGCCCGAGAAACGCGGGGCGTGGTGCCACTGTCGGCATTGCCGCGCGTGGCGGATTTGATGCCCGCCGACGCGCCGGCCGAAGCGGCCGATTCGCCGCTACGCTGGCATGCCGAAGGGGAGATGCGCAAGGTCCTGCGCCGACGCAGCGGCTTCCTGCCCGCATCGAGCGCGGCGGCCCGCCCGGCACGGGGCGAGGGCGACAGCGCCGAGAAAACGGTGGGCGCCTTCCAGGCGACCGAGCCGCATCTGACGGTGACCATCGAGGGCGCCGTCTGGCTCGAATGCCAGCGTTGCATGCAGCCGTTTTCCTGGCCCGTATCGGTGGAAGCCGGCTATCGCGTGGCGCGGGACGAGCGGCAGGCCGACTCCCTGGCGGGCGACGACGCGGAGGACGATGTCATAGTCGGCTCGGCGGATTTCGATCTGCTCGACCTGATCGACGAGGAAATCGTGCTGTCCCTGCCGATGGTGCCGAAACATCGTGTCTGCCCGGCCGTGCATGCGAGCGTCGTCAGCGGCGCCGACGGTGCCTTGGGGGTTGATCGCGTCGAAGATATCGATGCGCGGTTGGCGGACGCCGCCGGTGACGATCCGACGCCGCTGCCGGGCGAGCGCGTCGACATCTCCGCCGCATCGCCCGACGTGGCGGACGATGCGGATGCGTCGGCAGTGCCGCAGGCCGGGAAGGCCCGAGGCAAGCCCGGTGCGATAAAAGGGGGTGCCTCGGCCAGTGGGCCGACGCGCAAACCTTTCGCATCGGCATTGGCGGGATGGAAGGCGGCGGCCGGCGACAAGTCTGAAAGTGTCGATCGCGGCCAGTCGGATCAGGGATCCGATACGTCTGATCCAAGCGGCAAGAACTAAGACGAGCGCTCGCATAGCGGTTGAGGGAAGGATCGGCGGTCGAATGCACCGCGTTTTCCCTGATCCGGGCGAGCGATCACAGCAGAATACGAGGCGGCCGCAATGGCGACCGCGTCGTCCCGATGTTGCATCGATGCAGCATCGGTTATCCCGACGCGGCCTGGCCGACTGGCGGTTCGTCAGCGGTGCATCGAGTTGTGTTAGAATTCGCACCCTATTTAGGAGCATTTCATGGCAGTCCAGCAAAACAAGAAGTCGCCGTCGAAGCGCGGCATGCACCGTTCGCACGATTTCATCGAAGCCGCACCGCTGGCTGTCGATGCTACGTCGGGTGAAACGCACCGTCGTCACCACATCAGCCCGAACGGTTTCTACCGTGGCAAAAAAGTCGTTAAGACCAAGAACGACTGATTGTCTTGAAGGCACGAACCGATGTTCGTCTGCCGCTGTCCGGTTTCAGGCCGGATAGGGCGGTTGTACCGCGGTTATCCGTTGCCTGGCTGTCAATCGCCGACGCTTGTCATTCGATGTCTGCCGTCAGGTGGGCGCGGGCGAGCGTCTTGCGTGTTCCCGATGTTTGGCGTAATACGAACACATTGTCCAAAGCGATGATGCTGTCCCGATGGCCATTCCACTCGAAGGGGTGCCTGCGCGTCGATGCGCCGGCACTCGGGATCGCGTATTGTGGTTGGCAGGCTTTCCCGATTTTTCGTGACGCCTCCCGCTTGCGGCCTGTGCGACCCGTCAGCTTGCTGACCTGTCGCCGTCTGCTCGCGGGCGCTGTGCTTGCATCGAAAGATGCTGCGTGGCGCCTGGCGTGCTCCGGTAATTCCTCGCGCCTTTCCCCGGGCGCGGTGCACGCATGACCGTAAAAATCACCATTGATTGCATGGGCGGCGACTTCGGCCCGTCCGTGACCGTGCCGGCCGCGGTCGAATTCGCCCGTGACCACGACGATGTCGAGCTGATCCTGGTTGGCCAGGAAGCAGCGGTCCAGGCACAACTGGCGAAATGCAAGGCTGTCGGCGCGCCGCGCCTGCGGGTGGTGAATGCCACCGAAGTCGTCAGTTCCGACGATCCGGTCGAAGTCGCGCTGCGGCGCAAGAAAGACTCTTCGATGCGTGTCGCCCTGAACCTCGTCAAGGAAGGGCAGGCGCAGGCTTGCGTGTCGGCGGGCAATACCGGCGCGCTGATGGCCGTCTCGCGCTATGTCCTAAAAACGCTTGCCGGCATCGAACGTCCGGCGCTGGCGACGCTGATGCCGAACGAGAAGGGCTTCACGACGGTGCTCGATCTGGGCGCGAACGTCGATTGCGAACCGCAGCATCTGCTGCAGTTCGCCGAGATGGGTCACGCGCTCGTTTCCGCGACGGAGAACAAGGATCGGCCTACGGTCGGCTTGCTCAATATCGGCGAGGAAGTGATCAAGGGCAACGACGTGATCAAGCGCGCCGGCGAATTGCTGCGCGCGAGCACTTTGAACTTCTACGGCAACGTCGAGGGTAACGACATCTTCAAGGGCACGACCGATATCGTCGTCTGCGACGGCTTTGTCGGCAACGTCGCGTTGAAGACGTCCGAAGGCCTGGCGCAGATGCTCTCGCGCATCATCAAGGAAGAGTTCAGCCGCTCGATCTTCACCAAGTTACTAGCGGTGCTGGCCTGGCCAGTGCTCTCGCAAGTACGCAAACGCGTGGATCACCGCCGATACAGCGGCGCCGCCTTGCTCGGCCTGCGCGGCATCGTCATCAAGAGCCATGGCTCGGCCGATGCCTACGCTTTCGGCTGGGCGCTGAAACGCGGGTATGATGCGGTAAAGAACGGGGTGCAGTCACGGCTCGAAAAGGCGCTCGAGGAAAATGTCGATCCGCTCGGCCTGCAGGCCAGAGTAACGCCGATTTCGGCGGCAACGGCGGTCTCGGAGACGCCGGCTGCCGTGACGGTCCCGCTTGCCGTTCCCGGCGAAACGCTTTCCGCAAAGGCATGATGGCTTCAACCAGCGACTCCCTTCGTTCGTCTCCCCGTTACGCCCGCATCGTCGGCACCGGCAGTTACCTGCCCGCCAACCGTGTATCGAATCAGGCGCTGACGGAACAACTGGCCGCGCGCGATATCGAAACCAGCGACGAGTGGATCGTCGCGCGTACCGGTATCCGAGCCCGTTATTTCGCCGCGCCGGATGAGCGCACCAGCGATCTGGCGGTCGAGGCAGCCAAGCAGGCGATTGCCGCCTCCGGCCTCGGCAAGGAGCAGATCGACCTCATCATCGTCGCGACGTCGACGCCGGATTTCGTGTTCCCGAGTACGGCTTGCCTGGTGCAACAGAAACTCGGTATCGCGAACGGCAGCGCGGCATTCGACGTGCAGGCGGTCTGTTCCGGCTTCGTCTATGCCTTGTCGACTGCCGATGCGTATATCCGCAGTGGCATGTACGACAATGTGCTGGTGATCGGCGCCGAAACGTTCTCGCGCATTCTCGATTTCAACGACCGTACCACCTGCGTGCTGTTTGGCGATGGCGCCGGCGCCGTGATGCTGTCCGCTTCGGAAACGCCGGGCGTGCTGGCCAATGCCTTGCATGCGGACGGCAGCCAGTCCGACATCCTGTGCGTGCCGGGTCATGTCAGCGGCGGCGTGGTGGCTGGCAATGCCTTCCTGCACATGGATGGCCAGGCCGTGTTCAAATTGGCGGTCAACGTGCTTGGCAAGGTGGCGGTCGAGGTGCTCGAAAAGGCCGGAAAGACGGCCGACGACATCGATTGGCTGATCCCGCATCAGGCCAATATCCGCATCATGGAAGGCACGTGCCGCAAGCTGCGCCTGCCGCTCGACAAGATGGTCGTGACGGTGGACGAACACGGCAACACGTCGGCGGCCTCCATCCCGTTGGCGCTCGATGTGGCGGTTCGCGATGGCCGCATCAAGCCGGGTCAGCTGGTGATGGTGGAAGGCGTCGGCGGCGGGTTTACCTGGGGCGCCTCGCTGCTCCACATGTAATGTCTACAATGGCTCGGATCGATGGCGATCCGGCCTGATTCGATCGCTGTTGTTCGACGCTTTTATTCGATTGTTTGTCGCCCCCTGTGCGCGGGATGCCCGGTGTCGGCATTCTGGACGGGCGGTGTGGCATGCTGCGTAACGCGCGGCGCAACCCAATTAAAGACGCATATGACTTTCGCCTTTGTTTTTCCCGGTCAAGGATCGCAATCCGTCGGCATGCTCGACGCCTTCGCCGATAACGCGGTGGTGCGCGAGACGCTGCAGGAAGCGTCCGATGCCCTTGGCTTCGATGTGGCGGCGATGATCGCCGCCGGTCCGGCCGATGCGCTGAACCTGACGACGAACACGCAGCCGGTGATGCTAAGCGCCGCCTACGCGATCTATCGCGTATGGCAGACCGCCGGCGGCCCGGCGCCGAGCGTCGTCGCGGGCCATAGCCTGGGCGAGTACACGGCCCTGGTGGCCGCGGGTGCCTTGAGCTTTGCCGATGCGGTGCAATTGGTGCGTTTCCGCGCCGATGCGATGCAGTCGGCGGTGCCGGTGGGCGTGGGCGGCATGGCGGCGATCCTCGGTCTCGACGACGACACGGTGCGGGCAGTCTGCGACGAAGCAGCGCAGGCGGCCGGTGCCGGCGAAGTGGTCGAAGCGGTGAATTTCAACGCGCCGTCCCAGGTCGTGATCGCCGGCTCCAAGGCCGGCGTGGAAAAAGCGTGCGAAATCGCCAAGGCGCGGGGCGCGAAACGCGCGTTGCCGCTGCCGGTTTCGGCGCCATTTCACTCGTCGTTGCTGAAACCCGCATCGGATCGCTTGCGCGAGCGGCTATCTGACGTTACGATCCGCACGCCGGCCATTCCTGTGGTCAACAACATCGACGTCGCCGTGGTCAGCGACCCGGACGGCATCCGTGAGGCGCTGGTGCGCCAGGCATCGGGACCGGTGCAATGGGTGCAGTGCGTCCAGGCGATCGCGCGGATGGATGTCCGCACGATCATCGAGTGTGGCCCGGGCAAGGTGTTGAGCGGCCTGACCAAGCGCATCGACCCGGAGCGGGCGGGTGCGGGGATCAGCGACCCTGCCTCGCTCAGCGACGCATTGGCGGCGATCTCGGGCCAGGCCTGAGCCAACGCGGCGGCGATGCGCGACGCGGCGGCAGCAGGCGCGTAGGTCGCGGGCATCCCGGGCCGAGCGCGCGGTGGGCCGGCGGAATGGCAGCAAACGAATCACAAAAGGGTGCACGCGAATTTTCATGGAAAAGATGCTCGACAATCAGATCGCATTGGTGACCGGCGCTTCGCGCGGCATCGGCCGGGCCGTGGCGCTCGGGCTGGCAAAAGCTGGCGCGACGGTGATCGGTACGGCCACCTCGCAGGCGGGTGCCGATGGCATCACCGCGGCGTTGACCGAAGCGGGCCTGAAAGGGCGCGGTGTGGTGCTGAATGTCAACGACGCACCGGCAGCGGATGCCTTGATCGATACGATCGTCAAGCAGGACGGTCGTCTGGATGTGCTGGTGAACAACGCCGGCATCACGCGCGATCAGCTGATCATGCGGATGAAGGACGAAGACTGGGACGACGTGATCGACACGAATATGAAGGCGGTGTTCCGCCTGTCCCGTGCCGTGATTCGCCCGATGATGAAGGCGCGCACGGGCCGCATCATCAATATCACATCGGTCGTGGGTGCCGCCGGCAATGCCGGACAGGTCAACTACGCGGCAGCGAAGGCCGGCGTGGCCGGCCTGACGCGCTCGTTGGCTCGCGAAGTGGGTAGCCGCGGCATCACCGTGAATTGTGTAGCACCTGGATTTATCGCAACAGACATGACAGCGGAACTCGGCGAGGCGCAGCAGACGGCGCTGAAGGCGCAGATTCCGTTGGGCCGCCTGGGCAGTACCGACGACATCGCCCACGCGGTCGCGTTTCTGGCATCGCCGCAGGCGGCATATATCACCGGTACGACGTTGCACGTCAACGGCGGTATGTTTATGGGGTAGGGAGCCCGATTGGCAAGCGTCTTTTGTCCGCGGTTCGCCGCGGTGGCGTTTTCCAGTCGCCCATCACGCGGAGGCGATGCTTTCAGCGGTTACAAACCTGCTAAAATGCGCGCACTCGCAATTTGAACTTATATTTCCTCCTGGAGGCCTGAATGGACAACATCGAACAGCGCGTCAAAAAGATCGTCGTCGAGCAACTCGGCGTTGGTGAGTCGGAAGTCAAGAATGAGGCTTCGTTCGTCAACGACCTGGGCGCTGACTCGCTGGACACGGTGGAACTGGTGATGGCACTGGAAGACGAATTCGGAATGGAAATTCCGGACGAAGCTGCCGAGAAGATCACGACCGTGCAACAAGCGATCGATTACGCTCGCGCGAACGTGAAGGCCTGATTTCGGGCACACTGGCATTCCGGATATGCCGGGACCGCACACGCATCGATCATCGATCCGCGTGTTGCATCCCGGGGCGAGCCGCCAGAGGGATGTTAGGCAACGGAACGTCGTGTCGGCACGGGTCTCGGTTGAGATGAGACTGCAGTGCCGTGCAGCCGATCGTTCCGGGCCGATCAAACAGGGCCACGAGAGTGACAGGGCGTGTCCTGTTGCTGTCGTGGCTTTTGTTTTTTATTGCGTGTTATGAAACTCAAGAGGTCAATGTGAGTCGCCGTGTCGTTGTTACGGGCCTTGGGCACATTTCCCCAGTCGGCAATACCGTTGTCGATGGATGGGCCAATCTGGTCGCCGGCAAGACCGGCATTGCCAACATCACCAAATTCGACGCGGAAGCGGTCGACGCAAACGGGAACAAGAAGTACAAGACCCGTTTTGCTGGTGAGGTGAAGGATTTCGACGCCGAGCAGTACATTCCGGCGAAGGAATTGAAGATGATGGACACCTTCATCCACTACGGCATTGCCGCAGGGATGCAGGCGATGCAAGACAGCGGCCTAGTGGTCACCGAGGCCAATGCCGAGCGCATCGGTGTCATCGTCGGTTCCGGTATTGGCGGTCTGCCGCGGATCGAAGAAACGCAGATGATCCTGGCCGAAAAAGGCCCGGGACGTATCTCGCCGTTCTTCGTGCCGGGCTCGATCATCAATATGGTCGCCGGCCATCTGTCGATCAAGTTCGGCCTGAAGGGTCCGAACCTCGCCATCGTCACTGCCTGCACGACCGGCACGCATTCCATCGGCGACGCGTTCCGCGCGATCGTCTACGGTGAAGTGGATGCGATGCTGGCCGGCGGCACCGAAGCCACGGTCTCGCCGCTCGGTATCGGCGGATTCGCCGCGGCGCGTGCCTTGTCGCAGCGCAACGACGATCCGGCGACGGCCAGCCGGCCGTGGGACACGGAGCGCGATGGTTTCGTGCTCGGTGAAGGTGCCGGCGTGCTGATGCTCGAAGAGTATGAGCATGCGAAGGCCCGTGGCGCGAAGATCTATTGCGAAGTTATCGGCTATGGTCGCAGCAGCGACGCGCATCATATGACGGCACCGCCGGAAGATGGTGACGGCGCCCGCCGCGCGATGGTGTTGGCTATGCGCGATGCCAAGATCGATCCGAGCAAGATCGACTACATCAACGCCCATGGCACGTCCACCGGGCTGGGCGATGTGGCCGAGACGATCGCGATCAAGCGGGCACTCGGCGACCACGCACAGAAAGTTGTCGTGAACTCGACGAAGTCGATGACCGGTCACTTGCTGGGCGCCGCGGGCGGTATTGAAGCGGTGTACTCGGTCTTGGCGATTCATCACCAGATGTCGCCACCCACCATCAATATCTTCAATCAGGATATCGAAGGGGGCTGTGACCTCGACTACTGCGCGAATGTGGCACGGCCGATGAAGATCGACTATGCGATGTCGAATTCGTTCGGCTTCGGCGGTACCAACGGCACGCTCGTCTTCGCGAAGATCTGACGAACGGCCATATCGCGTCCCGACAGGGAACGCGATCGCTCCCGAGCTGTCTGACACCGGCGTTCCGCGTAAGCGGGCGCCGGTGTTTGCATTGGGCGGACGGAAGGGAGCAGCAGGGATGCGGGTCGATATCGCAGGTTCGCGCTGCATGCGCTGGGGCCGGGGAAGCGTAATCGCACTCGGCACCGCCGCGTGGGCCCAGATCGGTGTGCTGCGCGGCGGTAGTGTCGGCGGTTGGCTGGCAGGGCTGATGTTTCTGGCGCTGGTCGCCTGCCTTCTTGCGCTTGCCCCGCATCGTCAGCGTCGACATTACACACGGCTGGTCCTCCTCGGCCATGCCGACGCGCGCTTGTACTGGCGCGCGGCGCCGTTATGGCGATGGCAAAATGCCCGGCTGCGCCTGCTGGCTGGCTGCCGGCGTCATGGGGCGCATAAGGAAGGTTTGTCGGTGCCTGAGGCGTCGAAGGCGGGGCCGGCAGCCGACGGCGTCGACGAAGTGTGTATTGTTGAGATGGTGCAGTGGGGCGGTCTCTGTCTCTGGTTGACCGTCTGCCCGCGCTATCCGGGCGGCCAGTCGGCCGCGCATGCCGCACCGGGCGGACGGCGCTCTCGGACCGAGGAAGGCGGGGCGCCGGCGCGATTTTGCCTATGCCTGCCTGCCGATACCATGACGCCGGAACGCTTTCATGCGCTGTGCGCGCGGTGCCAGGCGATGCGGCGCGGCGCCGGATTTCTGTCGCCCTGGTGAAGGCCGGCTCGGGTGGCATCGAAAGGGATGAAGGGGATGCAGTGAAACGGCTACAATTTTCCAGAGACGCCTGGGCGAACCGGGCGGACGCAAAGGACGTGGACGCACGGTGAGTGAAAAAGATATCGATCAGGAACTGGTAGAACGCGTGCAACGCGGCGACAAAGTGGCTTTCGAGCTGCTCGTCGGCAAGTACCAGCGCAAGATCGTGCGTCTGATCTCGCGTCTCGTGCGCGATCCGTCGGAGGTCGAGGATGTCGCGCAGGAGGCTTTCATCAAGGCGTACCGCGCGATTCCCCAATTTCGAGGCGAATCGGCGTTCTATACCTGGCTTTACCGGATTGCCGTCAACACGGCGAAGAACTATTTGGCGAGTCAAGGACGTCGTGCGCCTACCGCGACCGACACAGATAGTGAAGATGCGGAAACTTTTGACGATGCGAGCCTTCTAAGGGATATCAACACGCCGGAATCGGTGTTGATGAGCAAGCAGATCGCTGAAACGGTGAATGCCGTGATGGCGGGATTGCCGGAGGAATTGCGTAATGCGATCGCGCTGCGCGAAATCGACGGTCTGAGTTACGAAGAGATCGCCGAGCTGATGCAATGTCCGATTGGCACGGTACGGTCGCGGATCTTTCGTGCCCGCGAGGCGATCGCGACGAAGCTGCGGCCGATGCTGGAGCGGCAAAGCGGGAAGCGTTGGTAGAATAAGGGAGCTTCGGGACGGTGGCGCTGGTGCACAATGCAACGGCGTGATCGTCCCGGTGCAGTCCGGGCGTTCGTCCCGACGCGGCGCGGCAATGACTGAAATCGGGCGTTGCCGCGCCGGGTACGGGGCGGGCCACAAGGAGTGTCGATGAAGCAGGATGCGATGAGAGCGACAGGAATGAGCAAGGACGGCCAGATCGGACAAGGCGACAGCGGTGCCACGGGTCAGTCCGTCGCACTACCGTCGGATGGCGCGAATTGGGCGGGTGGCGAGCGCGACTCGCTGGCCCAGCGTTTTGCCGAACGCCTGTCGGCCGCCATTGACGGCGAGGCGCCGTTGACGACCGGGAGCACGGGCGGTCCGGCTTTTGCGTCCTGGACGACGACGCAAAAGCAAGATTGGTCGGTATATCACCTGATCGGCGATGCGCTGCGCTCCGACGACCTTGCCCATGCGCATCGCGGCGGCTGGGATTTCGCCGCACGGTTCTCCGCGCGATTGGCGGAGGAGCCGACGATCGTGGCACCGCAGCGCGCCGAAACTCCCTGGGACGATCGGCGTGCCGGTGCCGCCGCCGCCGCGCCTGCCGGCACCGTGGGCGATGCGTTCCGGCATCATGAACGCGGCGCCGGGCAGCGCGGGGCGGCAGGTCAGCTGGCGGGCTGGCTCGGCGGGCGACGTCGCATGCCGGCCGCGGCGGCCGCCGCAGCAGCCGTCGTCACGCTGGCCTGGGCGTTGACGCCAGGTTGGCATGCCGGCTCGTCCAGTACCACTGCGGCGCCGACGACGCTGGCATCAACGGGCAACTGGCAAAGGGTGAACCTGGGCGGTGACCGGGATCTCGACCCGTATCTCGCCGCGCATCAGGAATTTGCGTCCGATCGTGGCAGCCTGGGCTATGTCGCCTACGCTGGGGCGGGGCGCTGATCGGATGAGAGGGTGCGGTCGGAGCCTAGGCGGCGGGCAGATGCGCCGTGCGGGTCGCCGTGCAGCGCGCGGCGTGATTTCGGCGGGCGCGCTGCCGTTGGCATGGGCATTGGTGGCGGCGCTATGGAGCGTCGGTGCGAATGCGACGCCAGCGCCCGTGACGCCGGCACCCAGCAGCGGTGCCACGCGCGCCGCAATGGTGCCGGCGTCGGCGTCGACGACCACCACAGGGAACACAGCCGCGGCGCCGACGATGGCTCGCGCAGCCGCGTTGTTGGCGGGATTGAACGCCGCGGCCGAGCATCGCCCCTATGAGGGCACCTTTGTCTTTCAACGCGGTGCATCGGTTCGCTCCTCGCGGATCGTGCATATGGCCGACGGTCAGGGCCAGTTTCAGCGCATCGACAGTCTCGACGGTGAGGCGCGTTGGGTCATCGAGCACGATGACGACCTTTACACGTACCTGCCCGCGAGCAAGACGGTCATCGTCGATCGGCGCCGCAAGGGGCAGGATAATTTTCCGGCCATGCTGTCGGCGGACAGCGCGCTGGTCCTCCAGCACTACATGCTCGCGCTCGACGGCAGCGACCGTGTCGCCGGCGTCGACTGCGTGGTCCTGACGCTGGCGCCGCGTGACGCTTACCGCTTCACCTATCGACTATCCGTCGATCCTGCGACGGGCCTGTTGATCAAGGCGCAGACGCTTGACGCGCAGGGTCAGGTGCTGGAGCAGGTGGCTTTTTCCCAGATTCGACAGGCGGGACCGGACAAGGCGACCGTGCAATCGTTGCACACGGCTGTTATCGATATGAAACGGGGCGATGCCGGCGTCGGATGGAAAATCGTCCGTGCGCCGTCGGCGGATGTCGATCTTGCCAAAGCGGGTTGGTCGCTCGACCCGGGTGTGGTCGGTTTCCGCAAGATGTTGGAATTGCGACGTCCGATGGCGGCGCGCCAGGCCGGCGCGCCGCCTGTACCGGTGGATCAGGCCGTCTTCAGCGACGGCGTGACGGCGGTGTCTTTGTTTATCGAGCCGGTGGGCACTAGCGATCGCAAGCAGGGCCAAGGCCAGTCGGGCGCCACGCATCTGCTGGCCGAGCGCCACGGGGATTTTTGGGTCACGCTGATTGGCGAGGTGCCGGCGGAAACGCTGCGTCGCTTTGCCGATGCGATCCAATTCACGCCCGGCGCCGCCACCCGTTCCGACGCCACAAAAGGCGGCGCCGCGTGACCGGGATGCTATGCTGCGACGTTTGCGCGGTCTTCCAGTCTGCGCCGCCCCGGGCCCTGCGGTCGCTTCCCGTTTCTGCCGCGGGCCGGATCATCCGGCCGGTGTCCTACCCACTGCCTGTTCCCTTGCCGTCCACGATTCGCCGATGAGCTGTACGCTTTCCCACGACCTCGGGCGACACCCGAGACCGCTGCTTGCGTCGCTGTCCCGGAAGCTCGCGCCTTGTGTAGGCGCCGGTTTGCTGGGTCTGTCCGTGCTCGTCGCGCCAGGCGCGTATGCCGCCCCGGAGACGCAGCAAGGCCACGCGACGACCGATATCACGACCACCGGTTCCGCGACGGCATCCGAGACCGCCCGGTCAGCGCAAAGCCAAGGCACGACCTCGCCGGGCGGCCGGAGCGCTGCGCGGTCAGTCGCCGGACCCGCCGCGTCGGCGCCATCGGTCGCGCCGGTGACACGGACCGGCAAGGGCGCGGTTCGCGCGGCCGATTCGACGGGCGCGCTGGGGGCGGGTAATGCCGTCGGCTCGCGTGCAACCGTGCCGGGCGCGGCTTCGGGCTTGCCGCAGGGTACCGTTCTCATCAGACCCTTTGTCGCGCCGCCGCCGGCCTTATCGCCTTTCAGTACCGTCGTGCCGCCGTTGGCCGCGTCGCAGGCGGGACTGCAGCCTGTGCCGTCGGTCCAGGTGGCGCCCAGCGGCATGGTGCCATCGACGGCCATACCGGGTTCGGTCGGTGTGCCGGGTATCGCCGGCGCGCGACTCGTCCCGAATGTGATTCCCGGCGCGCCGCCGATGTTGTTGCTGCCGGATTTCGCGTCGTTGGTCGACCGGGTCGGGCCAGCCGTCGTGAATATCCGCACGACGCAACGGGTGCCGTTGGCGCCGGCGGGAAGTCGCTCGCGTCGCGGCGGGGCCGGTGACGGCGCGCGTGGCGGTCAACCCGGTGGCGCCGATGGCAGCGGCGACGGCTCGCCATCGAGCCCATCGGACGATATGTCCGAGTTCTTCAAGCGCTTCTTCGGTATTCCCTTGCCGCCGGGCATGTTCGACAAGGGCGGCGCGTCGGGAAATGGCGGCGCCGACAACGCGCCGGCCGAAGTCGAGCGCGACAATGGTGTCGGCTCGGGCTTCATCCTGTCCGCCGATGGTTTTGTAATGACCAATGCCCACGTGGTCCAGGGCGCCGATGCCATCTACGTCACGCTGACGGACCGGCGCCAGTACAAGGCGCGCTTGATCGGCGTCGATAAACTGACTGACGTCGCCGTGGTCAAGATCGATGCGAAGAACCTGCCCGCGGTAACGATCGGCGATTCGTCGGATGTCCGCGTCGGCGAGTGGGTGCTCGCGATCGGCTCGCCCTTTGGCCTCGAAAACACGGTCACCGCGGGCATCGTCAGCGCGAAAAGCCGCTACACCGGTGAATACTTGCCCTTCATTCAGACCGATGTGGCGGTGAATCCCGGCAATTCCGGCGGCCCGCTGATCGATCTTCAGGGCAATGTGATCGGCATCAATTCGCAGATCTACAGTAACAGTGGCGGTTTCATGGGCATTTCCTTCTCGATTCCGATCGACGAGGCGATGCGCGTCGCCAATCAGCTCGAGAAGAGCGGCGTGGTCACCCGCGGGCGGATCGGCGTCATGATCGGACCGGTCACCGCCGATGTTGCCGAGGCATTGAATCTGCCGCGTGCCGAAGGGGCGCTGGTCACCGGCACCGTCGCCGACAGCCCGGCGCGCAAGGGGGGACTGTTGCCTGGCGACATCATCCTGAACTATGACGGCCGGGCCATCGACCAGTACGGCGAGCTGCCGCGGCTGGTCGGCGCGGCCACGCCGGGTACCGATGCGCCGTTGACCGTCTGGCGCAAGGGTCGCACGCGCACGCTGACGGTGACGGTTGCCCAGCAAGAAAATGCCAGTGTGCCGATGGGCGCCGCCGCGGCGCGACCGGACACGTCGTCGCGCGCGCTGACGTCGAATCCGCTGGGCCTGCGTGTCGCCGATCTCACCGAAGCGCAGGCGCGGACGCTCGGTTCCCGCAACGGCGTGCAGGTGGTGGCGAGCGAGGGACCGTCGCTGACGGCCGGCATCATGAAGGGCGATATCCTGCTGCGCGTCGGCGACACCGATATCGCCGATCAACGCCAGTTCGATGCGCTGGCGGCGCGCCAAGGCGGCGATCGGCCGCTGGCCTTGCTGGTGCAGCGCGGCGATCTGGCGACCTTCGTGCCGGTGGTCCCACGCGCCGCGCGGCATTGAATCCGTCGGCGTTATGCCGCGGGTTTCTCGCCGCCCTCGCCGGTAGGGGGGAATTGGGCTAGAATGCCGGGATTCCTTCCAGCGCAGGCGCGCCCGGCTGTGGTATGCGGCAGCGCATCCGGGACCGTTCAGCGGTCCACCTCGCTCGGCCGCCAGGTCGCTCCCCGCGACGTGTTTGTAGCGTGCGGCGGGCGATGCCCTGTTTGTTATACCCTGTTGACGCATAGACAGCATGCTCGCCGGGCCATTCCGTTTTCAGCGCGCTTGCGCGCTGATTGCAATGCGCTTGCGACCTGCCCCGCGCCGGAACGCCTTTCTTTTTGACCCGTCCGAATGGATCACATCCGCAATTTTTCGATCATCGCGCACATCGACCACGGTAAGTCGACGCTCGCGGACCGCATCATCCAACTCTGCGGCGGCCTGTCCGACCGCGAGATGGAGGCGCAGGTTCTCGACTCGATGGACCTCGAGCGCGAACGCGGCATCACGATCAAGGCGCAGACCGCAGCGCTAAGCTACCGCGCCCGTGATGGCAAGGTGTACAACCTGAACCTGATCGACACGCCGGGCCACGTCGACTTCTCCTATGAAGTCAGCCGCTCGCTGTCTGCCTGCGAAGGCGCGCTGCTGGTCGTCGACGCCAGTCAGGGCGTGGAAGCCCAGACGGTGGCGAACTGCTACACGGCGCTCGAGCTGGGCGTGGAAGTGGTACCGGTCTTGAACAAGATCGATCTGCCGGCCGCCGATCCCGACAACGCGATCTCCGAGATCGAAGACGTCATCGGCATCGAAGCGACCGATGCCGTGCATTGCAGCGCGAAGACCGGCCTTGGTGTCGAGGACGTGCTGGAATCGTTGATTCTCAAGGTACCGCCGCCGAAGGGCGACCCGAGCGCGCCGTTGCAGGCGCTGCTGGTCGACTCCTGGTTCGACAACTATGTCGGCGTCGTGATGTTGGTACGAATCATGAACGGCACGTTGCGTGCGAAGGACCGCATCGAACTGATGGCCAATGGGGCCCAGTATCCGGTGGAATCGGTTGGCGTGTTCGCACCGAAGTCGCGACCGCTCGAAAGCCTGTCGGCCGGGCAGGTGGGCTTCATCATCGCCGGCATCAAGGAATTGGCGGTTGCCAAGGTGGGCGATACGATCACGCTGGCGAACCGCCGCGCGCCCGCCGCGTTGCCGGGCTTCAAGGAAGTCAAGCCGCAGGTGTTCGCCGGTCTGTATCCGGTCGAGTCGAATCAATACGACGCCTTGCGGGAATCGCTGACGAAGCTGAAGCTGAACGATGCCGCGCTGCAGTTTGAGCCGGAAGTGTCGCAGGCGCTGGGCTTTGGTTTCCGTTGCGGCTTCCTGGGCCTGCTCCATATGGAGATCGTCCAGGAGCGGCTCGAGCGCGAATTCGATATGGATCTCATCACCACGGCGCCGACCGTGGTCTACGAGGTCGTGAAGCGCGACGGCGAGACGATCATCGTCGAGAACCCGTCGAAGATGCCGGATCCGACCTTTATCGAGGAAATCCGCGAACCGATCGTCACCTTGAATCTGTACCTGCCGCAGGAGTACGTCGGTTCGGTGATCACGCTCTGTACCGGCAAGCGCGGCCTGCAGACCAATATGGATTACCGCGGCAAGCAGGTCCAGTTGACCTATGAAATGCCGATGGCCGAGGTCGTGACGAATTTCTTCGATCGCTTGAAGTCGGTGTCGCGCGGCTATGCGTCGATGGACTACGAGTTCAAGGAATATCGGACCTCGGATGTCGTGAAAGTGGACATCCTGGTCAACGGCGATCGCGTTGATGCGTTGTCTGTCATTGTGCACCGCTCGCAATCGCAGTATCGCGGCCGCGAAGTGGCGGCGAAGATGCGTGAGATCATCCCGCGCCAGATGTACGACGTGGCCTTGCAGGCCGCGATCGGACCGAATATCGTGGCGCGGGAAAACATCAAGGCCCTGCGCAAGAACGTGTTGGCCAAGTGCTATGGTGGCGACATCTCGCGGAAGAAGAAGCTGCTGGAAAAGCAGAAGGCCGGCAAGAAGCGGATGAAGCAGGTGGGTAGCGTAGAGATTCCGCAGGAGGCGTTCCTTGCCATCCTGCAGGTGGACGACAAATAACGGAAATGCCGCATGAACTTCGAGTTGATTTTGCTGTTGTTGGTCGTGCTCACCGGTTTGGCATGGATTGCGGATAAGGTGGTGTTTCAACCGTCGCGTCGCCGTCAAGCGGATGCCGCAGTCGTCGAATTCGATCGCCAACAGGCAGCAGCCGGCCCGGCGGGGGCCCTTTCCCTCTCCGACGCGCCGGCCGAGCGCGCTCGCCGTCACGACGAAAAACTGCGTCAGCCCTGGTGGCTCGAATATTCGGCCAGCTTCTTTCCGGTGATTCTGGCGGTCTTTGTGGTGCGCTCCTTCGTGATCGAACCGTTCAAGATTCCGTCGGGTTCGATGATCCCGACGCTGTTGGTTGGCGATTTCATCCTGGTCAACAAGTTCGACTACGGCCTGCGCATGCCGGTCTTCGATACGAAGATCGTGCCGGTGGGCGAGCCGAAGCGCGGCGACGTCGTCGTGTTCCGCTATCCGAAGGATCCGTCGATCGACTACATCAAGCGCGTGATCGGCGAGCCGGGCGATGTCGTGGCCTACGAGAACAAGCGCTTGACGATCAACGGTCAGCCGATCGCGCAAACGTCGCTGCCGGATTATTTCGACACGGATCGCGTGTCCTATTCGAAGCAATTCGAGGAAACGATCGACGGCCGCAAGAATGCCATCCTGAATTCGCCGCAGATTCCGCCGTACATCCTCGGCGCGGACGATTTCCCGTTCAAGCAGAACTGCCAATATGACAGTGCTGGCGTGACCTGCAAGGTCCCGGCAGGACACTATTTCATGATGGGCGACAACCGTGACGACAGTGCGGACAGTCGTTACTGGGGCTTCGTGCCGGAGAAGAATATCGTCGGCAGAGCCTTCTTCGTCTGGATGAATTTCTCGAACTTGAAGCGGATTGGTTCGTTCCATTGATGGCGCAGTTGGATGAGGTGCGGCGGCCCACGGGTTCGGCCGCCGGAGAAGCGCGATGACACGGGCATCGTCGCCGCTGGACGCCATGGCGCAGCGGCTTGCGCATACATTCGAACAGCCTGCCTTGTTACGGCAGGCTTTGACGCATCGAAGCCATAGTGCCACGCACAACGAGCGTCTTGAATTTCTCGGCGACTCGGTGCTCAACTGCGTTGTCGCCACCTTGCTGTATCAGCGTTTTCCGGATCTGGACGAGGGCGAGCTCTCGCGTGTGCGCGCCAATCTCGTCCGGCAGGAGACACTGCACGGCATTGCGCAGCGGCTCGACGTGTCGGGCGCGCTGGCGCTCGGTGAAGGCGAGCTGAAAAGCGGCGGCAAGCAACGGCCGTCGATTCTGGCCGATGCGGTGGAAGCGCTGTTCGGCGCGATCTATATCGACGGCGGTTTCGACGCGGCCTTCCGCGCGATCTCGCTGGCGTATGAGCCGGTGTTCGGCGCGCTCGATCCGACGATGCTCGGCAAGGACGCCAACAAGGATCCGAAAACGCTGTTGCAGGAGCGCCTGCAAGGGCGCCAGCTAGCGTTGCCGGTCTATACGGTGGTGGCCACCGTGGGGGCGGCGCATAATCAAGAATTCGAGGTGGCGTGTACCATCGACGCCCTGGGTATCGAAGCCCGCGGGCATGGCACGAGCCGCCGCGCGGCCGAGATGGCCGCGGCAAAAGCCACGCTCGCGCTGATGCATCCGAACGATGGGGCCAAGCCCGCGCCGGTGCGGCGCGGTGATCGCACGGCAAAAGGTGCGCCCGCGCCCAGACGCGCGGCCGACGATGCCCGCGGTGACACGCGTGGCAACGGCGGCAGCGGTGGCGGCCCGGCCGGTGCTGGAGGCGCCGACGGTCGCCGCCCGACGGTGCCTTCGGCACAGACTTTGCGCGTCAACCGCGCCCGTCGCGATCAGGCGGACAGTGGCGATAAGACGTCAGCAGACACGGCCGGCGCGAAAACAGGGGACCCTTCTTCCGACACCGGAAGGCCCCGACAGATCCGTCGTAGCGGACCCGCCATAAAATAGCGTGAAATGCAGTAATTTTCGAGATGTGACCACAATGACCGTATCCGCGAGGAACGTCGCCATGAATTCCAGCCCTTCCAAACCTTCCGACGCCGACGATCACCAGCCGGACACCGCCGTTCCCGACAGTGGCGCCGAGGCGGACGGTTTGCCGGCGTTCGACTGGGCGGCCGCGCCCAAAGCACCGGTGGCGGGTTTCCGCTGCGGCACCGTGGCGATCATCGGTCGTCCGAACGTCGGCAAATCGACGCTGATGAATGCGATGGTCGGCCAGAAGGTCAGCATCACGTCGCGCAAGGCACAGACCACGCGCCATCGGATCACCGGCATCCAGACGCTCGACGATGCGCAGTTCATCTTCATCGATACGCCGGGTTTTCAGACCCGTCACAGCAACGCGCTGAACCGGACGCTGAACCGGACGGTGACGTCGACGCTCGCGACGGTGGACGTGATCCTGCTGGTGGTCGAGGCGGGGCGTTTCCGGCCCGAGGACAAGCTCGTCCTCGACCTGATTCCGCCGAATGCAAAGGTCGTGCTGGTCACCAACAAGATCGACCAGGTGAAGGACAAGCAACAGCTGCTGCCTTTCCTGGCAGAGATCCAGCCCTTGCGCGATTTCACCGAAGTCGTGCCGATGTCGGCAAAAGACGTCGATGATGTCCGACGTCTGCTCGGCGTGCTGCGCACCCACTTGCCGGAAGGCGATCCGATTTACGACGAGGAAGCGTTCACCGATCGCAGCGAGCGTTTCATGGCTGCGGAAATCGTCCGCGAGAAGGTGTTCCGCTGGACCGGCGACGAAATTCCTTACACCAGCACGGTCATCATCGATAAGTTCGAGATCGAAGGACGGCTGCGTCGGATCTTCGTCACGATCCTGATCGCGCGCGATACCCACAAGGCGATGATCATCGGCCAAAAGGGCGCGAAGCTGAAGCAGATCAGCACCGATGCGCGTCTCGATATGGAAAAGCTCTTCGATGGTCCCGTGTACCTGGAGGTCTGGATCAAGGTGAAGTCGAACTGGGCCGACAACGAAGCCGGCTTGCGTGCCTACGGATATGACTGATGTCGTCTGCGTCTGCGGAGTCGCAACGTAGGGTTGCCGATCAACCCGCCTTCGTGCTGCACAGTTATCCGTATCGAGAAACGAGTCTGATCATCGACGTGCTCACGCGCGATCATGGTCGGATGGCGCTGGTGGCAAAGGGCGCGAAGCGGCCGCACTCGGCGCTGCGCGGCGTGTTGCAGACCTTTCAGCCGCTGTCGTTGCGATGGAGCGGCAAGGGCGAGGTGAGGACATTGACGGGCGCCGAGTGGGTGGGCGGCATGCTGCCGCTGGCCGGCGACGCGCTCGTCTGCGGTTTCTATGTGAACGAATTGATCGTCCGCTTTTGCGCGCGTGAAGACCCGCATCCGGCCTTGTTCCATCATTATGCGGTGACGATGGCACGCCTTGCGCACGATGAGCCGGCCGCGCTGGTCTTGCGTTCCTTTGAACGGATGCTGTTGCGCGAAACTGGTTATGCGGTGACCTTCAATCCAGGCAGTCTCGCTGAGAGGGCGGCCGCGCCGGATCCGGCAGCGGCCTATGTTTTCGATCCGGAGCGGGGCGCGCGGCTGGCCCGTGCCAATGATCCGGGCGACTGGCCTCGCATCGATGGCCGTACCTTGCTGGACATGGACGCCGACGATTACTCCGCGCCACGGACGATCGCGCAAAGCAAGACGTTGATGCGGTTCCTGCTGCACTACCATCTGGGCGGCGTGCCGTTGAACACGCGCCAGATCCTGATCGACTTGCAAAAGCTGTAGCGAACTGGAGGCTTGTTTTATGAATCCCCTCGCGGCATTCGGCGCGGCGCCGGCCTTTATCGGCCTGGGCGTGAACATCGACCACGTCGCCACGTTGCGCAATGCGCGCGGCACGACCTATCCGGATCCGATCGCGGCCGCGCTGCGCGCCGAGGATGCCGGCGCCGACGCGATCACGCTGCACCTGCGCGAAGACCGACGCCATATCCGGGACGCCGATGTCCGTGCGATCCGCCCGGCCTTGCGTACGCGGATGAACCTCGAATGCGCGGTGACGTCGGAAATGATCGACATCGCCTGCGAGATCGCGCCACAGGACGTCTGCCTCGTGCCTGAAAAGCGCGAGGAAGTCACCACCGAGGGCGGCCTGGACGTGGTGGGGAATTTCGACGCCGTGCAGCGCGCCTGTGCGACGTTCGCGCGTGCCGGCATCCGCGTGTCGCTGTTTATCGATCCCGACGCCGCGCAGATTCGCGCCGCGCGGCAGGCCGGCGCGCCGCTGATCGAACTGCATACCGGACGCTATGCCGAGACCGAAGGTGCCGCGCAGCAGGCGGAATTGGCCCGCGTCGCGGACGGGGTCGATCTGGGCGTTGCGCTGGGGCTGACGGTCAATGCCGGCCATGGCCTGCATTATCAGAATGTGCAGCCGGTCGCCGCGCTGCAAGGCATCACCGAGCTGAATATCGGTCATGCGATCGTGGCGCATGCGGTCTTTGCGGGCTGGGAAAATGCCGTCCGCGAAATGAAGGCGATCATGGTGGCGGCGCGCTTTGCCGCACAGGGTATCGGACGCTGATCGAACCGCCCGCGCGGCGGCTGGAACGCCGCGCGAGGGGGCGTCTTCCGACGACGTCTGCGGCGCGATCGGCCGAAAGGCAGCCCGATCGCGCGCGGCGCGTCCTACGCAACCGCGGGAGCAAGGCATATGATTTTTGGCACCGGTAGCGACATCATCGACATCCGCCGCGTGGCCGCGGTGATGGAACGCACGGAGGGGCGCTTTGCGGAAAAAGTGCTCGGTCCGGAAGAAATCGCGATCTACGAGGCGCGTCGCGCACGCTCAGCAGCGCGCGGGCTGGCCTTTCTGTCAACGCGATTTGCCGCCAAGGAAGCGTTTTCCAAAGCGATCGGCCTGGGCATCCATATGCCGATGACGTGGCGCGCCGTGCAGACGCTGAACCGCGCCGGCGGCGCCCCGATCATCCAGACCAGCGGCGCATTGACCGAGTGGGTCGATGCGCGTGGCCTGAACTTTCAGGTGACACTCAGCGACGAGCGAGACTACGCGATTGCCTACGTCATCGCCGAACAACGCAGGGGCGCCGCCAAAGAATAGGAGCAGACGAGACACCGATGACAGAACAACGTACTGGCAACTGGACCGAAAGTAGCACGCTGGATCTGACGCGCCGCGGGCCGGGCCCCGTCATGATCGATGTGCCGGGCCTGGTATTGGATGAGCACGATGCGAGACGGATCGCGCACCCGCTGACCGGTGGCGTGATCCTCTTCGCACGCAACTACCAGAACCGCGCGCAGCTGGGTTTGCTGACGCATCAGATTCGCGCCTTGCGGCCGGACATCCTGATCGCCGTGGACCAGGAAGGGGGGCGCGTTCAGCGCTTCAAGACCGATGGTTTCACGCCCTTGCCGCCGATGTCGCGACTTGGGGAGCGCTGGGACGAGGATGTACTCGGCGCCATCGACGATGCGACTTCGGTGGGCTATTTGCTCGGTAGCGAGTTGCGGGCGAGCGGCATCGATCTGAGCTTTACGCCGGTTCTGGATCTGGATTACGGCGTCTCGAAAGTGATCGGCACGCGTGCCTTTCATCACGACCCGCGCGTGGTGACCCTGTTGTCGCGGGCCTTGAGTCACGGCTTGTCGCTGGCCGGCATGGCGAACTGCGCCAAGCATTTTCCGGGGCACGGTTTCGTCGAGGCCGACACCCATTTGCGCGCGGCGATCGATGACCGGCCGCTGGCGGAAATCATGGAGAAGGATCTGCGTCCCTATCTATGGTCCGGCGTCGCGCTGTCCGCCGTCATGGCCGCGCACGTACTGTATCCCCAGGTCGATCCAAGCTTGCCGGCGGGCTTCTCGCGTATTTGGTTGCAGCGGATTCTGCGGCGCGAGCTGGGTTTCCACGGCGCGATCTTCAGCGACGATCTGTCGATGGAAGGGGCGCGTGTGGCAGGCGATGTGGTTCGCGGCGCGCAGATGGCGCTGGATGCCGGCTGCGATATGGTCTTGGTCTGCAACAGCCCCGAGCGTGCCGATCAAGTGCTGAACAATCTGCACCGGGGCGCGACGCGGGCATCGATGCGTCGCATCAAGCGGCTGCAGGCGCGCGGCAAACCGGTGATCTGGAGCAAGCTTCTTCGCCAGCCGGAGTATCTCGCCGCCAAGGCCAAGGTGCAAAAGCTGATGGGCGTCTCGGAGTCGGCAACATCAACGCCGACGTCAACGCCATCGGGCGTGACGTCGCCGGCCTGATCAGTCTTCCAGCTTCATGCGCTGCAGCTTGTTGTAGAGCGTCTTGGGACTGATGCCGAGCATCGAGGCCGCGCGATGGCGCGTGCCACCCACTGCTTCCAGCGTGGCGCGAATCAGCAGTTCTTCCACTTCTTCGAGCGGCATGCCGACGGTGATTTCGACGCTGCCCGGACGGATTTTCTGGCCGCCGCTGACCGGGGCCAGTGACTCGATCGTTGCCTCCATTGGTCCGGCCTGCTTATAGGCGGATTCCACCGCCTCCTGCAGCTCACGGACATTGCCCGGCCATTGGTATTGCTCCAGGCCGCGCAACGCTAACGACGCCAAATATTTGGGGACGCTCTGCGGCAGGCTGCCGTCGTTGCCCTGTGTCCCGGCGAGCGCCAGTGTCGACTCATTCAACTGATCGACGAAATATTGCGCCAACATCTCGACATCGCCAAAGCGTTCGCGCAAGGCCGGGACCGCGATGGCCTGCGGCACCAGCAGACGATAGAGGTCGTCACGCAGGCGGCCTTCGCCCAGTGCTTGCATCGGGTCTTCGTTCGATCCTGCCACCAGCCTGAAATCGGCGGGGATATCGTGTGTGCCGCCGACACGCCGGAAGGTGTGTTGCGTCATCACCGCCACCAACTGCCGTTGTTGCTCGACGGAGAGGTGTGTCACATCGTCGATATACAGGGTCCCCCCCGTGGCACGTTCGCAGGCGCCGAAGGTCCGACCTTCGCCCATGACGGTCTGCAGCGGCGCACCGGTGCGCTCCTGACCGAACAGCAGCACTGAAGCGGGCCGTGAATCCTGCTCGCCGGTGCTGCTGCGACTGTCGAAGGACACGAACGGCGCTTTGCGCCGTCGGCTGCCGTGATGAATGGCGCGCGCCACCGTTTCTTTTCCGCTACCACTTTCACCGACCAACAACACCGGCCCTTCGGTCGCGGCAATGCGGTCGATATCGTCGTATAGACGCTGCATGGCGGGCGATCGACCCACCAGCGGACCATAGCGACCGAGTTGCCGCAGCGTTAGCTTCAAGGCTTGGACTTCTTCGGTCAATTCGTAAGGACGCGGAATGCGCGCAAGCAGGCTGCGCAGGCGCGGAATGCTGACGGGCTTCAGCAAATAATCCCAGATTCCATGACGGAGGCCGGCAATCGCGCTCTCGACGGTGGCGTTGCCGGTCATGACGATCACCGGCACATTGCCGTCCGGAGGCGTGACCGGTAGGCTGGGCAACAGATCGAGCCCCTTGCCGTCGGGCAAGTTCAAATCGATCAGCACGACATCGGGAATGAAGCGGGTCAGCGCTTGACGCGCTTCCGCGAGCGTCATCGCGGTGTCGACCGAAAAACCGTCGGCATCTAAAATGGCTGCCAAGCCGGACAAACTGTTCGGGTCGTCTTCGACGATCAAGGCGTGCGGCATGAGCTTACTCGGAGCGAGAAGTTTTTGGGGAATCGGTCCTGGCCGATTCGCTTATGGAAGCCGGGGCGGTGACACCCAGCGACGCGGCAGCCCGCAGATGCAGATCGCTCTGCACCGAATGCACACCGCCGACGCTGCGAACGGCGGCCAGCGCATCCGCCATTTGCATGACGTTATCCGCGTCGCCGAGCAGGGTCACATTGCCATGCATGACCCGAATTCGGATGCGGCCCGCCTCTAGTGCTGCTGCGGTCTGCGTATCCGCCGACATGGCCTGATGCACCCGATCGGCAATCGCCGTATCGCTGTCGTAGGCCAGCGATGCGTTCGATCGGGAGCTTGCACATCCGCCGAGCGTAATGGCCGTGCTCAACAAACCGGCGCACACCACGGCATAGCCGGGCGAAAGCATGCGCGGCAATAAGGACATGAGCTTCCCCCGATAACAGTAATGGCCGGACGCGATCCGGGATAACAATCGTTTTCGTGCAGCATCCGCCGCCATCCACTGTCGCGCAACACCTCGGCGATCTCTTTCATTGGCATAACAAATTTATGCAATGCATAAACCATGCCATGTAAAGACGTCGCACCGTGTCCAGCGTGTCGGCGGTAATGGATACGCGATTGGCGTGGTTTCGACATGGAAATCAGCGTTCCTTCCGACCGACTTAACGCCGATGGTAAAAGCAAATTCGGTAAAAATGGGGGAAAAAGGTAAATGTTGCAGTTCTTGGAAAAAGAACAGGCCCGCCGTCTCATTCGAGAGGGCGGGCCTGTTGATTTCCAGATCGGCATGGGCCGAACGGAGGAAGGCGGAAGGCGAGACGCTTTACAGCATTTGCCAGACACCGAGTGGCGCCTGGCAGCGCGGCGCGGCAGACTCAGCCGGCATTAAGCACGGCTACGATATTCGCCGGTACGCGTATCGATTTCGATCTTGTCGCCGATGTTGCAGAACAGCGGCACCGGAATGTTCTTGCGGTCGTTGATCTTGGCCGGCTTCATGACCTTGCCCGACGTGTCGCCCTTGACTGCCGGTTCCGTGTACAGAATTTCACGAACGATCACGGTCGGCATATCGACGGCGATGGCGCGTTCGTTGTAGAACACGATTTCCACGCCCATACCGTCTTCCAGGTAATCGAGCGCGTCGCCCATGCTTTCTTCGTCGATTTCGAACTGGTTGTAATCGGCGTCCATGAACACGTACATCGGGTCCGCGAAGTACGAGTACGTCACTTCCTTACGTTCCAGTACCACGACGTCGAACTTGTCGTCGGCCTTGTAGACCGTTTCTTGGCCGGCGTTCGTCAGAAGATTCTTCATCTTCATCTTGACGACGGCGGAGTTACGGCCCGACTTGTTGTATTCGGCCTTCAAAATGACCATCGCGTCGCTGCCGACCATCACGACATTACCGACACGGAGTTCTTGAGCTGTCTTCATAAAAAAATAGTCCTGTGCAAAAAGCGTCGGCCTGCACGGCCGGTTCGGTTGCCAACCCACCTACGCGTCGGGGCGCGTCGGCACGCAAAGTCGACCCATCGGTTCACACCGCCTCCCGCCCGTTCCTGACATGCAGGATCGAGCTTGAGGCAACCGTGGCACGATATTGTGGGAGTCGCAGCTTACGTGCGCCGCACGACCAGACGATGACGAGGTTCGGCCCGATACCGGCGATATCTCGCGTCCGCCATGGCACTGTGAGAGCAAGGGTAAGGCAAACCGTTCATTTTACCCGAGTTTTTTACACCTGAGGCAGGGTTTATGCAGCGCTGTTGCCTAAGGCAAAACCCTTTTTTCCGCACAAAACTGCGCCAGATTGCTTGCCAGATCGCCGGGCGCCTGCAGGCGGACCGCCCAGGCAGCAGCGCCCTCTCGTAACGGCGCAAGGTGGCGGAGGCCGTTCTGCCAGCGCTGCCGCCAGTCATCGTCGGAGAGGGCGGCGGTCATGGTTGCGTCCGCCTCCGCTTCGTTCCAGCCCTGCCAGATCGCGCGCAGTGCCGCGGCTGCCGGATCGGACAAGCGCGCGCCGTCGATATATGCGTCGAGCGCGGCTTCCAGTTTTGGCAGGTGGGCCGCGTCGTCTTGTGGATAGATGTGCCAGATAAACGGGCGCTCGGCCCATTGGGCACGAACGAAGGAGTCTTCGCCACGGACGAAGTTCACGTCTGCTAGCCACAGCAGACGATCGTAATCGTCCTGCGCGACGAAGGGGATCGCGTGTACGGTCAATGCGCCCCGGCGCAGGGTTTCGCCCACTTCGAGTTGGTCGCGATCGAAAAAACGTGCGACCTGCGGCGAGATGCGGCCCTCGGGGACGAAGACCGTCACGCCGCGCCAGCGTATGTCGACATCTTGCGCGCGCGTGCCAATCGGATCCGACCAGGCGTTGAGGAGCGGATGCATGGCCTCGTTTTCATACGCGAAGAGCGTGATCAGCAGTTGATCGGATGCGGGGGAACGAAGACCCAGCGTGGACCACAGTGCGTCTTGGGCGTCGGGGTCTTGCAGGAATTGTCGTCGTCGTTCGCCGAGGTCGCGCTCCCGCAGGACGCCGCCGGTTCTCGGCCGCACGCCGGGGAAAAAGAAGGTTTTTTCCAGGCCCAGGCGCGGATGTCGTGACGGCATCAGATGACAGTCGTTGACCCAGTCCTCGGCGCTTAAATATTCGAGATTGATCCAGATCGGTGCAGTGTTGCGCGCCGCCATCGCCAGGAGGACCGGCTCGGGGAGATCGCAGGCGAATGCTTCGATGACAATGTCGCCCGGGTCCGCACCCTCCGGCCAGACGACCCCATCGGTCCGCGCCTTACCCTCGACCGTCAGGCCGGGCCAGGGCAGGATGTCGACGCCATCGACCGTGACAAGATCGTGCCGCGTCGATGGCGCATCGGACGCTTTCGACGCGGTGGCATCGTCGGCCGGGTATGTCCTGGCTGCTGCGTCGGCAGTCGGGAGGCGATAAGCGGGCAGGAAAGCCTGCAACACTGCGGGCACATCGATATAGAGCCGCACTTTCCAGCCGTGTTCCCGCGCCAATTGCCGGGCGAGGCGCCAACAGACGCCAGCGTCGCCGAAGTTATCGACGACGCGGCAGAACAAGGCGCAACGCGGCGCCGGCACGCGGACCGGCGTCTCGGGGACGGGCACGGAAGGACGGTGAGAGGGGGGGGCGGCGTGCATCGGATGATCAGGGCTGGGCGATTGCTCTAGAATCGGGATTTTAGAGCAATCGCCGACGCCGCCCGAATGTCCGTTTCCGATACCCCCGCTTCCGACGCCTCCGACCCGCCTGTAGAACCGGCTGCCGTCGCCGTTATCGCTGCGCCCGCCATCGCACCGGCCGCGCCCTTCGACGCCAAGTCCGCCCTCGCGCAGTTGCCGAACTTGCCCGGGGTGTACCGGTATTTCGATGCCGAAGGCAATGTGCTGTACGTGGGCAAGGCGCGCGACCTGAAAAAACGCGTGTCCAGCTACTTCACGAAGACGCTGGCCTCGCCGCGCATCGCGATGATGGTGTCCCGGATCGCCCGACTCGAAACCACGGTGACGCGCTCCGAGGCCGAGGCACTGCTGCTCGAAAACAACCTGATCAAGGCACTCGTTCCGCGATACAACATTCTGTTCCGCGACGACAAGTCCTATCCCTTCTTGAAGCTGACCGGGCACGCCTTTCCGCGGATGGTGTATTACCGCGGCGCGGTGGATCGCAAGAATCAGTACTTCGGCCCGTTCCCGAGCGCGTGGGCGGTGCGCGAGAGCATCCAGATCCTGCAGCGGGTCTTTCAGTTGCGGACCTGCGAGGACTCGGTCTTCAACAATCGCACGCGGCCCTGTCTCTTGCATCCGATCGGTCGCTGCACGGCACCTTGCGTCGGGGAAATCAATGAAGAGGACTATGCGCGCGACGTGCGGAATGCCTCGCGATTCTTGTTGGGGCAACAGAGCGAGGTGATGCGCGACCTCGAGGGCAAGATGCAGGGCTTCGCCATGGACCTGAAGTTCGAGCAGGCCGCCGTGGTGCGCAATCAGATGAGTGCGCTATCGAAGGTGCTGCATCAACAGACGGTGGAAACCGAGGGCGGCAGCGATGTCGACATCATCGCCGTGGCCGCACAGGGCGGCAAGGTCTGTGTCAATCTCGCCATGGTGCGGGGCGGCCGGCATCTGGGCGACAAGGCCTATTTTCCGACGCAGGTGGAGAGCGGACTGGCGATGGCGGGCGCTGAAGATGCGCTGGTCTCGGACGTCGCGCCGGAACCCGATCGCGATGGGGCCGATGTCGATATCGATGTAGCCGGTAGCGGTGCGGTGGCGTTGGAAGTCGAGGTGTTGGAGGCCTTTATCGGTCAGCACTACACCGGGCAGCCGGTGCCGCCGATTCTGATCGTCAGCCATGCACTGGCCAATCGCGAACTGATCACGATGCTCGGCGAACAGGCGCAGCGGCGCGTGACGGTGCTGCGTCAGCCACAGGGACAGCGCAAGGTCTGGCTGACGATGGCCGAGCACAATGCACGGCTGTCCTTGGCGCGCATTCTATCGGAGCAGGGCGCGCAGCGTTCGCGCACGCAGGCCTTGGTCGATACCTTGCGCATGGAGTTCGACGACCTCGACACCCTCAGGGTCGAGTGCTTCGACATCAGCCATACGATGGGCGAGGCGACCCAGGCATCGTGTGTCGTCTATCACCATCACAAGATGCAGAACGGCGAATACCGGCGCTATAACATCACCGGCATCACGCCGGGCGACGACTATGCCGCCATGCGTCAGGTCCTGATGCGTCGCTACGAGAAGATGGTCGTGCATGACGACGAGGTTGTCGACGTGCTGGACGAGGGTGGCCTGGGCGACGAGACGGATCGGGACGACGAGGACGAGCAAGGCAACGAGATTGCATCGGCGCCCGACGCGCCGGAATCCGCACCGACGCGCACCGTGGCGCGTTTTCCGAATATCGTGCTGATCGATGGCGGTAAGGGGCAGGTCGAGATGGCGCGCCAGGTGTTCAGCGAGCTGGGCCTGGATATCGGCTTGATCGTCGGCGTGGCGAAAGGGGAGGGGCGCAAGGTGGGATTGGAGACGCTGATCTTCGCCGATGGCCGCACGGCGCTCGAATTGGGCAAGGACAGTGCGGCCTTGATGCTGATCGCGCAGATTCGCGACGAAGCGCACCGTTTCGCGATCACGGGCATGCGCGCGAAGCGGGCCAAAACGCGACAACAGAGCCGTCTGGAAGAACTGGACGGGGTTGGGGCGAAACGACGGCAGCGATTACTCGCCCGTTTTGGCGGCTTGCGCGGCGTGATGGCCGCCAGTATCGACGAGATCGCCAGCGTCGAGGGAATTTCACACACGCTGGCGGAGCAGATCTACCAGCAATTGCATTGAGCGGCGCGGCGCCGCACAATTCGACTGCCGACGCGCAGGGAGCACCGTCGGCAGTGCATCGAGGGCGTCCTGTTGCCCAATCAACGTTATGATGCATCTATAGCCACGACGCTCCCGTTTCCCGCATGTTTTTCCAATCGCCACACTGATGCCGTTCAATCTTCCGATTTTCCTGACCTGGCTGCGTATTGTCGCCATCCCACTGGTGGTGGGCGTCTTCTATCTGCCCGATAGTGTGATGCAGCCCACGACGCGTGACGTGGTGGCCTGTGTGCTATTCGTCGTTGCCGCGCTGACCGATTGGTTCGACGGTTACCTGGCACGCAAGCTGAATCAGACATCGGCCTTTGGCGCCTTTCTCGATCCGGTTGCCGACAAGTTGATGGTGACCGCCTCCTTGCTGGTGCTGGTGCATCTGACACGGGTGGACTCGGCGATCGCGTTGGTCATCGTCGGTCGGGAAATCACGATATCGGCGCTGCGTGAATGGATGGCGCAGATCGGGGCGTCGAAGAGTGTCGCCGTCAATTCGCTCGGCAAGATCAAAACCGTTTGCCAGATGGTGGCCATCCCGATGCTGCTGTTCCATCAAGTGCTCGTCGTCGGTCCGTTGGCGATCGATATCCAGCGCTGGGGCACTTGGTTGCTCTACGTGGCGGCGGTACTGACCATCTGGTCGATGCTGTATTACATGAAGCTGGCTTGGCCGCAGATCCGCGAGAAGACCGAGGCGGAAGCGGCGCAGAAACGGTCGTCCTAAGGCATCCGACAAAAACTTCAAATATTTTCGCAAAAGATGTTGACACGCCAGATGGGTTTGGACATAATTTCGTTCTCCCGCAGCGAGTGACTGGCAGCGAAGGCAGCGGGAAATAAGTGTGGTGAATAATGCGGGAGTAGCTCAGTTGGTAGAGCGCAACCTTGCCAAGGTTGAGGTCGCGAGTTCGAGCCTCGTCTCCCGCTCCAAATTTCAAGTCGTTTCCTGGGGTTGTAATCAGGAACGAATGCAGCAAAGCACGGGCAGTATGCCGGTGTGAGTGGATGCAGTACCAGTTTTGCGGGAGTAGCTCAGTTGGTAGAGCGCAACCTTGCCAAGGTTGAGGTCGCGAGTTCGAGCCTCGTCTCCCGCTCCAAACAAAAAGGGAAGCAGGGCTTCCCTTTTTACTTTCTTCGCCAGAGGGTCGGCGAAGAATCCTTTTTTAGCGTCGGTGGTAAAGCGACGTTCGGATGGTTGGCCTTTTCGGGTCTCGTTCGTTCGGCGAAGCATTCACCGATAGCTTGCCGTTTCAAGGCGCGGTAGCAAAGCGGTTATGCAGGGGACTGCAAATCCCTCCAGGCCGGTTCGACTCCGGCCCGCGCCTCCAAATACATGTTTTGCCCTATTAGAACCAGCGCCGATATTGATCGACGCTGGTTTTTTTCATTGGGCGACGGCTTTCGCTTCGCATGCATGGACATCGGGTTCGCTATCGTCGACGGCACGGTTTCGCAGCGACGTTCGCGTGCAGGTAAAGTTGAGGAAATGGCAAGATTTGGCGTGAGCGTCTTTCAAGGCAGTAAGTCGGTGCTGGCGTCCGAAGACGTTTTCGTTCTTCAGAACGATGGTTAGTATGTTCAGCGTCCGCAAGACGGCAAACAGCGGGAGATAGGCGATTTCGCGGTCATCCACGTCGGTACGGCTCGTGTAGCCTTCAATGAATGCGATCCATTGCGCGGCAATCAATCGATCGATCGCCTGCGATTCTTATGAGCCGCCACGAGTTCTTCGAAAAAATTGGCCAGATCCAGCGCAAGATAGCCCGGCGCGGCGTCGTCGAAATCAATGAAGGCAATCGCGAGCCGCTCATTTTCGTCCCGTTGTTCCAGTCGATTGCGATACGGGTCGCCATGGAAATGACCACGCCGCCAGTGAGAACGGTCCGACCGGCTCTCCTCTTGCAATGTGTCCAGTCTGGCCTTGAGTTCCAGATAGGCGCGCGTGCCACGCTCGTCGAGCAAATGTGAAGAGAGGACGGTATCGAAGGCTTTGGCGAATGATGCGTCGAGCGTCATCGCCGCCGGTTGTCCTAATAGCGATACCTTCAGGCTAGCGTTGTGTAGATTTGCAAGTCCGGCGCCGGACATGCGCAGCGACGTTTCTTCTGCTAATGGCTCAATGCCTCTCACTTCTTCGAATAAGGTGAAGTGTTTCAGTCCGCCAGGGACGGCGATTGTCACGGTCCACTCTCCGCTGTAAAGCGGGATGGCAGCGCACACGGGCAAGTTGGCCTTTGCGAGTACGGTCAATAGCGCAAATTCGTATGGGACATTTTTCGGTACGACTTTTACGATACGCTCAAGGCGTCCGAAAACGGTGACGCCGTCAGAAAGCGATATACGGTAGACCTCGTTGTATGAGGCTCTTTCGAATTCGCAAAGTCGCACGCTGCCGACCTCGTAATACCGGGCAACGATGGCGACGACATCGTCTGGTGCGAGGCGCGTGGTGGCAGCGGGGTAAGCCGGTGTATATACCGCGGCGTCTGTTTGCGAGGATGGCAGTTCTGTAGGGATAAAGGCTGGAAAGGCCGTGACACGATCGTCCCAGTCGGAGTCTGCTGAACTGCGAGCGTTGATCATGGCGTCCCTATGTAGGAAGATCGGTCGAACGGCTGCGGGCATGTCCAGTGTAGGAACTGCGCGCACAAGTGGGTTCGTCGATCCGCAAACGCGAACGATGCTCCGCAGGTATCACGTTCTGGCAATTTCGAAAGATCGAGAGTCGGCCAGGCGCGGGACGGCGGGGTGCCGATCGGGCTTTTTCGGCATTACTTTGCGATGCAACAAAGCAGGGTTTGCGATAGCATGACGTTCTCTGGTCGCATTGGCGGGGAGCAAGAATGATCGAGTGGTATTGCAAGCGCTTTGACGAATTGACCGTCAAGGAGCTATATAGTGTGCTGGAGGCGCGGTCGACGGTTTTCGTCGTCGAGCAGCGGTGCGTCTATATGGACATCGATGGGCGCGACGAAACGGCCCGACACCTGTTCGCGCGGGATAGCAGTTTGCCTGCCGCGCCACTTGTTGCTTATGCCCGGCTTTTTGGCCCCGACGACGAAAGCAAGGATGCTCGTATCGGCCGGGTACTGACGGTCTCGGAGTTCCGCGATCGCGGTTTGGGCAAGATCCTGATGCAGAAGGCGCTGCAGCAGGTCGAGGATCTGTGGCCCGGTGTGCCGGTCCGATTGAACGCGCAGCAATATCTGCGAGTCTTCTACGAGTCGTTCGGCTTTTCCAAGGTCAGTGGTCCCTATCTGGAAGATGGCATTCCCCATCTGGACATGCGTCGCGCCTGATTGACGCCGATTTGGGGCACGTTGGGGTGTCCCGTCTCACAGCATGCTATTTCTAACCACGCGCCCGCTTTCAGCGGGCGTTTGCGTTGTGTGCAGCGCTTTGGCTTCAACGAAGCCGTGTCGGGGGGCTGACCGGCATCGGGACGACAATCGTGCTGCCGTCGGCCAAGCGCAGATGCAGGGAGATGCGCATGCCGACCGCGATCGGATGGCTGGCCTGCATCAGCATCCAGTGATAGCCGTCGGCTGCGTCCGGCGCCGCCCGCACCGTCGCTCCGGCAGGGATGGGCCAGGATGCGATCGCTGTCATCGTGTCATGACCGTCGGCATGTTCGGTTCGATGCAGCATCACCATGCCGTAGTCCGGGCTGCTCGCGCCGACGATGCTCAGCGTGCGGCTGCCCGTGTTGGTCAGCGTCATATAGCCCGCCGCCGGCAAGGCCCCAGGTAGCCAGCGTACCCAGGCGTCGCGGACGACGAGCGTCGGCGACGGGACGTTGCTACCCGGCATTTGCGCGGCGCTGCCGTGCGCCGGTCCGGCTGTTTGATGGGACGTTAGATCTGAAGCCGTAGCGGCGCCGATGGCCGGCTGCAGCGCCAGCATCAGACTCAGCGCCAAGGCGGACCGGTATCCTGTGAAACGTGGGCGTGGCGTGGAGCGCATGGCGAGCAAAAAAGTCAGGGCCGGAATGTAACCGCGCGCTCGGCTTGTTACGACGACGTTACCCATTCTCTGTCATGCCGTCACAGCGCGGGGAGCGCCCCATTGTAAGATGCGAATGATCTGAACGTATCGGACGCCATTAGCGCTCTGGCCGCGCCGCGTGATGTGGCCAACGCGTCGGCTTCCGAGGCCCTGGACCCTTTTCTCGGAGCACTCCCGCGATGTCTGCTTCTCATTCGCTGCCGCGTCTCAACGAGACCGCTTTCTTTTTCGACTTCGACGGCACGCTGGCGCCGTTGGCGCCGACGCCCGATGCCGTCCAGGTCGCCGAAGGCGCCATCGCCGCCTTGCAGACTTTGCAGACCGCCACCGGCGGTGCGGTCGCGATCGTCAGCGGTCGGCCAATCCACGAGATCGACCGCTTCCTGGCGCCGCTGGCCCTGCCGATCGCGGGCTCGCACGGCGCGGAGATGCGTCGGGGTGCGCAGGCCGATAGCGAGGTCGTCCGCATTGGCTTCGGTGATCCGCGTCTCGAAGCCATGCGCGTGCAGCTCGAACCGATGGTCGCCGCGCAGAATGGGTTGTTGTTGGAAGTAAAAGGGGCCGGACTCGCCGTACACTATCGCGCCGCGCCACAATTGCAGTCTTTGGTCGAGCAGGTCACCACGGATGTGGTGCGCGCCGCCAATGCCGCCGAAGAAGCGTTCGTGCTGCAACCCGGCAAGATGGTCGTCGAGATCAAGCCGCATGGCGTGGACAAGGGCCGCGCGATCGAACTGTTCCTGGAGCAGGCGCCGTTCGCCGGTCGCAAGCCCTTCTTTGTCGGCGACGACCTGACCGATGAGAAAGGGTTCAAGGTCGTCAATGCGCGGGGCGGCTTGTCCGTCAAGATTGGAGAGGGCGACAGCATCGCGGGGCATCGTGAGCCGTCGGTCGAGGCCTTCGTCGCCTGGCTGAAGCAGTTAGTTGATCAATAACACGCGGCAGCCCTAGTAGAGCAGAGCTATACCGAATAGCCAGACACACGCAAACAAGAGCGGGAATGAGTTTATGGGACGTTTGATAATCGTATCGAATCGGGTCGCACCGATTTCGGAGGGCGGTCCGGCCGCTGGCGGTCTGGCGGTGGGCGTCTACGACGCGCTGCGTGAAACCGGGGGCATGTGGTTTGGATGGAGCGGGGACGTCATCGAAGAGGACGATCCCGGCAGGCTGCATGTCAGCGTCGAACAGCGCGGTCCGGTGACCTTCGCGACGATCGGCCTGACGCGTCGCGACTACGATCAGTATTATCGCGGCTTCTCCAACGCCACGTTGTGGCCGACGCTACATTATCGGACCGATCTCACGGAGTACGACCGTGTCGAGTACGAGGGTTATAAGCGCGTCAACGGCTGGCTCGCCCGTCAGTTGCTGCCGCTGCTGCGCGAAGACGATGTGATCTGGGTGCATGACTATCACCTGATGCCGTTTGCCGAGACCTTGCGGGCCGCCGGCGTGCGCAACCGCATCGGCTTCTTTCTGCATACGCCGTTTCCCGCCGCTCAGGTGTTTGCCACGGTGCCCCCGCACGCGGACTTGGCGCGCGGCCTGTGCGCCTATGATCTGGTGGGCCTGCAGACCGATCCCGACCTGCGCGCCTTTATCGATTACATCGAGCACGAAGCAGGCGGCACCGTCGATGCAGATGGCACCGTGCGCGCGCATGGCCGTACGCTGGCGGCGCATGCCTATCCGATCGGCATCTATCCCGATGAACTCGCGAAGCTAGCCGAGAGCGGCAGCCAGAGCGAGGTGCTGATGAATCTTCGCAAGACCTTGCTGGATACGAATCTGATCGTCAGCGTCGATCGTCTCGATTATTCGAAGGGATTGACGGCGCGTTTTCGCGCCTTCGAGTCGCTATTGGCAACGCACCCCGAGGAGCGCCAGAAGGTTTCCTTCATGCAGATCGCGCCGCCCACGCGCAGCGATGTGCACGCGTATCAGAATATTCGCGATCAGTTGGAATCCGAGGCCGGCCGCATCAATGGCCGCTACGGAGAGATGCACTGGACGCCGATTCGTTACATCCACCGACAGTACGATCGGCCGGTATTGGCCTCGGTGTTCCGCCTCGCGCATGTGGGCTTCGTGACGCCGTTGCGCGATGGGATGAATCTGGTGGCGAAAGAGTATGTGGCGGCGCAGGACCCGGAAAACCCCGGCGTGCTGGTGCTGTCCCGCTTTGCCGGCGCGGCGCAGCAGATGAGCGGCGCCTTGATCGTCAATCCGCTCGATATCGAGGGCATGGCCGATGCGTTGTCGCAGGCGCTGCATATGCCGCTTGAAGAACGTCGCAGTCGCTATCACGACATGATGGATATGATGCGCCGCGAAAGCGTCTCGATCTGGCGCGATACCTTCCTGCGTGATTTGGGACGGGTATAAAGCGCAGAAGGACGTGGGGCCGGGAAAGCGCCGGCACTAAGGTGAAACGGGCGGCCCTGAGGCCGCCCGTTTCATTATCAGCGGTGTACCGCCGCCAATTCGCTTTCCGGTACTTCGCCGTCCAGCGCGCCCGGATTGCTTTGGCGGCTGAGCAGCTCGCGGTACAGGCCCGGTCGCGCGCGCAACACGCTCGGCGCGCCATCGTCGATGACCTTGCCCTGATTCATCACGACGATACGATCAAAGCCCTGCAGCGTCGACAGACGGTGCGCGATCGCCACCACGGTACGGCCGCGCATCAGACGATCCAAGGCCTGCTGGATCGCGACTTCCGATTCGCTGTCCAGTGCAGACGTCGCTTCGTCGAGCAGGAGGATCGGCGCATTCTTCAAAATCGCCCGCGCGATGGCGATCCGCTGCCGTTGGCCACCCGACAGCTTCACGCCGCGGTCGCCAACGATCGTATCGAATCCTTCCGGCATCGCTTCGATAAATTCCGTACACCGCGCTTCGCGGGCCGCGGCATGCACTTCCTCTTCGGTGGCATCCGGGCGACCGTACTGGATGTTCTCGTAGACGGTGCGGTGAAACAGCGAAATGTCCTGCGGCACCAGCGCGATGGAATGGCGCAGGCTGTCCTGCGTCACGCCGGCGATATTCTGGCCGTCGACACGGACTTCGCCGCCTTGCGGGTCATAGAAACGCTGGAGCAAGGCCAGCACCGTCGACTTGCCGGCGCCCGAGCGACCGATCAGGCCAACGCGCTGCCCCGGCTCGATCGTCAGATTGAAATGCTCCAGAATCGGATCGCGACGCGGGTAGGCAAACGACGCATCGACAAAATCGACGCGACCGCCTTTTTCAACCAATTGCTTGGCATCGTCGGTGTCGGGCATGCCGTGCGGTTGCAGCAGCGTTTCGACTGCCTCGGCGAGGCGGGCCACGTGCTGCGTGACATCGACCAAGGCGACGGCGAGGTCACGCGTGCCGTGCAGGATCGTGAAACCGAGCGAGCTGACCAGCACGATATCGCCCGACGTCGCTTGGCCTTTCTGCCATAAAATCAAGGCCCAGCCGAGCAATCCCGCGGACAGCAAGGCCGTGACGACCGCGTGCAACAGCCGCAGTTTTTCGAGATAAATCAGGCTGGCGGTGCGGGCGTGCATTTCGTCGCCGACCGTGGTGGCGAAGCGTCCCTGCTCGCGGAACGTGGCGCCAAAAGCGCGGACCAGTCCCATATTGCCGATCACGTCCACCAGCTCGCCGTCCACTGAGGCAGCGCGTGTGGCGAACGCGTGATGGCGCTTCGTCCCCCGTCCGGCGAGCTTGTAGAGCACGTAAGACAGGATCGCCGACGAGGCCAACAGCCCCGCCGCCATCATCGGATTGACCGCGATGATCATGAAAATGGCGCCGACCACCGCGATGCAAGGCGGCAGCACGTTCCACGAGAACGTGTTCTCGGCGATATAGCTGGCATTCGACGTGGCGGTGATACGGCTGGCCAGCATGCCCGGTTGCTTCTCGGCAAAGAAACTCGGGGAGTGTCCGCTCAGGTAGCGGAACAGATCCCGTCGGAGATCGCCGGTGACCTGAACGAAGGTATGGCCGGCGATCCAGCCGCCGACGCGCCATGACAGGTTATCGGCGGCAATCAGCGCCACCAGGATGCCGAAGGCGGACCACACGGCGGTATTGTGCTCGCGGCCTTGGCCCAAGACGTCGATCAGGTGTTTGATCGCATATTGAGATGCGAGAGCGCACCCAACGGCGAAGAACACGCTGACGAGCACCACCAAGTGCGAAACCGGGCGGCGTTTGATGTAACTGAAGAGGAACGCCAGCGGGCGCTTGGCGTAGTTCGCCATCGCCGCGTAGTGCGCATTACGTTCGGCCGGCGAAAGCTGCTCGAAAGCGGTATCGGTCGGACCGTTATAAGAATTCGACATATTTCTGGACCAGGTACGGATCGAGGCGGATCAAAATGTGCGGTTCGAACGGGTGACGTCCGGCGCTTGCGCCAACGGACCGCGGAGCAGGTAGGGCAGCAAAGACCGGCAATCGGCTGCAAAAAATCATCTACCGCTCTTAAACAGTCTGCCATCGATCGTTGTCGGCTGCCGAGTACGTGCCAATGTGTCGAAATAAATCCGACCGAGGCACATGTCCCTAGGCAGGCGGACAAGTCACTGTACGCGAGCACCGTGTACGCGTGATTGTCTTAGTGTTTCATTAATGTAACAACGTAAATAGTTTGAAAGTTGCCAAAGACAGCTCCCAGGCGTGCATGGATAATCCGCCGTGTCGTACCCTGGCATTGACTTACTGTGTCATCGCGCATCGCCCTATGGCACACTTCGTCAAGGCAGCCGACGGTCGGATCACGTTCGACTGTTTGTCTTATTTTTAGCGTATCCCGATATATTCCGAAAGGGGAATTGCAATGCGTATCGCCCAGATCGCCCCGTTGCACGAAGCCGTACCGCCGAAACTCTACGGCGGCACGGAACGGGTCGTATCTTATCTCACTGAGGCACTGGTGGAGCTTGGCCATGATGTGACGCTGTTCGCCAGTGGCGACTCCGTGACGACGGCGAAGCTGGATGCGGTCTGGCCGCAGGCATTGCGCCTCGACCCGACAATTCGGGATACGGTGGCACCGCACATGCTGCTGGTCGAGCACGTCCGTCAGCGGGCGGAAGAATTCGATGTGCTGCATTTCCACATCGATTACTACCCGTTCGCGCTGATGAGCCGTCAGTCGGTGCCGCATATGACGACGATGCACGGCCGGCTCGATCTGCCGGAACTGCAGCCGATCTTCCGTGCGTTCCCCAACGAATACGTCAATTCGATCTCGGACCACCAGCGCAAGCCGCTGCCGCAGGCGAACTGGCTGACGACGGTACTCCATGGCCTGCCGGAAAAGCTACTGCAGCCGCGCAAGGACATCAAGCCGAGCTATCTGGCCTTCCTGGGCCGTATCTCGCCGGAAAAGGGCCTGGACCGCGCAATCCGCATTGCCGCGCGTGCCGGCCTGCCGTTGAAGATCGCCGCAAAGCTGGACAACGCCGACCGCGCTTACTATGAGCGCGATATCAAGCCGCTGCTGTCCCAAGCGCACGTCGAATTCATCGGCGAAATCGGCGAATCGCAAAAGGCCGAGTTCCTGAGCGGTGCGCATGCGCTGGTGTTCCCGATCGATTGGCCGGAGCCCTTCGGTCTGGTGATGATCGAAGCCATGGCGTGTGGCACGCCGGTCATCGCGTATAACCGCGGTTCGGTGCCGGAAGTGATCGACGACGGCAAGTCGGGCTTCATCGTCGAAGACGAAATCGGCGCGGTGGCGGCGATCAATCGCTTGCACCTGCTGCCGCGCGACGGCGTGCGTCGATGCTTCGAAGAGCGTTTCACGTCCAAGCGCATGGCGCTCGAGTACGTGAAGGCCTACGAGCAGTTGATCGATATGCAGCGCCAGCAACGTCCGTCGTTGCGTGAAGTCGGCGCCGCGAAGTAAAAAGTAGGACGCGCGGACATCGCGTGATACCCACGATTCCAGCAGGGCCGTTGTGTGGAAATACAACGGCCCTGTTTGCGTTTCAGTCGGGTTTCCCGGGCACCTGGTGATTTTCCGGTGACGTACCGTAGTGCTCGCGGGTTGCGATCATCGATCGTGAATCTTTCTGTTTGCTTTCGATCGATCATGCCACGAATCAACGGCGTAAATTCCTCCGGTCTTTATAATGCAGGGCAAGGTTCCCGCGATCGATCGGAGAAGGAGCAGTGCTGAGCACGCAGCAGGAAATAGAAGATGCCGCACCAGGAAGCGGTGCAATGGTCGCCTTGCGCGCGATCGGGATGTTGTTCGCGGCGCGTTGGTTGCAGGCGATGTCGGAGACAGGGTTTTCCGAGGTATTGCGCGATATCGGCTCGTCGCCGATCGCGATATTGCATCTGCTGTACATCTTTTTGTTGATCGCGCTGCCGGGTGCACGACCGGGGCCGGCGCATCCGTATCAACCGTTACCCGCCTGGCTGCGTCAGAGCCTGCGCGGTCTGTCCCTGCTGTGTCTCGCACTCGCGGTGGCGTCGATCATTGCCTTTACCTTGAGAGCGGGCTTGCCGGCATTGGTCGAGGCGGTCAAGACATCGAACGGCTGGCTTGTAATGGCGCCGGCACTGTACCTGCTGGCCAGTTGGCTCTGTCGGCGTCGCGCCTTGTGGCGCACACGTGCGACGGCGAACCGGTTTGCGATCGGCTCGATTGGTATCGCGTTGGATCCGGAGGCGCGCACGGTCGTGGTCTGGGATCAAAATCGCCAAATCGGACAGTATCTGGCAAGCGAGCTTGGTCTGCAACAGGCCCGCTCGGGCCTGTTCACCCGCATCGAACTGATCTGGACCTCGCTCGCCGCGGCCGGACATAATCGGAAACGGGTGTTCCGCGTTCGCTCTTTCAGCACCCGCGATCGCGCGTCCGCGCTGGCCCTGGATACGGCATTGAAGCGACTCTGATGCCGCGTTGATGCGGCTTTTCGCTTACCTTTCGCGGGCCGCGTCGCGATAAACCGTCAGACGTTCACGCGTATCGCCTTGTCGGGCACCATCCCAATAATGTTGCCACGATGCGGATGAGGCGGATGTGGCTCTTGCGTCGATTGGCGTCGGCAGGCTGCCCGGGGATTGCACGATGACCCAGCGACAACCCGACGTTGCCAGCGCCGACGCGTTGGCGACCGGCTTTGCCGTGCGACCGGTGAAATACTCCAGCATCGGTGCTTCCGACTCGCCCAGATGAACTCCCGCAACGCAGTCGTCGGCACGCCAGTCGTGCACCCATTTGAACGCGAGGTTTTCGTAGACGGGGCCATAGGATTTCGCGCGGTCGATCCAAGGCAACAACAGCGTATTGATCAGGCCCCATACGAGTGTGGTCCCTGCGCACCAGGACATGACGCCGCGCCAAGGACCGGTGCGACGCAGATAACACATCAGGCTCAGCCAGCCGATGCTCAGCCCGAGCGCTGCGCCGATGGCGATCCAATGGCTGTGCAGTAGAAAATCCAGCGGTAACCAACGTCCGAGTTGCTGCGTTGCGACAATGCCTTGCTGCAGCGGGCGGGAAAACGCGGTGAGGGCGTCCGGGTCGAGTGGCGTCTCGCCGGGTCGTGCCTCGTCGTGGCCCCATGTCCGCACGGCCCAGACGAACCACACCAGCAAGGCCAATGCGCCAAAAAGCATGCGGCAGGCCCAGTCCCAGCCTATGCCGGTCAGCGGCGACACAATGCGCGCCGCCCATGCCGAGAGGCGGCCGCTGGGTTCGCAAGTCACCAGTCGCTGCAGCGCCTCGAAGGCCAGCAAGGCGGCTGGGACGGTGAAGGGCAACAGATATAACTGGCGTACCGTCGCCGACTGGGCCAATGCGACCACGCCCATACCGGCGAACAGCGCGGCGATGCCCAAGGTCGGAATACGCAGGCGGCCCCATCCGCCGAATACGAGCCCCACGAGCGCCAATGGCCCAACCGGGAAACAGACGCCCAGCATCGCTTTCCAAATCAATCCTGGCTCGTTTCCCGAACCCAGATGCGCGACGGAAAATCCGAGAAAGCGGCCTACGTTGTTGTCCCAAAACCAGACGAGAAATAAATCAGGGGAAGCGCGATATAGCAGCGCAGGCCAGATAAGCAGGAAGGGCGCGCTGCTGAGCAGTGCAATGCCGAACACCGCCCAGTAACGAACGCTCCGACAACTGCGATAGCAGATGGGCACCGCGAGAGCGGTCAGCAGGAACAGTCCCGGCACAAAGACGCCTTTGGACAGGAATGCGATACCGACGCCAATGCCAAACAGGATGGCCTCGCCAAACGGCAAGGGGGCGTGGCTGGCGGTCTTTGTTGCCGGCATCGACGGATGGGCTGCGTCGTTCGACATCCAGATAGCGGCCAGTGCCACGCCTTTTCGACACGCGTCATCCAAGGCGCATGTTTGCGCGATGCGGCAGAGAGCCGCGAACGCGATCGCCGTGCCGGCCAGCAGCGATACATCGGAAAACAGATCGTGCGTATGCTTGACGACCAGCATGGTGCCGGCGAACAGCGCGACAGTCGCAGGGGCGGCGAAGCGTTGGCCGGCGTTTGTGCTGCCGACCTCGTACGACGGCACGGCGAAATCGATGCGCGAGGCGACGCCTGCTGCCGCCCTGGCGACGAATCCGAGTGTCAGCGCGGTGTAAAAGGCGGACGCGAGACGGGCGCCGTCGTGTAACGGCAGGAACGCGCGCATCGACCAGGCGAAAGCGCTCGCCGTCCACATGAACCAGGGCGGCTTTTCCAGGAACGGTTGGCCGGCGTTGATAGGAAGCAACCACGCATCGGTGCGCAGGAAATGGTTGATGATGCCGAAGGTATAGGTTTCATCCTGCTTCCAGGGTTCGTGGCCAAGGATCCCTGGAAAGATATATGCCAATACCCATGCGATGCAGGCCGCTTTCATCCCTATGCTGGCGCCGCTGAGACCTGGCAGTACAAACCACTGGTTCGATGTGTTCGATGTGGTCGACGTCAACGTGGCAACGCGAGGGGCGCGCGGCATCATTGCCCCCTCGAAACGGCTGCGCGGCAGGAGGGGACGCAAAATCTTTGGTATGGCATTTAAAGTCGGAGTGCTAAGTATTTTTGAGAATGTGGAGGAGAACCGAACCGGGTCCGCGCACGGCAAGCAAGATTATCCGTTTTTCGGCGCTAGGCGAATCGATATATCGCGTTTCGGACAGTCCAGGCCTGTCGATTTGATGACTCTCTCACTTTATCCAGCCATTCGCAATGTGATATTCAGGCGTTCGTCGCCGACAATCGGGTGGTGCGCGGTTTTGACCGGCAGGACGCCATGGAAGCGGAGCCGATCCACGCCGCCCCATACCACCACGTCTCCATGGATCAGCGGCACGCGTTGCGTCGGATCACTGCGTTGCAAGCCGCCGAACTGGAAGATCGCCGGGATGCCGAGAGATACCGAGACGATCGGCTGGCGCATATCGCGCTCGTCCTTGTCTTGATGCAGCGACATTTTCGTGCCGGGCAGATAGCGATTGATCAAGCAGGCATCCGCGTCGAAACCGTCGAAACCGGCGGCGCGTGCCGCCGCCCGGCCGAGGTCGCGGATGACGTCCGGCATCGGCGGCCAAGCCGCACCGGTCAGGGGGTCTTGCCGGGCATAGCGGTAACCGCGCCGGTCCGTGATCCATCCCAGCGCGCCACAATTCGTCAGTGTCACGGACATCGTATAGCCGCCGGGCGTCACCATCTGGCGGAACGGCGCGCCCGCGCTGACCGACGCGACGGCAGACAACAGGCCGTCGGCGACGGGCAGGGCAAAGCCGCGTAGAAGGACGCTCTGCGCGCCCAGCTCGACACGCTCGGGGAGGGGGCTGGCGGTGTTGTCGTCAGCGAAAAGGTCGGCGGTATGCATGTCACTATTCTAGCGCCGTCGGCGGATAGGGCGCGGAACGCGCACAATCATTTGTAAGACAGATCATTATTGTCTTGTGTGTGGTATCGCTTGATCGGAAGCTGGTTCATTCCTACAATGGGCCGCAATACACACCTTTCTCGACCTTTCGCCTGAGCATCGATACAGGCTGGGTGGTCCTTACAAGGCAATTTCGGCATGGAAAGCATCACAGAGGCACTCGGAGCGGGCGCGTCGGCGTTGACTTCGCTGCTGGGCGGCCCGCTGCAGCAGGCGCGGCTGCTGCAATTGGACACGCCGCTTGACAAGAACGCGCAGGGCCAACGGACCGGCACTGGCGTCTGCGTGCCGCATCGTGTGCTGGGACGGTCGAGTGCGGCGGACCATTTTTCCTTCACTGTCGATGCGGTGTCGGCGCGCGACGACATCCCGTTGAAGGCGCTGATCGCCCAGCCGGTGACGTTGTGGATCCAGCAGGACAGCGGCACCGGGGGGGCCGGCGTCGCGGGCGCCGGCGCCAGCGGTGATCGCAGCGGGTATGCGCCGCATCATGGGTATGTGCATACGGCGCGGAGGCTCGGCGGTGATGGCAGCCTGACCACCTACCAACTGGAATTCGCGAGTTGGCTCCATTTCCTGAAATTCCGCAAGGACGCACGGATCTGGCAGGATAAGACCGCCGACCAGATCATTACCGATGTATTCCAGGTGCATCCGCAGGCGCAAGGCGCTTTCCGCTTTGTCTTGTCGGGCGCGCTGGCCCAAAGGTCGTTCTGCGTGCAATACGAGAGCGACTGGGATTTCGTCCATCGCCTGATGGAGCAGGAAGGGCTCTACGGCTATTTCGAGCAGGCTGCCGACGGCACGCATCACACGTTCGTCATCACGGATCAGCTCGACACGTTCCAGCCGATGCAACCGCAGCAAGTGGCTTTCTCGCGAGCTGGCACCGGCGCGCAGACCGATGCGCTGACGCAATGGAGCGACACGCGCACCTTGCAAAGCGTAGCGCTGAGCACGCGGACCTACGACTACAAGGCGCCTGCCACGGCAGTGCAACCGAAGGCCACCGCGACGCAGACAATGGCCACTCAGGGCGATCTGCCGCAGCAGGCGGAAGTCTACGAGTACACCGGCGCCTATACCTTCAATGCGCAGGGGCGCGGCGATACGCTGTCCAAGATCCGAATGCAGGAGTGGGAATCGCGCGCGAAGCGGTTCCACGGGGTGGGCGGCGTACGCGGCGTCGATGTGGGTCGGTGGTTCGAGCTGACGTCGCATCCCGCGCTGGCGTTGGACAGTGCCGCGCAGCGGCAATTCGCGGTGCTGGCGGTGCAATGGAGCATCGAGAACAATTTGCCCGTTTCCCTGGACGCGACCGATTATCCCGGTAGTTTGAAAGCCGAACTCGCGGCTATCCGAAAACGCCACCAGGACAGCGCGCAGGATCATGCGAACACGGTGACCGGCGTGATTCAGCGCGCGACGGGCTTGCTGTCGGGCAGTGGGCAGAGCGCGCGGGCAAGTAGCAATGCAGCGGGTGATAGTGCCGGCTTCTATCTGGTGGAAATCGAGACGCAGCGTCGGACGGTGCCGTACCGCGCTCCCTTCGCGCATCCCAAGCCGCCGATGACATTGCAGACCGCGACGGTATCGGGCCCGCAAAACGAAGCGGTTTATACCGATAGCTTGAACCGGATCAAGATCCTGATGCATTGGGATCGCATCAATGGTGGCGACGAGAACGCGTCGTGCTGGGTTCGCGTCGTGCAGTCGGATGGCGGGGCGTCGTACGGCAGCGTGCATCCGCCGCGCGTGGGCGAAGAGGTCATCGTCGATTGGCTCGATGGCGACTGCGATCGCCCAGTGGTGGTGGGTCGCGTCTATAACGGCAGCACGACGCCGGACTGGCATTCGAACGGCATCCTGTCCGGCTATAAGTCGCGGGAGTACGGTGGCAGCGGCTATAACCAGTTGGTGATGGACGATGCCAGCGGACAGAACCGCGTCCAGTTGGCAAGCTCCAGCGCTGGTACGCAACTGCATCTGGGCTATCTGATCGCACAGTCGGGCAATACGCGCGGTGCCTATCTCGGAACGGGCTTCGATCTGTCCAGTGATGCCCAAGGAGCGGTGCGCGCGGTGCAGGGCTTGTATCTCGGCACGCATCCGGCAACGCAGCAGCCGATGGCCGTGGACACCGCGCGCGCGCAGTTGCGTGCGTCGTATGACGCGGCGGATGCATTGTCGACGGCATCGACCACGGCCGGTGCCGCTTCCCTCGCCGAGGGGCAGGCTGCGCTGAAGGACTTCACCGATGCGACCGAACATACGCAGCAAGGCGCGGTGGCGGGGAGCGCGGCGGATAGCAGCAGTGGGACGAATACCGCGGGCGGTGGCACGGGGAACGCGAACGGGTTTTCGAAACCGGTGATGTTGCTCGCGTCGCCATCGGGGATCGGCCTCTCTACACAGGATGCGATTCATCTCGCCGCGAACGATCAGACGACGGTGGTATCGGGGCAGGGCACGAATTTGGCCGTGGGGCGATCGTTGCTGGCGAGTGTTGGTCAGTCCTTGAGTTTGTTTGCGCAGAATGCCGGCATCAAGTTGTTTGCCGGCAAAGGCGCGGTGCAAGTTCAGGCGCAGGACGACGCGATCGAAATGACGGCGCAGAAGGGCGTGAAGGTGTTGTCGGTCACCGATCTTATCGAGATGGCGGCGGACAAGGATGTGCTGTTGACGAGTGGCGGCGCATATATTCGGATCTCGGGCGGGAATATTCAGATTCACGCGCCTGGGCAGGTTGATATCAAAGGCGCGGATCATCCTTTTTCGGGACCGACCAGTCAGGGCTATCCGCTGCCTTCGCCCCGGCCGGATACCCCCGGGCAGTTGGAGATTTTCCACGATTATGTCGCGAAGGGGGCGCCCGTTGCTGGAGGGAGATATACGGTAGCGGATGCCGATGGAAACACATTGCGCAGTGGCGCATTGGATGCCAGCGGCCACACGGTGGTGAGCGGGATTCCGGCTGGCGCGGCGCGCGTCACGTTAGGCACCGATCCGCGTAACCCGACGACCACACCGATCGCTGTCGAAGAGACGTTCAAGTGGCCCTCGGAAGGCGTGAATGGAAACGATGCAAGTGCCGCATCTTCAGCCAGTTCGGTGGTGCCATCACAAGCCGGTACCACTTCCGCGCTTGGCGCGACCATCAAGGACGAAGCAACACAGCGTGGTAGCGCTGCGTTGCTCGGCGTCGCGGGCAATATCGCGCCGCAAGCGACACGCGTTGCGTCGGCTGCACGTTCGGCTCTGCCGCTATTAAAGGGAATGTAACAAGATGGCAACTGCAGCGGCAAGCGCGGGCACCAACACCGCAGCACCGGCGCCGGCAATTTATGGGACAGTTGCTCTGGCTGCGAGAATTCCCGCCGCGGATGCAGGGGACGCACTGCATCGGATCGATGAATGGCTGCGTGAAATAAGCGCCGGTTATCTGACGCTGGATCGCGTCAAGACTGCGGCCAACGTCATCCCCGTCGTCTCGAATATTCTCGCGGCAGCCGATGTGATTCTTGATATACGCGATATCGCGATGTCGAAGGAATCGCCCGGCGTGTTCGACTGGTTGAATTTGGGCATCGATCTTATCGGCGTGATTGCGGTGGCCGGCGGGGGCGAGGTGCGCATGGCGGCTCGGCCGTTATTGCATCTCGCGCGCGAGAACGTCTTGCGTCTGGGAAAGGATGCGGCACAGGCAGGCGTGCAGTTAATCGGCGATGCGGTGATCGAGATGCTAGTAGCGCATCTTCAGTCCCATTTTCAGGGCGAGATCGAGGCATTCCTACAAGCGTTGCAAGGGATGCTACAGGGGTTTCTGAGCGCATGCGCCGACAAGGCACAAGAGATCATCAACGCGCTGGCGCAAGTGTTTGAGGATGCTGCCGATCCCGAGCATAGCAGCCTGCTAGCCGCGGGACAGAACCAAAAAGCATCGGAAGCTGCATTGGACAAGGCATCGAAAGCATTCGATGCGCATAATCCGCGCGCGGTCGCGTCGGGCTTGTTTCACTACCTCGCAGAAGGGGCGACCGCACTTGTCAAGGAAGGTGGGCAAAAGGCTGCTTCCTTGGCAGGCCCGCCGCCGGCGGAAGTCGTTGCCATGCTCAAGGGCTTGGCGTCCTCGCTTCGGCAAAAGGGGCCATTGATCAAGCAGAAAATCTTGGCGCTGAACGGCAACGACGTTGGCGAATTGATGTGGCTGATGCAGATCCTGCAGCAATCGGTGCAAATGTGGCGTCGCCGCAAGCACAAGGCGGGATCGGTTGTCGGCATTCTGCCGAGCGGTACGGCAAAGGTCGAAGAACATCGGCCTGACGGCGCGTTGGAGCATGTGCGCGGCGCTAAGGAGGCGAAAGGTGCAGGGGCGGGCTGTCCTGCGATATGCGAGATAGGTGCTGTATCAGGCTCGGGCGGATCGATCAGTTACGCTTTGGGCTTCGAACGATTCTCGCACGAGGACTTCACTATTCCGGGGGCACTTCCGATCGTTTGGGAACGTACTTATCACTCCCGTCTCGAATCGTACGATGACGGCGATCTCGGTGCGCGATGGACGACACCGTTCAGCACACGCATCGACGAGCGTTCGACCGGTGCGCTGCAGTATCACGATGCGCTCGGAAGAACCCTGTTTTATCCGGCGCTGGCGGTGGAGGCGACTCATGAGGACCTGACCGAATCGTTGACACTGACGCGCGAGAGCGCTGATTGGCTCGTCGTGAAGCGTGGTTCGGAGATGACGGAAGCGTATGAGCGTCGTGGCGCGCACTATCGGCTTGCTTATATTCAGATGCGTAATGGCACGCAGGTGGTTCTCGACTATGACGCGAAGGATCGTCTGAGCCGGCTAGGGTATGCGGAAGGCGTGCTCGGGTTTCGACACGATGCGTCAGGACGTATCGCTGAAATTCTGCAGTTCGACCGGAACGGCGAACCTGTCGGTACTCACCCTTTGGCGCGCTACCAATACGACGCGAAGGGAGACCTCGTCGTCGCCTTCGATCGCTATGGCAACCGTCGCGACTATACGTATCAGCATCACCTGGTCACGCGCTATACGGATCGAACAGGGCGGGGCATCACGCTGGAGTGGGATGGCACCAACGCCAGTGCGCGATGCGTGCGAGAGTGTGCCGACGACGGTAGCCTCGACATTCGGCTGCATTGGCACGACGATATGCGCTTGACCGAGGTCAGCGATGCGAGTGGCGCGCGGACGCTTTATTGGTACGACATCGACGGGTATGTTTATCGTGTGCAGCAAGCCGATGGTAAAGAGGAATGGCTGCATTGGAATAAGCATCATTGGCTGACGCAGCGTGTGTTTGCGGATGGTAGTCGCGAGCGTTATGAGTATGATGCTCGCGGGAACCGAACGCGCACGTTCGGACGCACCGGTGACGTGACGGAAATGCGCTATGACGACAAGGATCAGGTCGTCGCGTTGGTCGATCCGGTTGGCGGGCATTGGTTGCGTGAATATGACGATGTGGGGAATGTCGTTGTCGAAACAGATCCGCTGGAACGCAAGACGCAGTATCAATACGACGGTGCGGGACGACCGACGACGATCGTCGATGCCAAGGGCGGTACCAAAAAGCTGGCTTACGATGCATCCGGCAACCTGATTCGCTACACCGACTGCTCCAGTAAGACAACGCAGTGGAAATACGATGATGCAGGCCGTCTGCTAGAGACGCGCGATGCGACAGATGGCTTGACGCAATACGCGTATGGCACGAATGGGCAGTTGGCCTCCGTTGCGACGCCGGCGGGCGTGGAGCGTGTGCAATATGACGCTGAGGCACGGTTGCTGGAGCACGAGGATGGTCTTGCTCGGATTACGCGCTATGACTACGACGCGGCTGGGCGCATTCGTGTGCGGCGTGACGCGTTGGGGCAGACGCTTTCCTATTCGTATGACCGACAAGGTCGGTTGAGCAGCTTGGTCGATCCTAATGGGGCGCAATATCGGTTCGCGTATGACCCTGTCGGCCGCTTGCTGGAAGAGGTTGGGTTTGACAGCATTGCGACGGAATACCGCTACGATGAAGGTACTGGTAGGCTGAAAGAAATCGAAGAGGCCGGGCGCACGACGGGGCTAATCGTCGATGCCGCTGGCAGAGTGACCCAGCGAGGCGATGCGAAATTTGCCTATGACCAAGCCGGACGACTTGCTTACGCGAGCAACGAATTCAGTAAGACGTCGCATTTCTATGATGCGGTTGGTAATCTGATTCGCGAGCACCATGCTTATAGCGTGTTCGGCGACAAGCGCAGCTATGTATGGCGTCATGAGTATGACGCGCTAGACAATCGCATTGCCAGCGTACGGCCGGATGGGCATCGGGTGGATTGGCTGCGGTACGGTTCGGGTCACGTGCACGGCATGCTGATCGATGGTGCGGAGCACGTGCAGATCGAGCGGGATGATTTGCATCGCGAGACGTCGCGAACGCTAGCGAATCGGATTACGCAGAACACGCGCTATGACGAAGCCGGGCGTTTGCACAAGCAGACGCTGACAAGAGGCGGGATGCCGTCGGCGTTTGCGGTGCGTGAGTATCGCTATGACCGTGCCGGGCAGCTCACGCACATTCAGGATAGCCGGCGCGGAGAGATCGCTTATCGCTATGATCCGGTTGGACGCTTGCTTGAAGCGAATGGTCCATTGGGCAGAGAGCGGTTTGCATTCGATCCGGCGAGCAATATCGTCGACTTGCCGAATAGCGCGTCAAACAATAGCGGGAACAGCCTTGCCGATGCGTATGCGCGTAAAGATCTATCAGGTGAGCGAGGGCGTGGGCGCGAGGAGAATAGCTTTGGCGCTGAAGTGCCGAAGGTGCTTGGGAATTTGCTAAAGGGTTACGCGGGTACGCACTACGAGTACGATGCGCACGGCAACCTTGCGATGAAGACATCGCCGCGCGGGCAACAGCGGTATGAGTGGGATGGGTTTGATCGGTTGGTGCGTGCCGATGTGGCAGAGACGGGAAGGCGGCATCAGGCGAGGTATTTCTATGACGCGTTTAGTCGGCGGATCGCGAAAGATGTTGATGGCGAACAGACAGTTTTTGGATGGGATGGGGATCGGCTAGCGTTCGAGACGATGGGTGCGGGTAGTACGCATTACTTATACGAAGCTGAGACCTTTGTGCCTCTGGCGCAATATCGAGCTGCAGCCGTCAGCGGTATCGAGACGCCTACGTGGCAACCGGGAGATCGCTACGTTCCGGAGAGCGATCCGCTGATGCAGCCGCCTTCGGCAGATGGCGATATGGTGATGTATTACTACCAGTGCGATCAGATCGGGACGCCGCACTACCTGAGCGATGCAAGAGGCGATATCGCTGTCGAGATGTCGTATAAGGCTTGGGGGGAAGCGCGAGAGGTGATCAGTGATGCAGCGAAGGCGGCTGGGATCACGAATCCGCTGCGGTTCCAGGGGCAGTATTTCGATGCCGAGACGGGGGCGCATTACAATCGGTACCGGTATTACGATCCGAACCACGGGCGTTTCATCACGAAAGACCCCATCGGTCTTTTCGGGGGTGTCAACGCCTATTTGTATGCACCAAACCACGTCGAGTGGATTGACCCGCTAGGGTTGGCGAGATTGAGTCTCCCGGGAAGTCGTCCGGGAAAAGATTTTACTAAAGCGGGGAAGGCGATAGTCAAGCGCGAAAACGCAGAAAGCAACGGCGGCTTGATGACTTGCACGCAGTGCGGTGAAAAGGTTTTGAATGGGGCCCAGCATCAGAGCGGCGTTACCCCCCCAAACAACGAAGCGCATGTTGATCACATACAGCCAAAATCTAAAGGAGGATCTGGAACGCCAGAGAATGGACAGGTCCTCTGCAGAGTCTGTAACCTAGACAAAAGCAATACATGGTGAGGGAGAACGATGCAAAAAGTCTTTTTTACGTTGGACGTCGTAGATGATTACCCTCCAGTTTCGGTGGAAAGCCTATGGTCAGAAAAATTGCCCTCCGGATTTTTTAAAGTTAAAAACATACCTTTTTACACGAAGCAGGCTAGTTTTGACGATGAGGTACATACAGTAGTCGGGGTCGATGGCGAGCTTGTTTTTGATCGCATTGCCCAGCCAAGTATGAACAGCACCGTGAGATTAATCATATTTGACGAAGCGATTTCACAGATCAAGTTGATACAAGATACGTTGGTGCAAATGGGTTGCGCCTGGGAGGGGCTAAGTAAAAAATTCTTGTCGGTGAATGTACCGTGCGAAACAAATCTAGATAACGTTCTGGTTTTTTTAGACAAAGCGAGCGACGACGGTTGGCTTGATTACGAGTTTGGCATGATTCGTCAGTGAGCAACGTAGAAAATGATGATAGATCGGAGCGCCGTCGCGATGTTGACGTTCAAGATCTTCTTGCCAAGCAAGCGCTGCTATTCTTGCGGGTACCTGACAACGTTGAGGCCAGAACTCCGGCCGTGTCAGCATCTCCATCGTTTCACGCCTGTCGTTTTTCCTAAACGCAACGGCATGGCAAGCCATTAGATTAAGGCATAGACCATGTCTGGAGATCCAAGGGGCCGTTCCACAAGCGAAACGGAGGGTAAACGGGCTGGGTGTAGTTATTCATTTTCGAACTGGCTGAACAGCTCAGGTGGGCCGTTAGTAATGATGGAGGAAAGAAAGGCGCATTTATGGACGGGCGTAAACGGCACGACCGCGGATTACGAAGTTGCATGCCAATCCGACGATTATGCCTCCCAGATATTGTCGCATGGAGCGAACGTCCTCATTCTCGGTGATGAGCCGCTTCAGACAATGGTTGCCATCGGCAGCGGTGTTCAGTTGCTTGTGCGGTGGAAATGGGCTGACAGTGACGCTGACGTTCGATCTGCTATCGAGCAACTTGATCTCAGTGCTGCATCGCCGATCGAAACGTTAGCGATTAATTGGCCGAGTGAATCGCTGGTAATTTTTGATTCCGCCGACACTTTTAATCCAGCGGCAAATTTGAAATTTTCGGCATCGGTCGGTATGAATGCTGTATCAACATTCATACATGAACCGACACCAAGGCTCTCACTCCTCATTCACGCCGTTAGAGCAATGTAGTAAAAACGGCGGCGCAATACCTTTGATGCCGAGATGTCAAAGGTGTTAGGGAGTCTGCTGAAGGGTTAGGCCGGTACACATTACGCGTACAAATGCGCACGGCAGCCTAGCTATAAAGACCTCGCCCGCGGGCAGCATCGGTATGTAGTAACCAAGTCACGCCGGACACGGGGTTCAGTTTCTCCTCTGCGATCGCTGGCGCAACACTGTCACTGAACTGATGTGGTCGTATCCAGTTGTACCGCTGCATCAGGTGATAGCTGACGTCGCGATGTGCTTCGTCATCACGTCTAATCCGGCGGTCAGAGCCCGTTCCGCCCGGGGACGAATGCTCGAAAGTTCATGGGTTCGACTTGCTCGAAGATGCAAAGGCGATTATCGAAACGTGGTGGCTCAATGAGTAGCTGCCTGCATGGGTGATCGGTGACGATACGTATGCGCTGCTCGCATCTCCTGGGCTGGCGTTCAACCTGGCGAACGCAGTCGCCAGCGCCGAGATGTACGCGGCATGGCGAGAGGGCGGGGACAATCCGGTAACGCAGGCGTTTCTGGAGAAAGTCGTTCGTGTGCGCGCGAAGCCGATGGATGCCACGGCACGTGGACAGAAGTCCAGAAAATGATGCGCGCGATAGCAATCTATCGCGCGCGGGGCAATGCATGCGCTGTCATTCCATCGGCGTGACGACAGGCCCGCTCGATGCGGCCCCGGTCGTCGTCGGCGCCTGGCGAAGATAACGCACCGTACACGCCAGCAGAATCGCAACCAGAATCGTCTCGGCAATCAGCGTCGCCACGATGGCATGCAGATATTGCCCGTTGCTCGAGTGCAGTGCTTGCGCGAACACACCGCCCAACAGCGTTGCACCCAGCGCAAAGGCAGCCTGCTGGAGCGTGCTCAACATCGCACTGCCGCCGCCGGCCAGATGCATTGGAATCTCCGACAATCCGATGCGGAAGAAGTTGCTGACGATAAACGCTTGCGCGAAACCGATCAGAATCGATGCCGGCACCATGGCCCACAGCGTCAGATGCGGCCAGGTATGTACCAACGTGAAGATCAGTGCGACCAGGCCGACGATCTGCAGCGCGCACGCACACAGCAGGGTAGGGAGCTTGCCGAAGCGCTCCACCATCCGCGCTGTCAGCATCGCGGAAGCGAAATAGGCGGTGCCCAGTGCGATAAACGAATTACCCGATTGCAAGGCACTCATGCCGACGCCCACCTGCAAAAACAGCGCCATCGCGAACATGAAGCCGGACCAGCAGCAGAAAAACAAGATGCCGAGCAGCAAGGCAAACCGAACGCTACCGACGCGCAACAACGAAGGCGGAAGCAGCGGCATGGGGAAGGGCGAAAGCTTCGCGCCGACATGGTTAAGCAATACCGCGGCGGGTTCCAACGGCGCGCGACTGGCTTCGTCCTGCAAGGCTCGGCGCTCCTGACGCTGTTCGACGCGCCACAAGGCCCAGCCGAACACCGGCACGAACAGCAGCGGCACGATGCTCTCCCAAGGCCAGTGATGCACCGGACCCACCGACAGCGGCACTAGCAGACACAGAATGACCAGCGACAGCAGGATCGTTCCCGGCCAGTCGATTCGTGAAGCGCGGGGCGCCAATGTCTCCGGCAAGGCTTTGCGCATATTCCACAACACGATCACGCAAATCGGCAGATTGATGAAAAACACATTCCGCCATCCCAGGCCGCCGATATTCAGCGTCACCAGTAAGCCGCCCAGCACCTGACCGATCACGAACGCCAGGCCGCCTACCCCGCCATAAAGCGCCAGGGCACGCGAGTGTTCACGTCCCTTTAGCGTGACGTGGATCATCGCAAGAATCTGCGGCACGATCAAGGCGGCGCCTACCCCTTGCAACATCCGTGCGGCAAGCATCAGCGGAACGCTGCTAGAGAGGCCGCATAGCAGCGAGGCGATGCCGAAGAGGGCGACGCCCCAGCCAAAGACGCGCCGTCGACCCAAGCGATCGCCCAGCCGGCTGCCCATCGCCAGACAGACCGCAAACGCGACACCATATACGGCGACGACCAGCTCGAGCTGGGCTTGGTTGGCGCCTAGCGCTTTGGCGATCGGGTCCAGCGCGACGTTGATGATCGAGAAGTCGATCAGCGGCAACAACTGGCCGGCCAACAGGATGTAAAGACCGGAGCGTCCGAGTCGCGGAGTGTCGTTTTGCATGTGAGGCGCAATGCGGGAAAAGTGACCGCCGTCTGGAATGACGGCAGGTCCCTTGTTTTTATTGGAATTCGGTAGGGGGCGATCGACGCTTCGCGCGCGATGCAGGCGCATCATATGCCCATTAGGGAAAACGCGCGCCGGCGCTGATGAAAAGGCGCACTTCGAGTGCGGATAAGCCGCTTCTCTCCGCTTGGGAATACTGCTCCACCATCGGAAAAAATCGGCTGCGCACCGTAAGATGGCGTTCAGGAAAGCGGCAAACAGGCTGTCGGCACGACGGCCGCCTTGAAACAGGAGAAACGATGAGCGACGCAAAGCTGCCGAGCCACGCTGAAGGAAAGCATGACGCGCAAAGCCGCGATGGCGCACCGCGCGCGCAGGGAGCCGATCCGTCATGGTCGCTTCAGTCATTGATCGACGCGCTCGCGCTCCAGCCGCATCCGGAAGGGGGGTATTACCGAGAGACTTACCGCGACGAGGTCCGCGTAGTGCGAGAGTCAGCGCTCTCGGAGCAGGCCGACGCAACGCCATCGGTCGACGACAGCGCCTTTCGCAGCGCCTCCACGGCGATCTATTACCTCTTGTGCGGCGATGCGTTTTCCGCCTGGCATCGTATTCGTTCCGACGAAATCTGGCACTTCTACGCGGGCGACGCACTCGACGTGCATGTGCTGCGGGCCGATGGCAGCGCGTACGTCAGGCATCGCTTAGGCAATCCGCTGCAACAAGGCGGCATCCTCCCGCGCGAGACACGCGCGGATGCCGATACGCACGCATCGGACGACGCACCGGTGCCGGTATTTCAGGCCGTCGTCAAAGCGGGGGATTGGTTCGCCGCGGGTCTTCCGCCCGCCAAAACCGCCGCGCCATTCGCGCTGGTCGGTTGCACCGTCGCGCCCGGTTTCACTTTCTCCGATTTCGAGATAGCCGACCCGGCGCAACTCCGCGCGTTGCATGCCGCTTACCCGGCTCACACGGCCTTGATCGAGCGCTTCACGCGACGCCCGGAATCATCGCCGCACAACGTGCCATCTCACGCGTGACCCAGTCGGCGAAGCGCCGGCATTTCGGGTCGTCATCGAGCGAATAGGTCGACAGCAGGCAATAGGCGGAGCCGTCGCGCACGAAGCCATGGGGCGCGATCAGATGCTTGCTGGCCAGTTCGTCCTGAACCATGAAATACGACGACATGGCGATGCCGAGGCCGGCCACCGCCGCCTGGATGCAGAGGTAGAAGTGCTCGTAGTCGATGCGCGCGCTGCTGCCCAGCGTCAAGCCGCTGGCGACCGACCAATTCTTCCATGCGTTCGGCCGTGACTTGGTGTGCAGCAACAGTTGCCGATCCTCGGGCTGATCGAAGGCCTCGCGGCTGGAGACGGGGCCGACCCATTCGTCGCAGATCGTCAGCGCCTGCACGCTCGTGTCCCAGGTGAAGTCGTTGCGTCGCAATGCGAGATCGACACCTGTTTTCTGGAAATCGATCGGACCGCCGGCCGCGGACAGATGCAGCTGGATATCCGGATGGGCATGTTGAAACGACGGCAGCCGCGGAATCAGCCATTTCATCGCGATCGTCGGCTCGCACGACAGCACCAGCGTGTTCTCGTGCGCCTGCTGGCGCAGCCGATGCACCGTCCCCTCCAACTGGTCGAAGATCGACGACGTAGTGGACTGTAACGCCCGCCCCGCGGCGGTCAGGAACACGGCGCGATTACGTCGCTCGAACAAGGCCACCCCCAACGCGGCTTCCAACTGACGCACTTGGCGACTGACGGCGCCGTGGGTCACGTGCAGGCTTTCCGCGGCTTTGACGAAACTCTCCGTCTGTGCCGCTACGTCAAAGACTTTGAATGCTCCTAACGGTGGAAGCCGCATGGCGTGGTCCTTAATCAACCGTTTGTTTGATGGATCGGTGAGAAATAGTAGCAGATCAAGGGCAATTTAAATCGCTTTTGTGAATCGTCAAAGGACTCAATAATCTGTTTGCGCCGCGACGTTCCATTAAACGTTCCGGTTGACGATACCTACATATCCAGGGGGCGTGATGATGGAGCAACTGTTTGAACACCGGCCGCGTTCGACACCAGAGCATCATGCGCAAGTCTCGCTAAATCGTGAGGCTGCCAGTTTGTGCGAATTTATCGCACAGAAGGATTTCTGCTTTTTGCCGGCGGGGAAGAGCCGGCGTCTGTTGGGTACCGTGGCCGACGTGGCCGCGGAAGAATGGCAGCAATTTGCGGAAAGTTGGAACCGTCTGTCGCTGGACACCTTCATGGGCGATGGCGGTCGCTATCGCTACCGACGCCATGGCGTCTACAGCGCGCTGCCCTCCGGCCGCCGTGCCTATCCGGAAGCGCCGCAGCCGCATTACCAGAGCCTCAACTACAACCATCTGAACGGTGGCGTGCCGCGTCACTTCGAGCCGATCGAGGCAACCGTTGCCCACAGCGAGGCAATGACGGCGATTTTGACGTTCTGCTGCGAAATCTTCGGTCGACTCGCGCCTTACTACGCCTGGCATATCGAAGTGCATCAGTTCCGTATCAATGCGACGGGCGGCGAGGGCTTACCGACGCCGGAAGGCATGCATCGCGATGGCGTGAATTTCGTCTTTATGATGCTGATGGATCGCCAAAACGTTTGCAATGGCGAGTCGAAAATCTCGGATCGACATGGCGAGCGTCTGGCCGCCTACACGATGGCCTCGCCGTTCGACGTCGCCATCGTCAACGATGAACGGGTGCTGCATGGCGTGACGCCGATCGAGCGGATCGAAGCCGATCTCCCGGCATATCGCGACATGCTGGTGGTGACGTTCTGTAAGAAATAGCACCGGCTTGTCGGAGTCGCCGTCCGGCGCGCCAGCGTTATCTGCGTGCGGCACCGGGCGGAGGTGGCAGGCCATGAAAGAAAGATCGAACAAATGCGGAGAGAAGGATGAATGAACTGCTCGCAGTTGCGCTGATTACGGTATTGGCGGTGATCAGCCCTGGACCCGACTTCGCGATGGTGACGCGCAACAGCTATGCGTTTGGCCGTCGGGCGGGCTTGGTGTCCGCATTGGGTATCGCGATCGGCGTGCAAGTGCATGTGATGTACACCGTGTTCGGCGTGGCCATCGTCATCGCGCATTCGCCTACGTTGTTCACCGTCATGAAGTTGATCGGTGCCGGGTATTTGATCTACATCGGATACAAGTCGCTGACGAACACCAAGAAGTTGTCATTGGATCTGGATCAGGGCGGCGGCATCTCGATGTTCACCGCCTTCCGTACCGGCTTCCTGACCAACGCACTGAATCCGAAGACGATGCTGTTCGTCGTTAGCTCCTACACCCAGGTGGTGAAGCCGGGCAGTCCCTTGATCGTGGACTTCGGGTATGGCCTTTTTATGTCGGTTGCCCACTGGGCCTGGTTCAGCCTGGTCGCCATTTTCTTCTCGTCCGAGGTACTGCGTCGCACGATGCTCGACAAGCAACGTGCGGTGGACCGGGTGATCGGAACGGCGCTGATGGGCCTGGGAGTGACTTTGGCGCTGTCCGGCGTCGCACACTGACGGAGAAACGCGGATGAACAAGATTGCTTGTATCGATCTGGAAGGCGTGTTGATGCCCGAATTGTGGCCCTACCTCGGACAGCAGACCGGCAACGACGCCTTCCTGGCCACGACGCGGGAAGTACCGGACTACGACTGGTTGATGCGCAAGCGCATCGATGCATTGCGCGAAAGCGATCTGCGGCTAAAGGATGTGCAGGCGATCTTCTCGGCCTTGTCGCCGCTCGACGGCGCGGAAGCGTTCCTCGATACGCTGCGGGCGCAGGATTACGAGATCCAGATCGTGTCCGATTGTTTTCTGGAACTGGCCGCGCCGATCCTGGCGCAGTTGGGCGGTCCGCCGGCGCAATGTCATCGACTCGAAGTGGATCACGGCGGTTTTGTCACGGCCTGCGCTTTCGCGCCGCGGCGTGGCAAGGAGGACGTGGTCCGGCGCTACTTGAACGATGGTGCCACCGTGCTGGCCGTCGGCGATGCGTTCAATGATCTCGCCATGCTTTCTCTCGCGACGCACGGTTTTCTACTGCGGCCGTCGATTCCGACGCGCGCCGCCGCGCCGCATTTGCGCACGGTCGAACGCCTCGATGACATCACCGAGGCGATGTTCGGTGACGATCTGATGCGTCATTGTGGGCCGCATCATCCGTCGCGTAACGCCGTGACGACGTGGACCGCACCGGGCTTGCGCGTCAATTGACGCGGCGCCGCGCCGAATATCTCTCGGGCGCGTGGCGGTGAACGCTTTACTCGTAGCACGCAGTATCGGCATTTAGCAGCACGCAGTACGGCAGCGGCTTTCCGTTGATCCGAATCGTTTCATTTTTAAATCAGAAGGGGGTATGCGATGAGCCATGCGATGAAGATGTTGGATCTGTCCCAGGCCAAGGTTGCCGTCCTCTCCGGTGGTATCGAATCCGCGATGCTGCGCGCGGACGGTGCGGCGTTTTTTGTCGAACTGGAGACGCGAAATGCGGGAGCGGCGGTACTGGTGACATCGAATCGCCGGCGCCCTCGCGCGTTCCGCAATCCGATCAAGGCGCTCGAAGTCATCATGCGCTTGGGTCTGGAAGCGGGGCAGTTCTCGCTGGAAGGGTGGAAGCCGGAGCAAGCCGAAACGGAACGTCGCAGCCGTCCGGATCGCGCGATGGCATTGCGGCAGACCTACGCCAACGCGGCAACCTACGATCGCTGGGTGCGTGAGCAGAGCCTGGACGATGCGATGAACGAACCGATCAGCGGCGATCGCCCGCATGCCGCGGAACGCGCCGACGCGATGCTGTCCCAACCCCGTATGGCCTCGATGCGCAAAGGCTGAGCCGACACCGGCATTGCGCCGCGATTTTTGAGATGCGTCGGGGCGTACATCGGCATTTGAAGGAATTTGTAACAAAATCAAAGCGTGTTGGCGGTTGTTGGTTGGAGTTGTGTGCTGGGCGCAGAAAGTATTAAAGATGTGTGGGAAGGCGGCCGTAAACGAACGTATGACGATTCGCCTAAACTCCGCCGGCGCGTCGTATGCAAGGGCCGAAAGCGCAGAGTTTCCCACGCATAGTTGACATGGAAGATCAGGACGAGTCGCTTGGACGTACCGCCGTGCGCGGTGACGTCGATGCACGTCCGCTTCCGTCGGAAACGCCGACCGTCGCGTCGTCCACAGCTCAGGCCTTCACGCCTGAAATGGCGGATGCGGGCGGCGCGCCGGTTCACGACGGGGGGCCGTCGCCGCCGCCAAAGTCAGGCGACGCGACGACTGTCGACACTGCGCCAGATAGCGGTATCTATCAGCGATTGGTACAGAGCATCACGGACTATGCAATCTACATGCTGGATACCGAGGGTCTGGTCCGCACGTGGAATGCCGGCGCGCAACGCGCGAAAGGGTATACGGCCGAGGAAATCGTCGGACGTCACTATGGCTGCTTTTATTCGGCGGAGGACCGTGCGAAGGACCTGCCCGCGATCAACCTCCGGATTGCCCGAGAAGAGGGTAAGTTCGAGGCCGAGGGGTGGCGTACGCGCAAGGACGGGTCGCAGTTCTGGGCGCACGTCGTCATCGACCCGCTGTACAGCCCGGAAGGGGAGCTGTTCGGCTATGGCAAGGTAACGCGCGATTGCACGTCGCAGCGCCGGATGCGCGAGCAGGTTGCGGCTAGCGAGCGTCGGTTCAAATATCTCGTCCAGGGCGTGACCGATTACGCCATCTATATGCTGGACGTGAACGGGATCGTCACGAACTGGAATGCGGGGGCGGAGCGGGCAAAGGGCTATACCGCGTCCGAGATCGTCGGCAAGCATTTCTCCTGTTTTCATACGCAGGAAGACCGGCTTGCCGGATTGCCGATGGTCAGCCTGCATGAGGCGCGCCAGCACGGCAAGTTTCAGGTAGAAGGCTGGCGGGTCCGCAAGGACGGCTCGCAATTCTGGGCACATGTCGTCATCGATCCGATTTACGACGATGAGGGCGAGCTGCTCGGCTTCGGCAAAGTCACTCGCGATTGTACCGAGGCGCGGCGTTTGCTCGCGCGGACGAAGGAACAGGAGCAGCGCTTCCGCGCCTTGGTCGAAGGCGTGACCGATTACGCGATCTATATGCTCGATCCGCACGGCATCGTCTCCAATTGGAACGCGGGTGCCGAGCGGGCAAAGGGCTATAAGGCCGGCGAAATCGTCGGCAAGCATTTCTCGACCTTCTACACGCCGGAAGATCAGGCGAAGGGCATTCCCGCCCTCGGGATCGAGACGGCGAAACGGGTCGGCAAGTTCGATGCCGAAGGCTGGCGCGTACGCAAGGACGGCACGCAATTCTGGGCGCATGTCGTGATCCAGCCGGTCTACGACGATAACGGTGCACTTTTCGGCTTCGCGAAGATCACCCGTGACTGTTCGGAACAGCGCAAGCACGCCAATGTGCTGGCGGCCACCTCTCAGAACCTGAACCTCGCCTTGACGAATATGCGTCAGGGCTTGTGCCTGTTCAATCAGAGCGGCGAATTGGTGCTGTCGAATCGCCGTTTTTCCGATGTCTTCGAGTTGCCGCCGGATGCTCTGACACCAGGGATGTCCTTGGAGCAAGTGGTCGCGCGTATCTCAGAAGTCGTGCCGCTGTATGAGCAGCCGGCAGTCGCGGAGCATCTGCGGCGCCTGACGGTCTCCCTAGCCGATCGCGAAAGCTGGGTGCGCGAGACGATGGAGTTGGAGGTGTCGTTCCGCCAACGCACGATCTCGGTCAGCACGCGGATGCTGGCGCATGGCGGCTGGGTGTCGACGGTCGAGGATGTGACCGAACAGCGGATGACGGAGCAGCGCATCCAGCATCTGGCGCATCACGATACGTTGACGAATCTGCCGAATCGGACCAGTTTCCAGAATCGGATCCGCCAGCTGTTGAACGCGACCGGCATCGAGCGTAGCGGTTTCGCGCTGCTCTATCTCGATCTGGATCGATTCAAGCCGGTGAACGATTCTCTCGGCCATCATATCGGCGACCTGTTGTTGAAGGCGGTCAGTCAGCGGCTATTGCATATTCTGGGTGAGGGCGAGCAACTCGCTCGGCTCGGCGGCGACGAGTTCACGATCGTGACCACGTCCTGTCGAACGGCGGCGCAGGCGCGGGCCTTGGCGCAGCGATGCATCGATCAGCTCGATCATCCGTTCGAGATCGCCAGCAATGAAATCAGCATCGGCGTCAGCGTCGGTGTGGTACTGCACGCGGACAACGCGACCGACGCTGATCACCTGCTGCAACAGGCGGATCTGGCTTTGTACAAGGCCAAGCGCGAAGGACGGAATCGTTTCTGCCTGTACGAACCCGGCATGAGCGATCCGCTGCGTACGCGTAACGAGATCGAGGAAGACCTGCGTCGTGCCTTGCGCAGCGACGAGCTGACCTTGCACTATCAGCCGATCATCGATGCCGCGACCGGCCGCGTCACGGCCTGCGAAGCGTTGCTGCGGTGGCGCCATCGTCGCCGCGGCGTGATGGCGCCGGCGCAGTTTATTCCTGTGGCGGAAGAGCGCGGGATGATGCATGAATTGGGCGCCTGGGTCATGAAGCGCGCCTGTATCGATGCGATGAGCTGGCCCGACGATGTGCGCTTGAGCTTGAACGTGTCGCCATCGCAATTGCTCTATCACGAATTCATCGGCGCACTGGCCATTGCGCTCGACGAGTCAGGTTTCCCGGCGCGGCGTCTCGAGCTGGAGATCACCGAGACGGCCCTGCTGGAAAACGCCGAGACACCCAGGCAGATCCTGAAGGAAGTGCGGGCGATGGGGATCGGCGTGGCGATGGATGATTTTGGCACCGGCTATTCGTCCTTGAGCTTGTTACAGAGCTTTCCGTTTACGCGGATCAAGGTCGATCGCAGTTTCATCAAGGAACTGGGACGCAATCCGAAGTCGATGGCAATCGTGCGATCGGTAATGAGCCTTTGCCGTAGCCTCGGCATGGCCACGATCGCCGAAGGTGTCGAAACGCAGGCGCAACGTGAAACGCTGCTGGCCGAGCACTGCACGGAACTGCAGGGCTTTCTGGTGTGCCGACCGATGCCGCTCGTCGATGTGCTGCGGTGGTTCGACACCCTGCCGGAAGCGGTTCGCTCCGGGCGCAAGTCCGGTACCGAAATACGTGCTGGCTTGGCGCAGACGTCGGCGACGGCCGCTCAGCCGAACATCGCCTCCGATAAGGCCTGACGACCGAAGGCGGCGGGGCCGATCAGGCCGCCCGTTGTCGCATCGCCGCGGCGACGGGCGCTTGCACCAGGCCGAGCCGCTCAAGCGTGGCGGCCACGCATAGGACCTGGTCTTCGCGCCAGGGTGCGCCGATGATTTGGACGCCGACCGGCAAGGTCGGATGCGCATGCCAGACGGGGACCGTGCAGACCGGCAGGCCGATGCAGGAAATGGGTTGCGTCAGGATGCCCATGTTCGCGCGCACCGCCAGCGTATGACAACCCACTTCCATCATTTCTTGACCGGCGAGCGTCGCGGCGCACGGCGTGGCCGGTGCAAGCAGGATATCGACATCGGCCAACAGCGCGGCGACGGCTTCGGCATACGCGCGCCGCACGCGGTAGGCGCGATGCACCCAGGCGGCAGGCAGCAATGCGCCGGCGAGGAAACGGTCGCGTGACAAAGGCTCGAACGCCTCCGGCTGCGTGCGCAAGTCAGGAAGATGCAGCGCGGCCCCTTCGGCATTGGTGATCAGGAAGGCGGCCGCGCGCCCGGCTTCCACCATTGGCAGCGCGACCGCACGTTGGACGTTCAGCGCCTTGGCGATGCGGTCGACGGCGGCCAGGCTTTCCGGCTCCGCATACTCCCGGAACCAGCCATTCAGGACGGCGATGCGCAATGGGCGGCCGTTGTCCGATTCGCCTGCCAGTGTTTTGAGGACCGGCGCCAGCGTTGGCTCGACCGGACGCCCCGCGCAGCCGGCGTCACCATCGGACGACGCCTGTTGCATCACGTCGTAGCTCAGCGCCAGATCGCGCACGCTGCGCGCGAACGGGCCGAGATGATCGAGGCTGTCGACAAAAGGGTAGGTGCCGGTACGCGGCAGGCGGCCAAAGGTCGGCTTCAGGGCGAACGTGCCGCATAGCGAGGCGGGCACCCGGATCGAGCCGTTGGTGTCGGAGCCGAGCGATATGGGCACCTGGCCCGCGGCGACGGCAGCGGCGGAGCCGCCGGAAGAGCCACCGGCGATCCGTTCGATATCGTGTGGATTGCGCACCGTGCCGTGGTGTGAGTTCTCGGTCGTAAAGCCGTAGGCGTACTCGTCCATATTACAGGCGCCCACGAGGATCGCGCCGGCGGCTTCCAGTGCGGCGATCAACGGGGCGTCGGTCCTGGCCGGCGGCCGCGATGCTTCGATCTTCGAACCGGCGAGCGTCGTCAACTCGGCGATGTCGAACAGGTTCTTCACCGCGAAGGGGACGCCAGCGAGCGGCAGGGCAGAGAACGCCTCGACATCGCGCGTGCGCAATGCATCGAGTGCGTTCGCGCGCTGTTTTGCGCGGGTCTCCAATACGGCGGTGAAGGCGCGCAAGCGGCCATTCGTTGCGTCAATCTGTGCCAAGGCGGCTTCGACGAGTTCGATGGCGCGCACTTCACCTTGTCGCACCGCGTGCGCCATGCCGGTCGCGTCCCCTTGAAACAGCCGTGCGACGGCCGCTTGCGGAGTGGGTGACGTTGCCGTCATGCGGCGCCTGCCGTATCGGCATGGGGCGCTCGCGTAGGCGGGCAGACCGGCGCGAAACGGACCGCCGGTTCGACACGCTCCGATAACGGGATCTGATCCAGTTGCCGCGCCATGGCGGCAGCCAGGCCGAGATAGCGCAAGACGCCGGGGCGATACGCGGGATCGAGCGGCAGATCGAGCGCGACGGAGGCCGCGTTCATAAACGCATCGAGGTCGGCAGCGGAGAGGCCATTGCCATGCGGTGGCGCGGCATTGATCTTGGGGGCGTCTTCGGCGCCGGTGGCGTCGGCATGGCTGAGTGTCTCAGCGGGGTCGGGCGTGGCCGGGGAGGTCGGCCAGGTCGAAGGGAGACTGTTTTGCGGCATCATCGGCATGGGCTTCCGGCTGACGTCTGGCATGACAGGGTGTTCCTCCCATGCCGACTTGGGAATCATGGTACGCATCATAGTCGCTGCGCGCTGCGTATCAAAATTCGACAAACGCTTGAAAGGCGCTATTGCCGATGACGCCGCCCGTTCCCGCGTCGCCAAAAGAAAAAAGCCCCACGATCTGTATCGTGGGGCCTTTCCTGCAACGAAATGAGTACCGTCGCGAATTTGGTGGGTAGTACAGGGTTCGAACCTGTGACCCCTGCCGTGTGAAGGCAGTGCTCTACCGCTGAGCTAACCACCCGAGGTCTTTTCGCCAGCGCCGCAGTGCGGTTGCTGCTTGCTTGTGCTGTCGAGGAACGAAATTATAGCAGCGTTTTTTCGCTTTGCAAGCGTAATTTCCGAGACCGTCGCCTACACGGTGACGCCGCGTCGTCGGCGCAACATCCGGGGCGACTGTCCCGCTGGCGTTCTCTCTTCAGGCGGCGGGCGCAACGTCTTCCGCAACCGGTTCCTGCAACCAGACGCATTTGCCTTTCGAGGCCTTGTTCAAGTCGGCAAGCATCGCGTCGTGCGTGGCGCCTTCCTCATCGGTCGCGCGCAAAACCGGGAGCACCAGCGTGGCCATCGCCGCGGCGGATCGCGCCGCCGTCGCCTGGCCGCTGCCTGCGTGATGCTCGTGGTCGCCATCGCTGTCGTCGATCACCAGGCTTTCCTGGCCACGCGTCAGCGACAGATACACCTCGGCGAGCAATTCCGAGTCGAGCAGCGCGCCGTGCAAGGTCCGATGCGCATTACTGATACCAAAGCGGTCGCATAGCGCGTCGAGCGAATTGCGTTTGCCTGGGAAGGCCGCTTTCGCCATGACCAGCGAGTCGATGATCTCACCCACTTGGCTGACGAAGGACGGCCAGCCCAGGCGCGCGTATTCGGCCTCGATAAAGCCGACGTCGAACGGCGCATTGTGAATGATCAGATCCGCGCCCAGCGTGAAGTCGCGGAAGGCCTCGGCGATTTCGGCGAACTTGGGCTTGTCCGACAGGAATTCCGTCGTCAGGCCGTGAACGGCGAGTGCGCCCGGATCGCTGTCGCGTTCCGGGTTGATATAAAAGTGCAGGTTCTTGCCGGTCAGCCGACGGTTGACCAGTTCCACCGCACCGATTTCGATGATCCGGTCACCGGTCCGAGGATTTAGGCCCGTGGTTTCGGTATCGAAGACAAGTTGTCGCAGCATGGTGTGTCGCAGAAGCAGGGAGGGCGGCAGCCAAGGGCGCAGGCGCCGCTACTCGGGCATGAAAGGGGGCGTCATGATGCAGCGCTGACGCCCGTCGCCGCGATGCGGCGAGGGGATGGGGCGATTATAGCCGGTGGAGGGAGGCGGGTTCGACTTCCGCATGCGACATGCGAGATGCCGCTGCTCGAACGCAGGTTCGGATCTTGTGCCACCTTGAACGAGGCCAGTACGCGCTTAGGCGACGTCGTGCGCCTGCTTCAACGACTTGGCCGCATCGATCGGCAGCGCCGGGATGGGTGGGCAGTTTTTGGCTTTTCGCGCTTTATGCAAGACACGCTCACGTTCGTCGGCGCTGTCCTCAGCATAGGCTTCGTCGATTGCATCGCTTATGCCGTAATCGAGGAAATAGGATCCGACATCCCATAACGAAAATTCACTAGCCTTGCTGACATGGGCGCGGAATGTGTTGATCTTCGCCATTTCCGCGACCGTTTGTTCGCACGTCATCGATCGTACGTCTTGGGCTTTCAATGGCGGCATCTCGCCGTAACTCGAGCAAGCGGTCAAGGCGGAAACGAGGGCGATCATGGCGATGGCCTGCATTCTTTTGGGCATCGCGAAGGCTCGTCTTGAGTCGTATCACTCGTGAGTAAGGGGGATCTTTTGCCTTACGCCTGACAGCAGTGTATGCGTAAGTAAGGAAATATTATGTTTTAAATCAATTGCTTGAGAAATGGGGTGGGGTCTTAATTGTATTTGATCTGTGGAGTGCCCATGCAAAGATAGTGAGGCGATCGACACTGCGATTGGGGAGGTGGGGATGGCAGTGGGCGGGGCGCGAAGAGTCTCCGCGCCCGTCCATGCGGTGCGGTACGCCGGAATCCAAGCATGCTCCGGCGTTGCGCGCTGCTACCCCGGCGCGCGCAACGATTCCACGCCGCGATTCGCCAGCGCGTCGGCGTGCTCATTGCCCGGGTGTCCGGCGTGGCCCTTGACCCAGCGCCATTCCACCTCGTGTTTCGCGGCGATGACGTCCAATTGGCGCCACAGGTCGGCATTTTTCACCGGGGCCTTCGTCGAAGTGACCCAGTTACGCGCCTTCCAACCGTGGATCCACTCACTGATGCCTTTCTGCACATACTGCGAGTCGGTCCAAATCAGCACCTTGCAGGGCCGCTTCAATGCCGTCAGCGCGGAAATGACCGCGAGCAATTCCATCCGATTGTTGGTCGTGTTCGGCTCGCCGCCGAACAACTCTTTTTCCTTGTCGCCGAAGCGCAATACCGCGCCCCAGCCGCCTGGGCCCGGATTGCCCTTGCAGGCGCCGTCGGCGTAGATTTCGACGATGCCGTCATCACTCATGTCTGTCCTTACTTACAGTCGCGATGCCGACGTAGGTGTCGGCGCCGCTGCAGGCGTCAGTGCCGAAGGCACCGCCGCCGTTTTCTTTTTCCAAGTCGGGCCCACTAGCCGCATGCGTCGTTCGCGCTTGACGGCGGTGATCAGATAGACCGCACCGAAGATCGGCCACCACCGGTCGCCCGCCGCTTCCATGAAGCGGCAACGCTCCAACCATTTCGCGCTTGTCAACGGTGGCCGGTAGCAGCCGAAGCGGCCCCGGCTCAGTTCGAAGCCGAGCAGCTTGATCCAATCCTTCAGCCGCGTAAAGGCAATCAAGTCCGTTTCCGCCGGCACGAAGGGCCGATGTGTCCGGCGTCCCACGGATTGCCGCACGCCCCAAAGGCTCAAGGAGTTGAAGGCCGTGATGACCAACTTTCCTTCCGGCACCAATACGCGTTCCGCCTCGCGCAATAGCGCATGCGGCTCGGCCGTGAATTCGAGCGTATGCGGCATCACCAGCAAATCGAGACTTTGGCTCTCGTACGGCAATTCGCCGAAATCGGCCCAGAGTGTCGTACGCTCCGGTGGCGCGTGCAGCAGCGGCACATCGGTTTGCGCAAGCAAGGCATTATCCGAGCGCCGCCGCGGCCCACGTCCGCCCGCATGATGACCATGCAGGCCGGCATGCGGCATTTGCCCCGGATGCACGAGGCGGTCCGCACCGGGTCGGGTCGGGGGAAGGAGATACGGCGAACTCAGCGGACTTTCCGGGTCGAGCGTCAGCACGCGGCTCGGCATCCGGTTCTCTCGCAACGCATCCAGTTGCGGCAGCCCGAGTTGCACCGCGCGGTATCCGAACATATCGCTGACGACGCGGTCTGCCTGCGCCTGCTCCCATGCCAGGACATAACGCCCTGCGGGAGATTGCGTCCAGTCGGACCAGTCTATAATCGGTCGCTCAGCCATGCGCCCCCAATCGAAAACACCGGCAGCTTACCGCGCTGCCCCCATTCCAAGCCCATGATGCCGCCTGCCTCGTCCATACCCTCGCCGCTGTCCACCGATGCCGATGCCCGGTTCGACGTCGTCCCGCTTCCTGCATTCAACGATAACTATATCTGGATGCTGGTGCCGCGGTCACCCTCGGCAGACCTGTCCGCATGGCCGGCCGTCGAGGTGGCGCCCGGCGTGCAGCGGCCGGTGGGCATCACCGTCGTCGATCCCGGTCAGGCCGCACCGGTCATGGCCTACCTGGACGCGAACAATGCGTATCTGAGCGCTATTCTACTCACGCATCATCACGCGGACCATGTCGGCGGCGTACCGGAACTGTTGGTCTTCGCCGAACAACAGGTGCAGGAAGGACAGGCGCCGTCTGTTCCGCCGGTGTATGGGCCCGTTGGCGAAGACATCGCGACCGTGACGCATCCGGTATCGGGCGGCACGGTGGTTGAGACGGTGTCGCCGCGGGCGCATTTTACGGTAATCGACGTGCCCGGCCACACCCGCGCGCACATCGCCTACTTCATGGCGGGCGCGAGTGCGAGCGCAGACGGGGCGGCGCCGCCTCCGGCCGACGGCGCGGGCACGGCGCCCGCCAGTATCGACCAGAATCAGCCCCCGCGGGTTTTTTGTGGTGATACGCTTTTCGCGACCGGATGCGGCCGCTTGTTCGAAGGCACGCCGGCGCAGATGTTGGCGTCGCTCGACCGCTTGGCGGCATTGCCGGACGCGACGCTGGTGCACTGCGCCCACGAGTACACGCTGTCGAATATTCGCTTTGCGCGGGCTGCCGATCCGGAAAACGCCGATCTGTCGGCCTGGTCGGAACAAGCCGAGGCGCTGCGTGCGGCTGGCCGCCCGACGGTGCCGACGACGCTGGCGCTCGAGCGGCGTGTCAATCCGTTCCTGCGCGCCGATGCGCCGGCCATCGCCCCGCAACTGCGCGCGGCGATGGCGGGGCAGGCGCACGGTGCGGTGTCCGAGGGACCCATGTCGCGACTCGCTGCGTTCACGCAATTGCGTGCGTGGAAAGATCGATTCTGATTCCGGGCGCGGGGTTATTGCATGCTCTTACTTTAAAAAATGCTTGCAGCCCCGCGATTTCATTGAGATTTTTTTGTAACGGTGGTTGACGCGCGGGGCGGGTTTCCTTACCATCCTGACAACTCCCGCCCTGGTTTCCCGTTATCGAGACGGCTTCTTCATGCGATTGATCCTTTGTGCGCTGCTGGCGCTAATGCTGTCTGCTTGTGCCGGCACGGCGAATATGGCGAATGGCTCCGATGGCTATACCAACGCCTACGCCACCAATCAGGACCAAGGCAAGGAAACCGCGCAAAGCAAAGCCTTGCGCCGCGCTTCGGCGAGCAAGACGATCGACGTCGATCATAGCTCCGTCGATTCGCTTGCATCGAACGATACCGATCTTTGGGGCCGTATCCGTCGCGGCTTCCAGATTCCGGATCTCTCCGGCGATCTGGTCGACAGCCAAACGAACTGGTACGTCACGCGTCCGGACTATGTCCAACGGATGACCGATCGTTCGCGTCTCTATCTCTATCACATCGTCGAACAGCTCGAAGCGCGGCATATGCCGACCGAGCTGGCGTTGTTGCCGTTCATCGAGAGCGCGTACAACCCGCAGGCGCTGTCAGTCGCGAAGGCGGCAGGGATGTGGCAGTTCATTCCGGGCACGGGCCGCGACTACAACCTCGCGCAGAACATGTTCCAGGATCAGCGGCGTGACGTGCTGGCATCGACCGATGCGGCACTGGACTATCTGTCTCGCCTCCACGATATGTTCGGCGACTGGCAATTGGCGCTGGCGGCGTACAACTGGGGTGAGGGCAATGTGCAGAAGGCCATCGCCCGAAATGCCGCGAAGGGCTTGCCGACCGACTATGCCAGCCTGAATATGCCGAACGAGACGCGCAACTACGTCCCGAAGCTGCAGGCGGTGAAGAACCTGATCGCGGATCCGGCCAAGTATGGTCTGACCCTGCCGGAAATCCCGAATCACCCGTATTTCGTCACGGTGACCACGTCGCGTGATATCGATGTGAAAGTGGCTGCGCAACTCGCCGATATGAAGCTCGACGACTTCAAGGCGCTAAACCCGTCGTTCACGAAGCCGGTGATCCTGGGCTCGACGCAACCGCAGATCCTACTGCCGTTCGATAGCGCCGAAGTGTTCGCGCGCAATCTGAAGCACTATTCGCTGCCCCTTTCGAGCTGGACCACGTATCAAGTCAGTGCACGGGAACGGCCGAAGGACCTCGCCGAAAAGATCGGCGTCGATCCCAAGTTGCTGATGGCGGTCAACAAGATTCCGTCGGGCATGCGCCTGAAGCCGGGTTCGACGATCCTGGTGCCGAAGTCCGATGACGGTCCGGCTGTAGGCGATATCAGCGCCACCGTCGCAGAAAATGCCGTGTTGTCGATCGAGCCGGACCAGCCGATCTATCGTCGCGTGTCGGTGCGCGTGCCGCAGCGTGAGTCGGTGACGTCGCTTGCGTCGCGGCTCGGCGTGTCGGTGTCGGAATTGCGTCGCTGGAACCGGACGCGTGCCGCATCGGTGCGGGCCGGTACGCAACTGGTGGTGTATGTCCGCGAAGATGTCGACGGCGGTGCACGGCCGGTGAAATTGGAGACGGTGTCCTTGCGGGATGACGATGACTCGCGTGGTCGGGTGATCCGGGCGTCGGATCGTGTCGATGCGCCTGCACCGGAAGAAAAGCCGGCAACGCGGACGACGCGGCGGGCTGCAACGACCGCACGTGCCCGCACCGAAAGTCGTAGCGCCAAGGCGGAAAGCCGCCCGGCCATGCGGGAAGTCGCGCGCGAAACCAAGCACGAAACAAAGACGGTGGCGTCGAGCCGCCGTGCCGTGCCGGAGAAGCGGGTCGCGAAATCTGAAAAGGCCGCGCCGAAGGTGGCTGCCAAGCCCGCGGCGAAAACCGAGAAGTCGGCGGGCAAGTCCACGACGCGCCGCGTCGCGTCCCGCTGATCGGTTCCTGCCGCTGCGCTTCCTCGCGAAGCGCGCACGTTGCCTCCTGCCTCGCCCCTCCCTTCTCACATCGCGTTCGCCCTCTTGGGGCGTCGTTCGCCCTCGCTGCGGGGCAAGCGAATCACGCGTTGAAAATCACTTCGATATCCGAGCGTAGCGCGATGGGTTTGAGCGTGCCGTCGATCCATTCCTGATCGATCTTGAGGGTGGGGACTTTCTTGTCGATGTCCGTAGGCGAGCGGATCCAGATGGATTGGGGATCGGTGATCGTCAGCGTCTCCAGCATCACCATCCCGAGTAATGTCTGAACCCATTCGCGTCTGAGCGGCACCGTTATCAGCGTCAAGGACGCGATATGCAGATTCAGCGCCAGCGCGTGCGTGGCGATCTTTCCGAACGTGCCCTTGACCAGCGTCAGCGCAACAACGGGCAAAACCAGCAGTGTCTTGCCACTCGCCTGACCGCGGGCGGGCGTACAGATCAATTCATGCAATTTGACGGTACGTCTTCGCAGCGGCGCGAACAACCAAGTGTCCCCGGTATGGATTCCGGTGTTGGCGATATCGAGCCGATGCAATGGCGGCGCGTAGATCAGCGAGGCCAGTTGGCCGATGCGGCCATGCAATGTCAGGTTCAACGTTGCATCGAGGCATTTAATGGCATCGCAGGTCCCTTTGCTTAGACCGACATGCCCGATGTAGTCGATATGGCGGATGTTCAACGCTTTTAAAAGCCGTGCAAAGGTCAGGTCGCAATGCTCCGGAATGTCGACATCGATGATCTCCATTGTTAAAACGTATCGCAAACCGAGCAATTGACCGATGGTCGCATCATTCACACTGCCATCCCGTAACTGCAGATGCTCCGACTCTCGATCATATTGAATCTCGGGCTTTCTCGGAGAGGCACCGGAGCGCGGCGAGTTGCCCTCGTCGATCGAAAGCGTCTCGGAAATACACGAGTTGATGGCTGACGCGAAGGTAAAATGCCTCGCGGAAACAGAGGAAAGAGTGAAAGTATTCATTGGAACTCCACGGCAGCGTTGGATTGTGCTTTGCTAGAGCACCTTAACGTTTCCTCCGACTGACCGTGCGGGGCTGGCTACGCCAGACAGGTCAATCGTTCGGGCTTGCCTGTGACACAGGAAGGGAACCGCGATGCCGCGCGCCGGTCTGGCGCCCTGGCGTTGGCCCGTCGCGCGGGTCTGCATGATCGTTTCTTTAAATAAAAATGATGGCGCAGCCGGGCGCCCCCGGCTTTGTCTCAAGCCATTTCGTATCGATAGGCGCCGGCGGCAAGACGTTTCCGAGGTGAGGCTCCCTTTTTGCTGGAGTGGGATGCCTGATGAAAAGTGTTTTCAAGCTTTTCATTGACGATAGTTTCACCACCCAGTCGCGATGGAGGGGAACACGGACGAACATTAACGATTCGATCGTCGTATTCCAAGCCAGTCCGTCTATGGCGATATCATCGATCGCGCCGGTCAGTGTTAGCCGGGACACGTTCAAGTGCGACAATATTCGCCCACTCCGATCGCCCGGCGCGCTCTTGCATATCAACTGCTTCAGCGTTGTCGTACGCTTGCAAAGGTGGATACAGCATTCATGGCTCGTGTCGATATCGGACTCGCCGAGATTGAGCAATTCCAAATGACCATATCGCGCGAGTGCATCGAAGTCTTGCCCTGGGATCGCGTGGTTGACCTTGCAAATCAGCTTGGTACCGATAGATTCAAGCGCTTCAATGAAGGCGGAATCGGGGAGTGTCCACGTCGTGAGCACAAGCCCGCTTAAGGCGTGGAGGCGTATTGCCGCCGCCAGCCCCTTGGCTTCGCTCGCGACCAGCGTAACGTCAATCAGTTGAAGTGCGTTCAACGTCTTCAACTTCATTAAGGCGTAAATTGCCGACGCGTCTAACGTGCCGTTGACGAGCGTCAGTTCCATCGGTCCGTCGGGCAGGGCGGCCCAGTCCTCCCTATGCCAGTTCGGCCAGCCCCCATTGACGATTTCGGAGCCGGCCGGGTCCCAGACGTCATACCGGGGTATCAGGCATTTTTGAAGACACGGGGAGTGCGAAATAGGTTCCGCGCTGTCGCGGACGAGGGGAAGGGCGGTAAGCATCGGCGGGCGAGTCCTGGAAAGTGATCGGCGCGAGGCAAGTTGGGGATCGCGGCTCTCAGTCACCCCGTGAAGACAACCGTGCCCTCTATTGCAGACTGAACGCACACAGACGTCGCCGCATCACGCGCAACTTCGCCTGCTGGAATGGTTAGCCTGCCAGCGGATGTTGTGTCCTTACGCGTAATCGCTGAATGAGATCTTGTTTTGATCGATACTGCTCAAGCCGGACACAAAATCGTGATCGATGGGCGACGCGAATTGCGCTGTCGCTTCGACTGCGGTACGGACCGATCTCGGGCGCACGAGTTTCAGCGACGCTAAACGGCTCATCCGCAGTAACTGACGCACCCAGTCTCGGGTGAGCGGTACGTCGACGAGCGTGATCGATTCGATGCGCGTATTCCACTCGAGTCCGAGTGCGGTGTTGTCGCCGAAGTGAGGCCCGGTGAGAATTAAGTGACGCACGCGCAAATGTGTCAGCGCTTTGGCGCTGCCGCCGTCGCAATTTTCCGATTTGCAAATCAAGGTATCCAGCAACGGATCGCCCGATACCAGCGACATCTGATTGATACACGCTAGCGTCAATGCCTCTCTCGCATCGAGGCGATGCAGATGCGATGCGCCGATCCATTCGTTGCGAAAGTACGATCCGGTCTTCACGTACAGCGTCGACGGAATTTTTTCGAGAGTTGGATCGATCCATTTCGGCGCATATAAGCCGGTGTAGTAAATTCTTTCGATTTTTCGTGCCATCAATGTGCAATGAAACAGCGTTTCCATTTCCGGCGGAATGGTGACGTTGACCAACTCCAATGTCGTCAACTTATCTAAACGCATCACCGTGGCGATCACAGTTGTGTCGAGTGTGCCGCGTTGCAGCGTTAGATGCGCAATGTCCCCGCTTAGCGCATCCAGCGCTTCGTCGTTCCAATTCTGACTGTCGGACCAACTGGGCGTAATGGTCATGCGCTTGGGGTGGAAGTCGAAGGACGCATCATTGATTTGATCGAACGCCGGCTCCGCGCTATAGCGGATCAGGGGAAGCGGGGTAAGCATTGGTCGGGCGTTCCTGGACGTTTGTCGGCGAAAGCGGGCGCACGGTTCACTGCGCCTTGGCATGGCGTGAAGAGCATGGTGCCGTGTTTTGTCGCAGTATCAAATGGGTAAAGCGCAGCGTCGTCAGGAAATTCGCTTGCCAGAGCGGGGCGTTCTCACCGAGTCGCCGCGCGGTTCTACCTTCGCTATCCGGACGTCGACCGGATCGTAATCGAAGGGCGATTTTTTTTTATGACGCTGCGATTGCCAGAACAGGATGGGCTACGTGGGCCCGGCACGGTCAGGCGCGGTCCTTGAATGTAACTTTGCCTTGGTCGTGGCGACTCAGGCCAGACACAAAGTCCTGATTCACCATCGGTTCGAAGGTCGTTTCACGCGCGCCCACGGTGGCGAAGGGCTTTGGTCGTACGAGCGTCAGTGACTGAATGTTGGGCATCCGCAATAGTTGTTGCACCCATTCGCGTTTGAGCGGCACGTTCATCAGCGTGACTGATTCGAGATGGGTATTGCCCTCAAGCGCTAGCGCGGTGCTGTCGTCTAACGTGCCGTCTGCGAGGATTAAATTGCGCACCGGAATGTCTTTCAGCGCGTCCGCTTTGCGTGTGTCCCATTGAGAGGGTTCTAAAATCAAGGTGTCCAACAAGCGCTTGCCGTGCATCAGCGAGATTCTGTGCATCGGCAGAACCGACGGTGAAGCGACTGCTCTCGCGTCGAGGCGCTGTAAACCCGGTGCATCGCCCCATGCGATGGCGCTGAATCCGACGATTTTCATATAGAGCTTCGAAGAGATGCACTTCAGGCCGACATTCATCCATGTGGGATCGTCGAAGCCACTGTAGTACATCCGCTCCACCGCCACCTCTCGTTGCCGCAATGTGTCGATGAACGGCATACCGAGCCGAGACGGGATGTCAACGCCAACCAGCTCTAGCGATGTCAGCTTCTCCAAACGCTTCACGGTGTCGATGACGGCCTCGTTGAGTTCGCCGAGGTGCAACGTCAGGTGGGCGACCCCGTCGTCGAGTTCGCTCAGTGTCTCGTCGTTCCAATTCGGGGCGGTCGAATAAATGTGCCCAGGCCAAGTGACATTCTTGTCGGTTTCGAATTGTCCATTCACCAATCTGTGTAGTCGCGGTGCATTGACTTGGTCGAAAGCGGGCTCCGCGCTATCGCGGACGAGGGGAAAGGGGCTAGGAGTGAGCATCGATTCGGTAGTCCTTAAAGATTGTATATGCAATGTCCGTGACGGACCGCCACATTGAGTTGCACCGTGCAGGTTCTGGTTCCGTGCCTGCTCGCAGCGCGGATGTCGGTTTCGTTGCCGCGTTGCAAACGTCGCGTGCTCAAGGCACGTGCTGCCTCGGGAAACTTCCTTACACCCGCGCGGCATGGTTTTCACGCTCGACTTCTGAACAGGATCTTGAGTTGTTGGCTTTGACGCAGGCCCGACGTGAACGACAGCTTTGCCAGCTCTGCCGACGTCGCGTCCGGGACCGGCTTCGGGCGCACGAGCGTCACCGACTTCAGATTGGACATCCTAAGAATTTGCTGCACCCATTCTTGTTTGAGGGGCACATCGACAAGGGTGACCGACTCGATGCGCGTATTACATTGCAGCCCGAGCGCCGTTTTGTAGCCGAAATCGCCGCCGGTGAGTATCAAGCTCCGTACCCGGAGGTGGGCGAGCGCCTTGCCACTGTCGCTGTTGTTCTCGGAACGGCAAATCAAGGTATCCAGCAATTCATCGCCGCGGACCAGCGATGATTCGTTCATTCCCCCGAGTGTGAGCGCCTCTCTTGCATCGAGGCGCTGCACATTCGTCCCACTTATCCGTTGATTCTTGCCGACATGCGTCCCGATCTTCATATAGAGCGTGGCGGGAAGTTGCTCGAGGTTGGCACTCATCGACGGGGGTGCGTACAAGCCGGTGTAGTAAATCTTTTTCACGTGGTGCGCCATCATTAACGCGTACTGGAGGACGGTCTCGATCTCCGATGGAATCTCGACATTGACCATTTCCAGCGAGGTCAGCGTATTCAGGCGCATCAAGGTGGCGATCACGACCTTGTTGAGCGTTCCGCGTTGCAGTGTCAAATGCGCGACGTGATCGCCTAGTCCCTCCAGCGCTTCATCGCTCCAGTTGGGCAGATCGGCCCAATTGGGCGAGCAGTCGATGATTCCCGGATGGAAGTCGAAGGTGTGGTCGTTGACCTGATCGAAGGCGGGCTCCGCACTATCGCGGACGAGGGGGAGGGGCGTAAGCATCGGTCGACGTTCCTGGGAAAGTGTCTGCACGTTGCGTGCTGCAGATCGCCAGTGTCAGTAACCAGGTCAATACCTCGGTGCCGTTGCGTTGCGCGCGCACAGGCGATGAAGTCGTCCCGAGGTTGGCTATTTCGTCAGACTCGCGTTTGGCGACGACGTTGTCAGCCGCGCTCTTTGAATCCCATTTCGATGAAGGGCATTTTCACTTCCTCGCGAAAGCGCATGAGGTCATCCACAAAAACTTCGTCGACATGGGGTGCGAACTGCAATGTCGGCGTGGACGCGATTTGCATCAATTGTGGGCGCACGAATGTCAACGACGCGAGCTTCGTCATCCGGAGCATCTGATGCACCCAATCCTGTTTCAGCGGCACGTCGATCAGCGTGACCGATTGAATGTGGCGATTCCATTCGAGTCCCCTTGCGGTGTCGTCGCCAAAGCCGCCGCCAGTGAGTGTCAAATGGCGCACCCGAAGATGTACCAGTGCGCGGCCAGCGTCGGGGCCGTTGCTGGCATTGCAAATCAGGCTATTCAGGATTTGATCGCCATGCACCAAGGAGAGATCGTTCAAAGACGCGAGTGGCAGTGTGTCTCTCGTGTCGAGTCTTTGTAGATTCGATGTTCCGATCCATTGATCCGTGCCGTAACAGGCGAGCTTCACGAATAGCGACGACGCGATTTTTTCTGGTTCCCTGGTCAGCCAATACGGCGCGGTGAAGCCGGTGAAATAGATTCTTTCCAAGGGACACGCCACCAATGCGTTGTGAAGTGCGATATCGATTCCAGGCGTGATCTCGACATTCACCAGCTCCAGCGATGTCAGTCGGGTCAGGCGCATCATGGTGTCGATCACCGCTTCATTGAGCGTTCCGCGTTGTAGCGTCAGATGCGCGGCGTTGTCGCTGACGGCATCCAAGGCCTGGTCACTCCAGTTTTGCGCATCGGCCCAATTCGGGACGGTATCCGTTTCATCGAAAAGAAGCGCGAAGGACGAATCGTTGACTTGATCGAAGGCGGGCTCCGCGCTATCGCGGATCAGGGGCAGGGTGCTAAGCATGGGGCGGGCGTTCCTAAGAAGCGGTTGGCGAAATGTGAATCGCAGTTCGCCACGCTCTGTGACCAGGGGGAGACCCGGGTGCCCCGTCTTGTGGCCGGAACGGATAGAGACGTCGTCGCGTCGTCGGGAAGTTCGTATGGCGGCGTTGCGGTCTCGCTGGCGGCGGCGTGGTGTCTTGCGCCCGAGCGCCGTCCCAAAACCGACCGCGCTGCGGCACGGCGACTGTCGCGCCTAAGCCATTCGGGTGTCGCCGGGCTGTCGTGGGCGGCCGTCTTAGGCTATAATTTGCCGGTTTAGCCCAATCAACACCTAGCCCTAGCGCCTACCTCCTCCCTAAATCGCCAGCCCCGTGCTTGCCGTATCAGCCTTTCGGGCGGTCGGTGTACGAGTGCCGCCGCAGCGCCGCCGTGACCCAGCAATGAGCATGGCCGAGCGCGCGATGGCGCGGATGCGGGAGTCGGCGGGTCGGCCAGGGCAATCCATCAGGAGCTCCCTGTGCTGCCGTCTTTTCCTCCCGCTTTGCTCGCACTTGCCGACGGCACGATTTTCCGTGGCTGGTCGATCGGGGCCGAGGGCCATACGACCGGTGAAGTGGTGTTCAACACCGCTCTGACCGGTTATCAGGAAATTCTGACCGACCCCAGCTATGCGCGTCAGATTGTCACGCTGACCTATCCGCATATCGGCAATGTCGGCACCAATGACGAGGACGTCGAGTCCGCGTCGATTGCCGCAGCCGGCCTGGTCATCCGTGACCTGCCGCTGGTCGCCTCGAATTTCCGCTCGCAGCAAACGCTGAGCGATTATCTCCGTGGCGGCAACGTGCTCGGCATCGCCGGCATCGATACCCGCCGCCTGACGCGCCTGCTGCGCGACAAGGGCGCGCAGAACGGCGCCATCCTCGCCGGTGAAGACAATCCGGCACGCGCGATCGAGCTTGCGCGCTCGTTCCCGGGCCTGAGCGGCATGGATCTGGCGAAGGAAGTGTCGACCAAGCAATCGTATGTGTGGACGCAGCGCGAGTGGCAACTCGGCGTCGGGCAGCCGGAACAGACGCAACCGCGCTTCCATGTGGTCGCCTTCGACTACGGCGTCAAGTACAACATCCTGCGGATGCTGGCGGAGCGGGGCTGCAAGGTCACCGTGCTGCCGGCACAGAGCACGATCGACGACGCGATGGCCTTGAACCCGGACGGGATCTTCCTGTCCAACGGTCCGGGAGATCCGGAGCCGTGCGACTACGCCATCCGCGCAACGCGCGAGGCGATCGCCCGCGGCATCCCGACGTTCGGCATCTGCCTGGGTCACCAGATCATGGCGCTGGCTGTCGGCGCGAAGACGCTGAAGATGAAGACCGGTCACCACGGTGCGAACCATCCGGTAAAGGATCTCGACGACGGCCGCGTGGTCATCACGTCGCAGAATCACGGTTTTGCCGTCGATGCGGATTCGCTGCCGGCCAATGCTCGCGTGACGCACGTGTCGCTGTTCGACGGTACCTTGCAGGGCTTCGCGCTGACGGACAAGCCGGCGTTCTGCTTCCAGGGTCATCCGGAAGCATCCCCGGGCCCGACGGACCTGGCCTACCTGTTCGATCGCTTTATCACCTCGATGGACCAGCACGGTCAATCGACGCAGCGCGCGAGCTGAGGCGGACGCGGCATGGTGTAGTCGGGTCGACGCTGTGCGCGGGATCGCAAATGCCACCCCGTCCACGCCGCCCCACAGGCCTTGCCGCGCCGTGCATCCAGTGGATGCACCCGCTGCTCCGTACCTAATTCAGTAAAAAATATCGCCAGACATGCCAAAGCGCACAGACATAAGCACCATCCTCATCATCGGCGCCGGCCCGATCATCATCGGCCAGGCCTGCGAGTTCGACTATTCGGGCGCGCAAGCGTGCAAGGCCCTGCGCGAGGAAGGGTATCGCGTGGTGCTGGTCAACAGCAATCCGGCCACGATCATGACGGACCCGGACACGGCTGACGTGACCTATATCGAGCCGATCACCTGGGAAGTGGTCGAACGCATCATTGCGAAGGAAAAGCCCGACGCGATCCTGCCGACGATGGGCGGCCAGACGGCGCTGAATTGCGCGCTGGAACTGCATCGCCAGGGCGTGCTCGAAAAGTACAACGTCGAGCTGATCGGCGCGAAGCCGAAGGCCATCGACATGGCCGAGGATCGTCAGAAGTTCAAGGAAGCGATGACGCGCATCGGCCTGGGTTCGGCCAAGTCCGGCATTGCCCATTCGATGGAAGAGGCGCTGAAGGTCCAGGCCGAGATCGCGGTACTGACGGGCGGCAGCGGCTACCCGACGGTGATCCGTCCGTCGTTCACGCTGGGCGGTTCCGGCGGCGGCATCGCGTACAACCGCGAGGAGTTCGAGGAAATCTGCAAGCGCGGCCTCGACCTGTCGCCGACGCACGAGCTGCTGATCGAAGAATCGCTGCTCGGCTGGAAGGAATACGAGATGGAGGTCGTGCGTGACACGGCCGACAATTGCATCATCGTCTGCTCGATCGAAAACTTGGATCCGATGGGGATCCACACGGGCGACTCGATCACCGTCGCCCCGGCGCAGACGCTGACGGACAAGGAATACCAACTGCTGCGGAATGCATCGCTGGCCGTGCTGCGCGAAATCGGCGTGGATACCGGCGGTTCGAACGTGCAGTTCTCGATCAATCCGAAAGATGGTCGGATGATCGTGATCGAGATGAATCCGCGGGTCTCGCGTTCATCGGCGTTGGCCTCGAAGGCGACCGGTTTCCCGATCGCCAAGATCGCGGCCAAGTTGGCCGTGGGCTATACGTTGGACGAACTGCGCAATGAAATCACCGGCGGTCAAACGCCGGCGTCGTTCGAACCGTCGATCGACTACGTGGTCGTCAAGGTGCCGCGTTTCGCCTTCGAGAAGTTCCGCGAAGCCGACTCGCGTCTCACGACGCAGATGAAGTCCGTGGGCGAGGTGATGGCAATTGGCCGCACCTTCCAGGAATCGTTCCAGAAGGCACTGCGTGGTCTGGAAGTCGGCGTGGACGGCTTGGACGAAAAGTCCACCGATCGCGACGAGATCGTTCAGGAAATCAGCGATGCCGGTCCGGATCGGATCTGGTATCTGGCCGATGCGTTCCGGATCGGCATGACGGTGGACGAAGTGTACGAGGAAACCGCGGTGGATCCGTGGTTCCTGGCGCAAATCGAAAACATCGTGCAACTGGAAAAGGGCCTCGCCGGTCGCGCGCTGTCGGGCTTGAGCGTCGACGAACTGCGTTTCCTGAAGCGTGCCGGTTTCTCCGATCGTCGCCTGGCCAAGCTGCTCGGCACGACGCAGACGGAAGTGCGCGCCCAGCGGATCGCCATGAATGTGCGCCCCGTGTACAAGCGCGTGGACACCTGCGCGGCCGAATTCGCGACCGATACGGCCTATCTGTACTCGACCTACGAGGAAGAGTGCGAGGCCGAGCCGACCAATAACAAGAAGATCATGGTGTTGGGGGGCGGTCCGAACCGGATCGGTCAGGGCATCGAGTTCGATTACTGCTGCGTCCACGCGGCACTCGCACTGCGCGAAGATGGCTATGAGACGATCATGGTCAACTGCAATCCGGAAACGGTCTCGACGGACTTCGATACGTCCGATCGTCTGTACTTCGAGCCGCTGACGCTCGAAGACGTGCTGGAAATCGTCGACAAGGAAAAACCGGTTGGCGTGATCGTGCAGTACGGCGGTCAGACGCCGCTGAAGCTGGCGCTCGATCTGGAAGCGAACGGTGTGCCGATCGTCGGTACGTCGCCGGACATGATCGACGCCGCGGAAGACCGCGAGCGTTTCCAAAAGCTGCTGCACGATCTGTCGCTGCGTCAGCCGCCGAACCGCACCGCGCGCACCGAGGCCGATGCACTGACCTTGGCGGCCGAAATCGGTTATCCGCTGGTCGTACGCCCGTCGTACGTGCTGGGTGGCCGCGCGATGGAAATCGTGCACGAGCCGCGCGATCTCGAACGCTATATGCGTGAGGCAGTCAAGGTATCGCACGACTCGCCGGTGTTGCTGGATCGCTTCCTCAACGACGCGATCGAATGCGACGTCGACTGTATCTGCGACGGCGAAGCGGTCTTTATCGGCGGCGTGATGCAGCATATCGAGCAAGCCGGCGTCCACTCGGGCGATTCGGCCTGCTCGCTGCCGCCGTATTCGCTGTCCGCGGCGACGGTCGACGAACTGAAGCGTCAGACCGCCGCGATGGCGCGCGGCCTGAACGTGGTCGGCCTGATGAATGTGCAGTTCGCGATCCAGCAGGGGACCGATGCCGACGGCAAGCCGTCGGATGTCATCTATGTGCTGGAAGTGAACCCGCGTGCCTCGCGTACGGTGCCGTATGTGTCGAAGGCGACCGGCCTGCAACTGGCGAAGATCGCCGCGCGGGCGATGGTCGGACAGACGCTGGCGCAGCAGGGCGTGACGAAGGAAGTGGTACCGCCGTACTTCAGCGTCAAGGAAGCGGTGTTCCCCTTCACGAAGTTCCCGACCGTCGACCCGGTGCTCGGACCGGAAATGCGTTCGACCGGCGAAGTGATGGGTGTCGGCCGCACGTTCGGCGAGGCGCTATTCAAGTCGCAATTGGCGGCAGGCTCGCGTCTGCCGGCGTCCGGCACCGTGCTGTTGACGGTGATGGACTCGGACAAGCCGGCCGCGGTCGAGATTGCGCGTCGCCTTGACCAACTGGGCTATCAGATCGTCGCGACGAAGGGCACGGCCGCGGCGATTTCGGCGGCGGGCGTGCCGGTCCGCGTCGTGAACAAGGTCAAGGACGGACGTCCGCACGTCGTGGACATGATCAAGAACGGCGAAATCGCGCTGGTCATGACGACGGTCGACGAAACCCGCACGGCCATCGCGGACTCGCGTTCGATCCGGATGAGCGCGCTGGCGAACAATGTGACGTACTACACGACCATCTCGGGCGCCCGCGCGGCGGTCGAAGGCCTGAATTCGCTGCAGTCGCTTGAGGTCTATGATTTACAAGGGCTGCATGCTCGCCTAAACTAAACCTTTCGTGGGTGCGTTCGGCCAGCCGGTCTGTCCGGCTAGCGCCGATGCCTACCACATTGGATGCAATGAGCCGCGGCTGGGCGGTATCGGTGCTGTGTCGTTACGAACGGCGCTGGTCTTTCCGGCTGCGGCGATTTTTTTGTGCGCGGCTTTTAAGCGCGAACTTTGTATGGGCAATTTGCTATGAGCACCATCCCTCTGACGAAACGTGGCGCAGAATTACTGAAGGAAGAGCTGCATCGGCTCAAGTCCGTCGAGCGTCCGTCGGTGATCAATTCGATCTCCGAGGCGCGCGCACAGGGCGATTTGTCGGAAAACGCCGAATACGATGCGGCCAAGGAAAAGCAATCCTTCGTCGAAGGACGGATTGCGGAACTGGAAGGCAAGATGTCGGTGGCGCAGATCATCGATCCGAAGACGCTGGCCGAGAGCGCCGAAGGGCGCGTGGTGTTTGCATCGACGGTCGATCTGGAAGATCAGGAAACCGGCAACAAGGTGACCTATCAGATCGTTGGCGACGACGAGGCCGATTTGGAGCATGGCCTGGTATCGATCAGCTCGCCGATCGCGCGCGCTTTGATCGGCAAGTACGAAGGCGATATGGCGGCCGTCGTGGCGCCGGGCGGCACGCGTGAGTATGAAATCACGGGCGTGCGCTACGTGTAACGTGTTTTGTCGGGCCCGCGGCAGCCAAGCCGCCGCGCGGGCCGATAAAAAAAACGGACCGTTCTCGTGACGGTCCGTTTCGTTTTTGGGCGGTGCTCAGTCGTTCTGATGCACGCGCTTGATGCTGACCTTGCGTTTCTTGGCCCGTTTCACCTGGCCGCCGAAGGTGACGCGTTCATTGCCGCGCACCAGGACGTCGGTGGGGCGCGCACGGCGGCGTTCGTTTCCGGTGGGCTTGATCACCTTGACGATCCGCGGCGCGCCGCCCTTGGCTTTGCTGCCAGGGACGTTGCGGGACGCGGGCAGGTCGGCCACGGCGCGCGCCGCAGCGGCACGCGACACCGGGCCACTGGCCCGTTTCGCGTCCTGCTGCGCCGATTCACGCGTCGGCTTGACCTTCGGCACCGGGCGGAACAGCACCAGCAGCTTGCCGATGTGTTGCACCAGTCCTGCGTTGAGCTGATCGCACAGGGCCGTGGCGGTTTCGATACGCGTCTCGCGATCGTCGCCGAACACGCGGACTTTAATCAGTTGATGGGACGTCAGTGCACGGTCTGTTTCTGCCAAAACGGCATCGGTCAGGCCATCACCGCCGATCAGGATGACAGGCTTCAGGGCGTGCGCCTGCGAACGAAATTCGGCACGGGCAGCAGGAGTCAGGGTCAGGGCGGGCATCGCGATACAGATCAGAAGCAGACAGGGGCCGCCGTTACGGCGGAAAAGCAGCGTATTATCCCCCAAATCAGGGGTATTCGATCAGTTTCATGGCAAAGAACCGTTTTAATTCCGCGTGGTTGCATGACCACATCAACGATCCGTACGTCAAAATGGCCCAGCGGGAGGGCTATCGCGCGCGTGCGGCGTATAAATTGAAAGAGATCGACGAGCAGGACAAGTTGATCCGACCGGGCATGATCATCGTCGACTTGGGCTCGGCGCCGGGCAGTTGGAGTCAGTACGTCCGCAACCGTCTGGGTCAGTTGACGCGCAAGAAAAGTGATGCCGCCGCGCAACAGGGCACAGCAGCGGGCGGCGATGCCGCCAAGCTGTCCGGCGATCCATCGATCAGTTCCGCGGCAGCGCCGGGACGCGCTGGGGCGGACAAGACGGCGCTGCCGTCGGCCGGCTTGAATGGCCGCGTCATCGCGCTGGACATGTTGCCGATGGAACCGATCGCCGATGTCGAATTCCTGCAAGGCGATTTCCGGGAAGACGACATATTGGAAAAGCTGGAAAAAATGTTGGGCGGGTGTAAGGTGGATCTTGTGATCTCGGATATGGCCCCCAACTTGAGTGGTGTGGCTTCGGCCGATGCCGCGCGGATCGAGCACGTGTGCGATCTTGCGATGGAGTTTTCGCAGCGGCACCTGAAGCCTGAAGGCGCATTGCTGGTCAAGTGTTTCCACGGCAGCGGGTATAGCCAGATTATCGAAAAGTTCAAGAACCAGTTCCTGGTCGTGGCGCCGCGCAAGCCGAAAGCGTCGCGCGACAAGTCGTCCGAAACGTTCATTTTGGGAAAGCGCTTGAAGCATCCGGAATGACGTGCCGAGCGTGTATTGCCTGATTTCCGCACCGGTCCGCAACATTCTGAAACATCTTTTCAGCGTGTATGGGCTTAGGATCGTAATGAAAGGTGCCGCGCGGCCGTGAGGTCGCAACGGGTTTTAGCGGGATAAAGCGGAAATAGGACGGGAAAACGCCCGGAATGCCATTTCGACGACCAAGACTCCGCCTGGCGGACCAGGCCGTTCATCACGGCCCTGTCTATGGCGGGGGTTGTCGGAGTGGATTAGAATGCGCTGGAGCAGCTCGGACATGGCCTTGATGTCCCGGCCGGCCGGCGATATCAGTGAAGGAGTGGTGCCTTGAACAACAATATGTTCTCGAAAGCGGCAGTGTGGCTGGTCATCGCACTGGTGCTGTTTACGGTGTTCAAGCAGTTCGACAAGCCTCGCGTTCAGGAAGGCGTGCCGTACTCGCAGTTCATGGATGACGCGAAGAACGGCAAGATCAAAGCCGTGACGGTCCAGGGACGCACGTTGAACGTGACGCCGTCGGACGGCAACAAGTACACGATCGTGCAGCCGGGCGATATCTGGATGGTCGGCGATCTGATGAAGTACGGTGTTCAGGTCAGCGGCAAGCCGGAAGACGAACCGAATCTGCTGGTATCGATCCTGACGTACGTGGGGCCCTCCATCCTGTTGATGGTGTTCTGGTTCTACATGATGCGACAGATGCAGGGCGGGGGTAAGGGCGGCGCCTTTTCTTTCGGTAAATCCCGAGCGCGGCTGATCGACGAGAACAACAACGCGATCAACTTCACCGATGTCGCCGGTTGCGACGAGGCGAAGGAAGAAGTCAGCGAACTGGTCGACTTCCTGCGCGACCCGCAGAAATTCCAGAAACTGGGTGGGCGTATCCCGCGCGGCGTGCTGCTGGTCGGGCCGCCGGGTACCGGTAAAACCTTGCTGGCGCGGGCGATTGCTGGCGAAGCGAAGGTGCCGTTCTTCAGCATTTCCGGTTCGGACTTTGTCGAAATGTTCGTCGGTGTGGGCGCGGCCCGCGTTCGCGACATGTTCGAGCAAGCAAAGAAGCACGCACCGTGTATCGTTTTCATTGATGAAATCGATGCGGTGGGTCGTCATCGCGGTGCCGGGATGGGCGGCGGTAATGACGAACGCGAACAGACCTTGAACCAGATGCTGGTCGAGATGGACGGTTTCGAGGCCAACTCGGGCGTCATCGTGATCGCGGCGACGAACCGTTCGGACGTGCTGGACAAAGCGCTGCTGCGTCCGGGTCGTTTCGACCGTCAAGTCTACGTCGGCCTGCCGGATATCCGCGGTCGCGAGCAGATCTTGAAGGTCCACCTGCGCAAGGTGCCGATTTCGGGCGACGTCGATGCGGCAGTGATTGCACGCGGCACGCCGGGCTTCTCGGGCGCCGATCTGGCGAACCTGGTCAACGAATCAGCGCTGTTCGCAGCACGTCGCGGCAAGCGGATCGTCGAGATGCAGGATTTCGAAGATGCGAAGGACAAGATCTTCATGGGTCCGGAGCGTCGGTCAGCCGTGATGCGCGAGGAAGAGCGTCGCAATACGGCGTATCACGAGTCGGGTCATGCGGTGGTCGCCAAGCTGTTGCCGCTGGCGGATCCGGTGCACAAGGTGTCGATCATGCCGCGTGGCTGGGCATTGGGGATCACCTGGCAGTTGCCGGAACACGATCGCGTGAATCTGTATCGTGAACGGATGTATGAAGAAATCGCGATCCTGTTCGGTGGCCGTGCTGCTGAGGAAGTGTTCCTGAATTCGATGTCGACCGGTGCGTCCAACGACTTCGAGCGTGCGACGAAGATGGCGCGCGATATGGTGACGCGTTACGGCATGTCCGATGTGCTTGGCACGATGGTGTATGTCGATACGGAGCAAGACGGTGTGTTCGGCCGTATGTCGTCGAAGACGGTGTCGGAAGCGACGCAGCAGAAGGTCGACGCGGAAATCCGTCGCATCCTCGACGATCAGTACGCTCGTGCACGGGGCCTGTTGGAAGAGCACCGCGCGAAGGTCGAAGTGATGGTCACCGCACTGCTCGAATGGGAAACCATCGATGCGGATCAGGTCGACGACATCATGTCGGGTAAGAACCCGCGACCGCCGAAGAATTTGCCGCCACCGTCGGGGGGTAGCCCGACGAACGGTGGCGGTGGCTCCGATGCAAAAGCGCCCACCAGTGTGACGGCGCCAGCTTAATAAGCGGATACACTAATGGGCCGGTGCAGATTGCACCGGCCCTTTTTCTTTGGTGCGGCGTACAGTGTGGTGTGACGGATGCCGCCATCGCCGCTGCCACGCGGTTCCTTTTGATGTAGAGCAATACCTTGACTTCCTCTTCCTCCGCACCCGGCTTGCCGGGCTCGCTTTCGACCGCACCCTTGTCCTCGGATGCGTCTTCCTCCGGTATGGCACAGGGCGCGTCCGCTGTCTCGGCCGACACCGCGTTGGTCTCAGCGGCTGCCTCGCTGGTGTCGAGCGGCGCCTCGCGCGCACCGTCGCTGTATGGGGTACTTCCGTCCGGCTTGGCTGGCGACCATGGCATTCTGCGCTGCGGGCGTTTCCGTTTTTCATTGGCGCAGCCGCTCGTGATGGGTATTCTGAATGTCACGCCGGATTCGTTTTCCGATGGCGGCAAGTTTCAGATGCGCGACGCTGCGTTACGGCGCGCCGAGGCGATGATCCGAGAAGGGGTGCATATCCTCGATATCGGCGGCGAATCGACGCGGCCCGGTGCGCCCGAGGTCTCGCTCGGCGAGGAGCTGGATCGCGTATTGCCGGTGGTCGAGGCATTGCGCGATTGCGGTGTGGCCTTGTCGATCGACACGTATAAGCCGGAAGTGATGCGCGCGACGCTCGAAGCGGGCGCCGACATGATTAACGACATTCGTGCGTTTACCGAGGACGGGGCGCTCGAAGTGGTGGCGCGCAGCCAATGCGGCGTCTGTGCGATGCATATGCAGGGCGCACCGGCGACGATGCAGGATGCGCCGTCCTATGAAGATGTCGTCGACGAGGTGCGCCACTTTCTTGAACGGCGCGTGATTGCCTTGGAATCGTCGGGTATCGCGCGTGAGCGTATCGTCGTCGATCCCGGCTTTGGCTTCGGCAAGTCCGTTGCGCACAACTTCCGCCTATTGCGGGATCTGCCGATGACGTCGCCGGGCGGCTTGCCGATTCTGGTCGGCATGTCGCGCAAATCGATGCTGGCGGCGGTGATGCCGTCGCAGGGCGGCGAGGCGCCTACGCCTGCCGAGCGGGTGATCGCCAGCGTGGCGGCGGCTGTCTGTGCGGCAGAGCGCGGCGCCGCGATCGTCCGTGTCCACGACGTTGCGCAGACGGTGGAAGCGTTGTCGGTCTGGAGCGCCATCGGTCAGGACGACCCGGCCGCGCCGCAGCCGCGCAGTGCGATCGTCGAGATGGCATCCGATCGCCGCGGTGAGGCGCGGACCGGCGACGAATTCGCGCAGGACGGGGCGCCGTCGCGGCGCGATGCCGCTACGGAGCGCGCCGCGGATGCGATCGCTCTGGGCGTCGATGACGGCGCCGGCGAACGTCGCGCCGATTGAGCCGTATCGAACGCATAATCAGTTGGTGAAGCGGTTTGTGAAGCAGACGGACGCTGTGTGCGCGTTGGCACGCTGCGCGCGACAGCACCGGCACGACTAGTAGAGGAGAAGCCATGGCTGGCCGGCGATATTTTGGAACCGATGGGATCCGTGGGCGCGTAGGCGAAGCGCCGATCACGCCCGATTTTGTACTGAAGCTGGGCTATGCGGCAGGCGAAGTGCTGGTGCACGCGACCGATTCGGCGCCACGCGCGCCCGAACCGCGTCCGCTGCCGGGCGCGGCCCCGCAACGACCGTCCTACGACGACGAGGCCGATGCCTTGGTGGCGGCTGCCGGGCAGGGCGCCGCTGAGGCCGAGCAGCGATCGGGCGAGCGTTCGATCGGCAAGGACGGGGAGCGGCGCGGTTTGTTTCGGGCCGGTCGCCCGACCGTCCTGATCGGCAAGGACACGCGTATTTCCGGTTATATGCTGGAGGCGGCGCTGGAAGCCGGCTTCGCCGCAGCCGGCGTCGACGTGATGCTGGCGGGGCCGATGCCGACGCCGGCCATTGCCTATCTGACGCGCGCGTTGCGCCTGTCGGCCGGTGTCGTGATCAGTGCCTCGCACAACCCCTACTACGACAACGGTATCAAGTTCTTCAGCGCCGACGGGAACAAGCTGCCCGACGATATCGAGCGTCAGATCGAGGCGCGGCTGGAAGAACCGCAATCCTGTGCGCCGTCCGAGAAGCTCGGCCGTGCACGTCGGCTCGACGATGCGGCCGGTCGCTATATCGAGTTCTGCAAGAGCACGTTCCCGGCCAACTACGATCTGCGCGGCATGCGTCTGGTCGTCGATTGCGCAAACGGTGCGGCGTACGACATCGCGCCCAGCGTGTTTCATGAGCTGGGCGCGGAAGTGATCCCCATCGGCGTCCGGCCGAACGGCTTCAACATCAACGACGGCGTCGGTGCTACAGCACCCGATGCCTTGATCGAGTCGGTGCGCCAGAACCAGGCAGACCTCGGCATCGCGCTGGACGGCGACGCCGATCGTCTGCTGGTGGTGGACGCGAGCGGACGCTTGTTCAACGGCGACGAGTTGCTGTATGTGCTGGTCCAGGACCGGATCGCGACCGACGGTTCCGTGCCCGGGGCCGTGGGCACGTTGATGACGAATCTGGCGGTCGAACAGGCTCTGGGGCGCCTCAACGTCGGCTTCGTGCGCGCCGCGGTCGGCGACCGCTATGTCCTCGAGCAACTGCGCGAGCGCGACTGGCAGCTGGGCGCGGAGGGATCGGGACATATTCTGTCGCTGGATCGTCACACGACCGGCGACGGCATCGTCTCGGCATTGCTGGTCCTGGCGGCAATGCGCCGCAGTGGCAAGACGCTGGCGGCCCTGCTCGAGGGTCTGACGCTGTTCCCGCAGAAGCTGATCAATGTGCGTATTGCGGCCGGCGCCGATTGGAAAGCCGATCCGTCGATCAGCGCGGCGATCGATCATGCGAATACGGCGCTGTCGGGCACCGGTCGGGTGCTGATCCGTGCCTCCGGCACGGAACCGGTCCTGCGCGTCATGGTCGAGGCAGAGAAGGCCGAGGCGGCGACGCAACACGCGGAAGCCATCTCCGAGGCGGTAAGGAAGGCTTTCGCCTGAGCGCGTTCAAACGATTGCCCGATAGCGGGCATGCGGTAGAAAAAACGTGCATTTCCGCTGGGAGTGCACGTTTTTTTATTAAAAATAACGACAATACCGACCTACGGTTTCGTGGTGCGGTCATTTCGACCGATTCTTGCAATACCAAGCGTCGATTGCGACTGTCACATGACTGTCATGTTCGTCACTTAAGCTCCGTTCTGTCCTGCGGCATTGTCCGCATTTCACTTCAATGGAGAGGTCATGAACTTGATGAAAACCGCGATCGCCGGCTTGGTCACCGCCCTCGTCGCCACCGCGGGCCACGCCGCAGACATCACGGGTGCCGGTAGCACGTTCGCCGCACCGGTCTATGGCAAGTGGGCAGCCGACTATCAAAAAGCGACCGGCAACAAGGTCAACTATCAAGGCATCGGCTCTTCCGGGGGCATCAAGCAAATTCAAGCGAAGACGGTTGACTTCGCAGGTTCCGACGTTCCGATGACGGACGAGGAACTGGCCAAGAACGGTCTGGTCGAATTCCCGACGGTTGTCGGCGGCATCGTGCCGGTCGTGAACATTCCGGGCGTGAAGGCCGGCCAACTGGTGTTGTCGGGCCAAGTCCTGGCCGACATCTATCAAGGCAAGATCACGAAGTGGAATGCGCCGGAAATCGTCGCATTGAATCCGAAGCTGAAGCTGCCGGATACGGACATCGCCGTGGTGCGTCGTGCCGACGGTTCGGGCACGTCGTTCGTGTTCACGAACTACCTGTCGAAGGTCAGCGCGGACTGGAAGGCGAAGATCGGCGAAGGCGCAACGGTCAACTGGCCGACGGGTACGGGCGGCAAGGGTAACGACGGCGTGGCGGCATTCGTGCAACGCCTGCCCGGCGCGATCGGTTACGTCGAGTCGGCTTACGCGACGCAGAACCACATGACCTACGCGGACATGAAGAACGCGGCAGGCAAGGTTGTCGCGCCGACGGTCGACACGTTCAAGGCTGCTTCGGGTAGCGCGGACTGGAACAAGACGTTCTACCAGATCCTGACCAACACCGACGGCGCCAACGCGTGGCCGATCGTGGCTGCCACGTACGTGATGATCCATGCATCGCAGGACAAGCCGGAACAAGGCGCGGCCGTGCTGAAGTTCTTCGACTGGTCGTTCAAGAACGGTAATGCCGGCGCGTCGTCGCTGGATTACATCCCGCTGCCGGCATCGGTCGTCTCGCAAATCCACAATGCGTGGAAGAACGTGAAGGACGGCTCGGGCAAGGTTGTCGCGGCAGAGTAAGGTAGGGCAGGCACGCCGTGCCGGTTCTCACGGGAATCGCGCCACGGTGGCATCAAAAAAAACAGTGTGCAGTACGGGGTACTCAGCGGGACGGCTACGCGCGGCGTGGCGGCGACGATGGGTACCCATAAACGTATCCAACGCCATTCGATGACATTTTGGTGACGTTTCGGTGACGGCGTGCTGCCTGCAGTGCCGACCGGATGTCCCGCGGTGTCGGCGGGTGGCAGTGTATTTTCGGGCGGCAGAAGGGGTGGCTTCCATCCTATTTGCCATCGTGCCTTTCAGGCACTTGTGCCATCGCGACTCGACATCATGTCAGATATCTCTTCCGCAGCCTCCCAAGGCGGCGTCTCCCCCGGCGCGATGCCGCCGGGCGCGTCGTCGGCGCCGCCACGCGCGCCAGGTCAGTTCGGCGATATGCTGTTCGGCCTGCTTACCCGCGCGAGTGCCTTGATCACCCTGGTGCTGCTCGGCGGCATCATCGTCTCTCTGGTCGTCGAATCCTGGCCGACCTTGCACACCTTCGGCTTCAGTTTCCTGACCAATAGCGAATGGGATCCGCCGAATCAGCACTTCGGCGCGCTGGTGCCGATCTACGGCACGATCGTCACGTCGGTCATCGCGATGATCATCGCCGTGCCGGTGAGCTTCGGTATTGCGTTGTTCCTGACGGAACTGTCGCCGGCATGGTTGCGCCGTCCGCTCGGTATCGCGATCGAGCTGCTCGCGGCCATTCCGTCGATCGTCTACGGCATGTGGGGCCTGCTGGTCTTCGCGCCGATCTTCTCGACGTATTTCCAGGCACCGCTGAAGCATCTGCTCGGTGGCTTGCCGCTCGTCGGTGCCTTGTTTCAGGGGCCGCCGATCGGCATCGGTCTGCTGTGTGCCGGCGTGATCCTGGCCATCATGATCATTCCCTACATCTCGGCCGTGATGCGCGACGTGTTTGAAGTGACGCCGGTGCTGTTGAAAGAATCGGCCTACGGGATCGGCTGCACGACCTGGGAAGTGATGTGGCGCGTGGTCTTGCCGTTCACGAAAACGGGCGTCATCGGCGGGGTCATGCTCGGCCTCGGCCGTGCGCTCGGAGAAACGATGGCGGTGACCTTCGTTATCGGCAATACGAATATGTTCTCCGGCATCTCGCTGTTCGCGCCGGGTAACAGCATCACGTCGGCGTTGGCGAATGAATTCGCCGAAGCGGAACCGGGTCTGCATACGTCCGCGCTGATGGAACTGGGTCTGATCCTCTTCGTCATCACCTTCATCGTGCTGGCGCTGTCGAAACTGATGCTGTTGCGTCTGCAAAAACAAGAGGGCCGCAAGTGAGCGATCAATCGATGAGTCTGCAACGTCCGCAAGCGCGCGAACAGCGCGACGCGATCATCAAGGAAAAGCTTCAGGCCAAGCGCCGTCGCGTCAATGGCGTCGCGCTGACGCTGTCTTTGGCGGCGATGGTGTTCGGTCTGGTCTGGCTGCTGTGGATCCTGTACACGACCATTCATCTGGGCGTGGGTGGCCTTAGCATCAATCTGTTCACCGAGTCGACGCCGGCGCCGAATTCGGGCGACGGCGGTCTGGCGAACGCGATCGTCGGCAGTTTCGAGATGGTCGGCGTGGCCACGCTGATCGGCACGCCGTTGGGCGTGATGGCCGGTGTGTATCTGGCCGAATACGGTCGCGCGAGCTGGCTGGCCAGTCTGGTGCGTTTTCTGAACGACGTGTTGCTGTCGGCGCCGTCGATCGTCATCGGCTTGTTCGTCTATGCGATCGTCGTGGCGACGATGGGGCACTTCAGCGGTTTTGCCGGCGTGATCGCATTGGCCTTGCTGCAGATCCCGATCGTGATTCGTACCACAGAGAATATGTTGAACCTGGTGCCGGTGGCACTGCGTGAAGCGTCGTTCGCACTGGGTATCCCGAAGTGGAAGATGATCGGCTCGATCACGCTGCGTGCGTCGATCGGCGGCATCATCACCGGCGTGTTGCTGGGTGTCGCCCGGATCGCCGGCGAAACGGCGCCCTTGCTCTTCACCGCCTTGTCGAATCAGTTCTTCAATGCGGATCTGAGCAAGCCGATGGCCAGCCTGCCGGTGACGATTTATCAGTTCGCGATGAGTCCCTTCGCCGATTGGCAATCGCTCGCATGGGCCGGCGTCTTCCTGATCACGCTCGGCGTGCTCGCTCTGAATGTCGCCGCGCGTCTGATCACGCGGAAAAAGTAAACAAGGATAAGGTCGACCATCATGGCAACGGTTCAAACGAACGATACCGCGGTGAAGCACGCAGACAACGCGCCCTTGGCATCGGCAGCCGGTCCGAATTCGGCACCGATCCGCGGCCGCGCGAAGATCCAGGTCCGCGACCTGAACTTCTACTACAACCACTTCCATGCGCTGAAGCACATCGCGCTGGATATCCCGGAAAAGAAGGTCACGGCCTTTATCGGCCCGTCGGGCTGCGGCAAGTCCACGTTGCTGCGCACGTTCAATCGCATGTATGCGCTGTACCCGGAGCAACGCGCCGAGGGTCAGATCCTGATGGATGGCGACAATCTGCTGACGACGTCGATGGACATTTCGCTGCTGCGCGCGCGCGTCGGCATGGTGTTCCAGAAACCGACGCCGTTCCCGATGTCGATCTATGACAACATCGCCTTCGGTGTGCGGATGTTTGAAAAGCTCAGCCGCAGCGAGATGGACGATCGTGTGGAGTGGGCTTTGACGAAGGCCGCGCTGTGGACTGAAGTGAAAGACAAGCTGCAGCAAAGCGGCTATGGCCTGTCCGGCGGTCAGCAGCAGCGTCTGTGCATCGCCCGCGGCATCGCGGTGCGTCCGGAAGTGCTGTTGCTGGACGAGCCGTGCTCGGCATTGGATCCCATCTCGACGGGTCGTATCGAAGAGCTGATCGACGAATTAAAGCACGACTATACGGTCGTGATCGTGACGCACAACATGCAGCAGGCGGCACGTTGCTCCGATTACACGGCGTATATGTACCTGGGGGAACTGATCGAGTTCGGCGAGACACAGAAGATTTTCGTGAAGCCGACGCGCCGTGAAACGGAAGACTACATCACTGGCCGCTTCGGTTGATGCCGCACCGCGTGCGGATTCGATAGAGTGACAAGCCAAGAGGACGGGCCATGCAACAGGAAAAACAACATCTGTCGAGTCAGTTCGACGCCGATCTGAACTTGCTGTCCTCCAAGCTGCTCGAAATGGGCGGCTTGGTGGAGTCGCAGATCGTCAATGCGATGGATGCATTGAACAACTACAACGAGACCGCCATCCGTCACGTTGCCACGGCCGAACGGCGTGTCAACGAGATGGAAATCGAGATCGATCAGCAATGCAACGACATCATCGCGCGTCGGCAGCCTGCCGCACGTGATCTGCGTTTGCTGATGGCGGTGTCGAAGGCGATCACGAATCTGGAACGCGCCGGCGACGAAGCACAGAAGGTCGCGAAGCGCACGCAACGGATCATCGACGATGGCGCCGGTCGTGCGATCAATACGGCCGAGATCCGTCTGTCCGGTGAAATGGCCGCATCGATTCTGCACAATGTGCTGGACGCGTTCGCGCGCCTGGACATCAATGCCGCGCTGCAGATCATCCGTGACGATCGTTCGATCGATAGCGAATTCGATGCCTTCGTGCGTAAGCTGGCGACGTATATGATGGAGGATCCACGGACGATTTCGGTCGGACTGGATTATCTGTTCGTGGCGAAGGCCATCGAGCGCATTGGCGATCATGCAAAAAATATCGCCGAATTGATCATCTACATCGTCAAGGGCACCGATGTGCGGCATATGCCGCGCGAGACGATGGAACGTGAAGCGTTGAGCTGATCGGGTTTTATCGGCGGCGGTCTGCGTGACGCGGAGATCCGACGGATCATCCGCCACGCAGGCCCCGCTGGTCCGATGTGGCGGTGAGGGGCGCGATTGCCCGTTGCCGTGTTGTTGACCTGTGTTGTCGAACAGGGTTTCTCCAGGAGAGTCGCCAAGATGCCCAGCAGTATCCTCGTCGTCGAAGACGAACCGTCGATTTCGGAGCTGATCGCCGTCAACCTCGAGCATGCCGGCCATTATGCGATCCGCGCCTATAACGCCGAGCAGGCGGAGCATCTGATCGGGGACGTCCTGCCGGATCTGATCCTGCTGGACTGGATGTTGCCGGGCAAATCCGGTATCGCTTTCGCGCGTGAGTTGCGCAGCGATGAACGCACGCGCAGCATTCCGCTGATCATGCTGACGGCCCGCGGTGAAGAGGCGGACAAGGTCGCGGCGCTGGAAACCGGTGCCGACGATTACGTGACCAAACCGTTCTCGCCGAAGGAATTGATGGCGCGGATCAAGGCGGTGCTACGTCGCCGCGCGCCGCAGTTGACGGAAGACGTGGTCTCAATCAACGGTCTGCGCCTGGATCCGACGACGCACCGCGTCAGCGCCCGACGTCTTGCGACGGCCGGCGAGATCGGACCGGATACGACGGATCTGAGCGAAGACGTGCGGCTGGAGTTGGGGCCGACGGAATTTCGTCTGCTGCATTTCCTGATGACGCATCCCGAGCGAGTGCATAGCCGGACGCAATTGCTGGATCGCGTCTGGGGCGACCACGTTTTCGTCGAGGAACGGACCGTGGACGTGCACATCAAGCGCCTGCGCGCCGCACTGAAGCCGGCGGGATGCGACCTGATGATCGAGACGGTACGGGGCAGCGGTTACCGACTCTCCAAACACGCGTAATACAATACGGGCACGCGTTGGGGACTGTATCGCCTTTTAGGGCCTTTAGCGGGACCTTTGGGGGGCCGTCCCGTGCCGTAGTGGGGTACGGGTGCCGACAGGGTGGGCGCGCAAAGTCGCCACGTCGCCGGCGCCGTTCAGACGCGCGGAAGTTACGGCCAGGGCCGGACTTCCGCGCGTTGTTGTTTTTGGGGAACGAAAAATGAATGTGATCTGGGCGCGTGCCACTGCGTCGCTGGTGCTGTTTCTGGTGCTGATCGGTGGCGTGACCCTGGCGCTGGGCGTCAAGGTCGGGTTGGCCGCGGCGGTCGTCGGTCTGCTGCTGCACTGGGGGTTTGCGACGTATCAGGCGCAACGGCTATGGCGTCTGCTCGACCGCCCGGCCTATGGCACCGTGCCGAGCGCACCGGGCGTCTGGGGCGAAATCTACTATCGCCTGTTCCGTTTCTCCAAGCGCTGGTATCAGCAGGTCCGCGATGTCGAGGCACAACATGCGCGGTTCATCGAAGCCATCCAGGTTTCGCCGAACGGCATCATCCTGCTGGACAACGAGCAGCGGATCGAATGGTGTAATGCGAACGCGGAGCGGCATTTCGGGGTCGATGCGGAACGCGACGTCGGTCAGCACATCACCCATCTGATTCGGCAGCCGGACTTTATCCACTACATCGGCTCGCCGCGGGAAGGCATGGATCTGCGGATGAGCGGAATGGGCCGCAAGTTTCACAAGGTGTTGTCGGTTCAGGTGCTACCGTATGGCGACCACCGCAAGGTGGTGATTTCGCAGGACGTGACGAAGTTGGAGCGCACCGATTCGATGCGCCGGGATTTCGTTGCCAATGTCTCGCATGAATTGAAGACGCCGCTGACGGTCCTGGCCGGTTTCCTGGAGACGGTACGCGAGTTGCCGCTGAGCGAAGCGGATCGGGCGCGCTATCTCGGATTGATGGAGCAGCAGTCGCTGCGGATGCAGGCGATCGTCAACGATCTGCTGGTGCTGGCGCATATCGAAGGCGATCCGAAACCGCCGGGCGAACAACGTGTGAATGTCCGCACATTAACGCAGCATTTGCGCGACGAAGCGATGGGCCTGTCAGGCGGCAAGCACACGATCCATCTCGATATCGACCCGGGCGTCGGCATCACCGGTGCGGAAAACGAGATTGCCAGCGCGTTCGGCAATCTGGTGAGCAATGCCGTGCGTTATACGCCGGAGGGTGGCGTGATCGATGTGTCGTGGCGTGCCGAGGACGGTTATGGCGTGTTCACGGTGACCGACGACGGTATTGGTATTCCGGCCGAGCATATCCCGCGACTGACGGAGCGTTTCTACCGGGTGGATCGCAGCCGTTCGCGTGGAACGGGCGGCACGGGGCTCGGGCTTGCAATCGTCAAACACGTGCTGCAACGGCACGAGGCGCGTTTGAGCATTCGCAGTCAGGTGGGCCGGGGCAGCCAGTTTGCAGTCCATTTTCCGCGGCATCGTACCGTGTTACTTACGGTCACCGATGAGGAAATGGATGATGCCGACTATCCCTATGACGCTGAGGTTTCCGCCGATGTCGCTGCCGACGTGGCGGCACGAATCGGTGACTAAGCGCATTGTGAGATGAGAAGTAGGGCGATGCCGAGCCGGACGTCGCAGGGGTCTTCCGATACCTTGGTCTGGCAGCATTGGCCTCTGGCCCGCGATCGGATCGCACGCGGCGCAATGCTGTCGTCGGATACCCCGTCAGACGCAGAACTTCTGCAGCAGGCTCAACTGGGCGCTACGGGTGGTCTTACCCGGCCGGCGGCGATGATATTCCCCATCGCTTTGCATGACCCAGGCATTCAGGTTGTCGCCGATGAAGGCAGACAGACCCTCGGCGATCACGCGTCTTTTTAATCGACGATCCAATACCGGAAACGCCACTTCGACGCGACGGAAGAAGTTGCGGTCCATCCAGTCCGCGCTGGACAGATAGACGTCTTCCGCCCCATCGGCGTAGAAGTAATAGATCCGATGATGCTCGAGGAAGCGGCCGATGATCGAGCGCACGGTGATATTGTCGGACAAGCCCGGCACGCCGGGTTGCAACGAACATACGCCGCGCACGATCAAATCGATCTTCACGCCCGCCATCGAGGCCTCGTAGAGGGCGGCGATCGTCGTCGGTTCGAGCAAGGCATTCATCTTCGCGACGATCCGCGCCTTGCGCCCGGCGCGTGCCGCCTCGGCCTCGCGATTGATCGCTTCGACCAACTTCGTATGCAGCGTGAACGGCGACTGCCACAGATAGTTCAGCGACAACTGGCCATTGATGCCGGTCAGTTGCTGGAAGACATGATGCACGTCCTCGCAGATGCCCGGATGGCTCGTCATGACACCGAAGTCCGTGTACAGGCGGGCGGTTTTCGGATGATAGTTTCCGGTGCCCAGATGGACGTAGCGACGCAGCGTGGCCTGACCATTGATCGTGCTGCGGCGGACGATCAGCATCATCTTCGCGTGACACTTGTGGCCGACCACGCCGTAGACGACATGCGCGCCCGCCTGTTCCAGGCGCTCGGCCCAGTTGATATTCGTTTCCTCGTCGAAACGCGCGAGCAGTTCCACGACGACGGTGACGGCCTTGCCATTGCGCACGGCCAGCATCAACGCATCCATCAGCGCCGAATCACTGCCGGTCCGATAGATCGTTTGCTTGATGGCCACCACGTGCGGATCTTTTGCCGCCTGCAGCAACAGCTCCAAGACCGGCTGGAAGCTCTCGTACGGATGATGCAGCAGGATATCGCCGTGATCGATCGCATCGAACAACGTCGCCGTCGGTGGGTTCAATTGCGGCGCGGCGGGAACGTGAGGCACGAACTTCAGATCGGGACGGTCCACCAGGTCGGGTAATTGCATCAGGCGCACGAGATTGACCGGGCCATCCACACGATAGCAATCGCGTTCCGAAAGACCCGATTCCTCGCGCAGCCGGCGCAACAGCTCGGCCGGGGTATCGGCGGAGACTTCCAGACGCACCGGGCTGCCGAAGTGGCGCGCGCTCAACTCGCCCTGCAAGGCCACGCGCAGGTCGGTGATCTCATCCTCGTCGACGAACAGCTCGCTGTTGCGCGTTACGCGGAACTGATTGCAACTGCGCAGTTCCAGACCCGGGAACAGGTCGCCGACGAACCGTTCCATGAAGCTGCTCAACAGCACGAAGCCGTACGGATGGCCGGAGAGTTCGGCCGGCATCCGTACCAGACGTGGCAGCACGCGCGGCGCCTGGACGATGCCCAGTACCGCGTCGCGCCCGAACGCGTCCTTGCCGGCCAGTTCGACGGCAAAGTTCAAGCTCTTGTTCAAGACGCGCGGGAACGGGTGCGCCGGGTCCAGGCCGATCGGCGTGAGCACCGGCGTCAGTTCGGTATGGAAGTAGTGATGCGCCCAAGCCGTCTGTTCGGCGTTCCACGAGGCCGGTTCATGAAAGACGATGCCTTCCTTGCGCAGCGCCGGCAGTACCGTGTCGTGCAACATTGCATATTGGCGCTTCACCAGCCGGTGCGCACGCTCCGCGATGACCGTGTAAGCTTGCTGCATCGACATGCCGTCGGGTGTCATCAGCCCGGGGGTGTCGCGCATCTCCTCTTGCAGGCCGGCCATGCGCACTTCGAAGAACTCGTCGAGGTTGCTGCTGGTGATGCAGAGGAAACGCAGTCGCTCGAGCAACGGCACCGCGGGGTCGGCCGCTTGCGCCAGTACGCGCTCGTTGAATGCCAGCACGCCCAGTTCACGATTCAGCAGCGGATAGTGGGAACTTCCCCGGCGTACGCGCACGCCGGTGGCCAGGACGGCGGTACGGGGCGAGGCCGCGCTTTCGGCGTTCAAGTCGTCGTCGAAGCTCGACGAGGGAAGGGGTGCGGAAGCATCGGTGGGCGCCATAAGTCTTGCAATGAAGTGTCCGCGTAACCGGCGACCCGCGGTCCGGGCAAAAGACCCCGAAGCGGCGTCGCTGGATGACGAAGACGTGCGTTTAAGAATGGCATGCTGCGTCGTGGACTGGCAAGATGGGTCTGTCTGACTATGGCAGGTCCTGCCGGTCCGCGCGCTGGCCGAATTGCCGATGCATACATTCTTCCAGATCAACATGTCCATAATATGACATTGATGTGACTGTCACATTCGCTCGGGCGTTCGTTTGATCGGACAGGGACCGCGACGCAGCGGGTGGATTGCGTGGTCCGCGCTTTGCAGCAAGCACGTGCTTGGCTAACATGGCAGAATTCGCCTCCCCGGCCGTGCGGCGCGCAGCGTTTTCCGCGCCGGCCCGGACTTTCTCCTCATTGCGGATCGAAGACGATTTTTATGGCGGATACTCCCACCTTGTTGGCAGCAGTCGATATGGGGTCGAACAGCTTTCGGCTGATCGTGGGCCGGGTGGAAACCACGCCGGCCGGCAGCCAGATTCAGCAGATCGACGCCATGCGCGAACCCGTTCGGCTGGGCGCGGGACTGACCGACGACAAAATCCTCGACGAAGCGGCGCAGCTGCGCGGGTTGGAAGCCCTGGAGCGTTTTGGCGAGCGCCTGCGCGGATTTCCGCACAAGCGGGTCCGTGCCGTGGCGACCAATACGCTGCGGGTGGCCAAAAACGCGCAGGAATTCATCGACCGCGCACACAAGGCGCTGGGTTTTCCGATCGAAGTCATCGCCGGCCGGGAAGAGGCGCGCCTGATCTACGCCGGTGCCGCGCATACGGTGCCTCCAGCGCCCGACAAGCGTCTGGTTGTCGATATCGGCGGCGGGTCGACCGAATTCATCATCGGCCGCGGGTTCGAGCCCCTGTTGATGGAGAGTCTCTACATCGGTTGCGTCAGTCACAGTCGGCTGTATTTCGCGGACGACGTGGTGACCGAATCGGCGATGCACCAGGCGATCCTGGCCGCACGTCGCGAAATCGAACTGATCTCGCATGCTTACCGCGATGCCGGTTGGGAGCAGTCGATCGGTTCGTCGGGCACCGCACGGGCCCTGGCGGAGCTGATCGAGGACAACGGTTTCAACGATAGCGGTATCAGCCATGGCATTACCCGCAATGGGCTGGAGCGCTTGCGGCGCGCGCTGGTGAAGGCCGGTAGCGCCACCGATGCGAAGCTGGTCGGATTGAAGCCGGATCGGATTCCCGTGCTGCCGGGCGGCCTGTCGATCATGATCGGCGTGTTCGAGGAATTGGGGATCGACTATGCCGATGTGACCGACGGCGCGCTGCGGCTAGGCGTGCTGTACGACCTGATGGGGCGCGGCGCGAAGCAGGACGTGCGAACCGTGACGGTCGAATCGTTCATGCAACGCTATGCGGTGGACCGACGTCAGGCGGCGCGTATCGGCGCGCTGTCCACGCTGCTGCTCGACCAGTTCTTCGACGACGACAGTGCGACGCCACAGCGCGACGCCAAGGACCAGAAGGAGCCGAAAGGCAAGGACGCGAAAGCGGCGCGCCGACAGGCCGCCGAAGAGCAGGACGCGCAGGCGGCCCCGTCGCATCACGCCGGCAGCGGCAATGGCAATGGCAGTGCCGAAAACGGCGATTCGCCGCGCGAGATCGGTCGCACCTTTCTCGGCTGGGCGGCGTCGCTGCATGAGATCGGCTTGTCGATCGGCCATGGCGGCTATCATAAGCATTCGGCCTATATCGCCAGCAATGCCGACATGCCGGGTTTCTCGCGCACCGATCAGCATCGGCTGTCGACCTTGCTGTTGGGCCATATCGGCAAGCTCGGCAAGTTTCAGGCATCGAGCGATATCGACTGGGACTGGCTGTTCTGTCTGCGTACGGCGGTCCTGCTGTCACGCCGCCGTACCGACGACGCCTTACCCTCGCTACGTGCCCGGCGCACGCGACAAGGCTATGAGTTGACCTTGCCACGGGCCTGGGCCGATGCCCATCCGATGAGTGAAGTGAATCTGGCGCGCGAAGCGGCCGAATGGACGCGTGTCGGGCGTACCTTCAAGATCGTCTACGCCTGAGCATCGGCGGCGCGAGTCTGCGCCGTTCCCCAAACCCAAAGCACGAGCTGCTTATTCGGTGGTGGCCACCGGCTGCGCCAGTGCGTTGGCCGCTGCGGATGCCGGCACCAGCGTGCCGCCGAACAGACCGTGTTGTGCTTCCGCGCGGCCCATGCCGTCATGGCCGCGTACCTGGGCCAGTGCCAGCGCTTCCTCGACCGGGCGTCCGAAGTAATAGCCCTGCATCAAACGGCATCCCACCTGCTGCAACATTTCCACCTGCGTCACATTTTCAACGCCTTCGATGACGCATTCGAGGTGCAGGTTGGCGCACAGATCGGCGATGCTCTTGACGATCTTCTGGCATTGCGGCTCGGTTTCCAGTTGCGCGATAAACGCGCGGTCCACCTTGATCTTGTCCAGCGGCAGGCGATGGACACGGCTCAGGCTGGAGAAGCCGGTGCCGAAATCGTCGAGCGCGATTTGGGCGCCGATCGCCTTCAACGTCGCCAACGCCGCCGAGGCGCGTTCGAAGTCGTTGATGATCGCGGTCTCGGTGATTTCGAATTCGATCCGCGCCGGCGCGACGCCGCTTTGCTCGACGATCGCGACGATGCCGTCCAGCGCGCCGTCGGATGTCAGGTCGAGCGACGACAGATTGAACGAAATCCGAATCGATTCCGGGCATTTCCGGATAAAGGCGAGTGCGCGGCGCAGCAGCGACTGCGAAATCACCGTGATCATGCCGGTGCGTTCGGCGATGCCGATGAATTCGCTCGGATCGACGCGTCCGATCGTCGGACTGTTCCAGCGCGCCAGCGACTCGAAGGCGACGATGCGCCGTTCTGTGGCGTCGAAGATCGGCTGGAACACCAGCGTCACTTCTTCGCTCAAGGTCTCGGTTCGCATTGCCTGCTCGATGGCCGCCACATGCCGGATTTCGGTTTCATGTTCGGTCGAGAAAACGGCGGCACTGCCGCGACGCTGCTTTTTGGCGAAGTATAGCGCGTAGTCCGCGCGTTCGAATAACTGTTCCGGGGTGTCGCCGGCTTCGGGAAACAGCGCGAGGCCAAGCGAGGCGGACATCCGCGCCACGGCCTCGCGCACGGCGTGCGTATGATGCAGCGCGGCGCAGACGGCATTACCCAGTTCGACCGCTGCCTCGCGGCTGACCGCATGCATCAGGATCAGGCCGAACTCATCGCCGCCGAGTCGTGCGAAAAACACGTCGTCGCGATTGAAGTCGAGCAGCCGTTTGCCGACCTCGGCCAGCACGCTGTCGCCGAACCGGTGCCCGTATAGATCGTTGACCTGCTTGAAACCATCGAGGTCGAGCACGCCCACCGCAAACGGGGTGGGCGACTGTCCGGCCCGGGACCGGGTCGACAGCAGTTCGTCGATGATCGAGAAAAAATGTCGACGGTTGGGCAGTAGCGTCAGGCTGTCGATATTCGCCAGACGGAAGTTTTCATCGCTCAGCTGCTGCATATCGTGATTCGTATGCAGCAACCGTTTCTTCGAGTCGATCAGGTCGCGGAAGTCCTGCGCGTGATTGCGCAGGATCAACGTCATCGACATCAAGACCAGCACGACATTGATGGCGATCGCGATCAAGACCTGATTGCCGGTCCAGAAGAAGTAACTCGAGTAGGGCACCATGACGATGCCCGTCAGCAGCAGCGCGGCAACCCGGAGATGGGTCAGGCAGCAGATGACGGTGATGACCGTGATGGCCATGTAGAACGCCACGTGGCTGCGTTGATAGGCGTCGCCGTATTGGAACAGCGTGACGCCCCAGCTCGTAAATAGAATGCCGAGCACGGCGATGACCTTGCTCACATTGCGTATGCGCTGCGCGATGTCCGCGTCGCTGAGGTGCACGTGCCGGCTCAGACGCCACATCGTCATGCGAACGATGCACCCGAGGATCAACAGGCCTGGCGCATACAGCGTCAGCCAGGCAGGCGCCGAACCCATATGGGTATAGGACACCGTCGCGGTGTTGATCGTCAGGACGAAATAGAGCAACGGTACCTGACGCGAGAACGCGAGGTACTGCGAGCGGACCAGTTCCTTGTCCTGGTGTCGGAACATCGTCAACAAGCGCGCCAAGGCGAGAACCGAGCGCACGGCGTATTGCATCGCGGAAGACATGGCATCGAGCGCCGAAGTGGCATGCGGCGGCTGGTCGCACCGCTGTTAAATCGCAAATCGGGATCGGACGACGTCGGTCTCTCGGTTTCCCCAGTACGCAGCACCTCTCGACAAGCGGTGTCGATCGCGCGGTAAGGGGACGGACAGAGCCGAAACGTGCCGGGCCAAAATAGGGAGGCCGCCGGTCTGAGCCGCCTTCCTGGGATATCAGTGTATACGGCCGACGCGAAGAAAAGTTGAGATAAATAGCCGTTGCGTGTCATTTGGCGGCCGCGCGACCTTGGAAACGTCGGGTGTCGCTGGGGGAGGAGAAGGTGCGGAAAGAAGGCGGCCGAACAGTGGCCAAAGAAAAAGCGCCGCCGGCAAGCCGGAGGCGCTTTTAATACCTGCTCGATGAGGAGACAGGCGTCAGACGTTGCATGGGACAGGCAAAAAATCTGTCGGGCTGCACGCCTTATGTGTCCTGGTCGGAGCGAAAGGATTCGAACCTTCGACCCTCTGGTCCCAAACCAGATGCGCTACCAGGCTGCGCTACGCTCCGAGGAATCCGTGATTCTATGCATGTAAGGCACGGCCGTCAATCGGCGATGGTGGGTTTCGCGCATTCCCCCGCCCGTCGGTCGTCTGGCGGAGGGACGGGGACGCAAAACCGATGCCGATCGATGCCCAACGGAATCATCCCTGCAGATCCGGGAGAGGCGGCCGATAATGAATCATCGACTGACGACTTTCACTTTTCTGAGGAGGCACGATGCACCTGATCCTCTGGCGGCATGCGGACGCATTCGATGCCAGCGCCGGCGCGGGCGATGCCCGGCAACGCGATCTCGCGCGCGAATTGACGACAAAGGGGGAGAAACAGGCACGGAAGACCGCGGAATGGTTGCGCCCGCGACTGCCCGCGGGTGCCATCGTGCTGGCCAGTCCGGCCGTCCGCGCATGGCAGACGGCGCAGCAGTTGACGTCGGATCTGGTGCGCTGTGAGGCGATTGCGCCTGATCTCACGCCACAGTCGATGCTGGATGCCGCAGGCTGGCCGGATGCGAGCGATCGCGTCGTGGTGGTGGTCAGCCATCAGCCGACGCTTGGTCGCGTCGCCAGTCTGCTTTTGACGGGGCGAGATCAGGCGCTGGGCTTCGGCAAAAGCGCGGCGTGGTGGCTGGAACCGGCCGCCGGTGACGGCCCGGGCCAAGCCAAGCTGCGTGCGGCCTTCGACGCGGCATTGCTGTAGCAGGCAAGACCTTGTCGGCAATGTGACCGCGCCGCGCGCGCCGGGAAAATCGCATTTCTTGCGACACGCTGTCATGTTGCTGACGTGTTTCTGTCATTCCCATGTCGTGTCGCGTCCCTAGCATCGGTTCCGCCAACCACTCTGGACGGAACGCGCATGCTCGATTCGACTCTCACGCCCATCGACGCTCACCAAGACCGTCAGGACAGCTCTTTTGACGGCGATCGCCAGTCCCCACGTCACGCCCGCGCCGAACGCCCGCAGGCACAGCGCCGGCAAGACAAAGGACTGCTGTTGAACTGGGTCCATAGCGAAAGCGACTTGCGGGAAGCACAACGGCTGCGCTACCGCGTATTCGCCGACGAGATGGGCGCACGTCTCAAAGGCCCGGAGGGCCTGGACGTTGACGAGTTCGATGCGCGATGCGAACACCTGCTGGTGCGGGACCGCGAGACGCTCCGTGTCGTGGGGACGTACCGCATCCTGCCGCCTCAAGGTGCACCGCAGATCGCACAGCGCTATTCGGCGCAGGAGTTCGATCTGCGGCGTCTGGCCGTGCTGAACAGCAAAATGGTGGAAGTTGGGCGCGCATGCGTGGATCCCGACTACCGCAGTGGTGCCGTGATCATGACCTTGTGGGCCGGTCTGGCCGCGTATATGCGTCGCTGGGGCTTTGAGACGATGCTGGGGTGTTCCAGCGTCTCAATGAGCGATGGCGGTCACCATGCGGCCAATCTGCACGTGCGGCTGACGCAGACGCATACGGTCGCGCCGGAATATCACGTGTTCCCGCATACCCCGCTGCCGGTCGATGCATTGACCGACGGCGGCGACGGGAGCGCGCCGCCGTTGCTGGCCGCGTATTTGCGGCTGGGGGCCCGCGTGTGCGGCGCCCCGGCGTGGGACGCGGATTTCCACACGGCGGATTTCCTGACGCTGCTGCGGCTCGACGACCTCGATATGCGCTACGCGAAGCGCTTTATTGGCTAATGCGCCGCAGCGAATGAGGTGCGCCTCATGGGCCGCCGCACATGACTCGCGGCGACGGGCTAGCCGCCCACGGCCAATTCGCCGACGCCGTCGTTGATCGCCTGTTGCGGCGTATCGGTGTAATCCTGGGTATAGGCGACCGTACGGTTTCGGCCTTCGTGCTTGGCGGCGTAGAGCGCTTGATCGGCGCGCGCCATCAGGCTTTCGAGATTATCGCCGGGACGGAAAGTCGCCACGCCGGCACTGAACGTGAAGGGCACCGCGCGTGCGCCGTCCCAGCAGGGCGCGCCGAGCAGCTTGGTGCGAAGGCGATCGATGACGTCGGTCGCGGCAAAGATATCGGTTTCAGGCAGCAACAGCGCGAACTCCTCGCCGCCAATCCGCGCGCAGACGTCATTGGCGCGGACCGACGTGGGCAACAGTCGCGCGAAGTGCATGAGGACGTGGTCGCCGACGCCGTGTCCAAGGCGGTCGTTGATCTGCTTGAAGAAATCGAGATCGAGCATCGCGATCGCCAGCGGCCGGCCGAAGCGTGCCGCGCGCAGGCACTCTTTCTCCGCCACCTCGGCGAAGGCCCGGCGCCCCGGGAGATCCGTCAGAAAATCGATATTGGCATGGCGTTCCAGCGCCGCAGCCATCCGGTCGTGGGCCATCATGATCATGCCGATCGTCAAGGCGGGCGTGCCCAACGTGCCGATCGCCAGAAAGAAAATGTGCACCGGCGTCGACACCATCGGCCCGGTTGGCGGGACCCAGCCGAAGGCGTAGGCCAGGCCGCGTACCGCGTTCATGACGACGGCGATGATGCAGATGCCTGCCATGAACAGATAGGCATACTGCGGCCGGTTGCGTGGCCGGTGTCGCAGCATCGTCGCCGAGGTAGCGACGTGGATCAACCCGTGATACAGCGAGAACACGACGACGCGCGCGGGAAAATCATCCCGCACAAAATGAAAATAGCTGATGGCGACCAGCATCAGCATGACCGCGCCGACCACGAGCGGCAATGGCGTCTGGCAGCGGAAGAAGCGCCGCATTCCGAGCAATTGCAGTGCCGTGGCACCGCCGGTGCAGGCGTTCGCCAGCACGATGCTCAGGAGCGCTGGGAAATGGCCCATATTGATCGTCAGGAACATTCCGACCGCATATAGCCCGTTGGCCCAGCACCATTCCACCGTGCCAGGCAGGCGCTTGCGCGCGAGCGAACCCATCACGATCAGCGAGAGCACCGCTGACAGTGAACTGATGCCGATGATAGTGATCGGATCGCTCATCTGAGCAATTCCATTCGACGTGAAGGGGCCGGGGGACGATACGTTCCACAGGGCGCCACCGTGATTGCATATTGCTCGGTGGCAGCCGCACGGTTAGTCACGAACGAGCCGCGCAAGTTCGGTGATCAAGGCATCGCATTCGGCGTCCGTACCGATCGTAATACGCAGAAAATCGGCGATGCGCGGTTTGTCGAAACGTCGGACGATGATGCCTTCCGCGCGCAGCCCGGCTTGCAAGGTGGCACCGCTGTGTTCCGGGTGCCGAGCGAAGACGAAATTGGCCGAGGAGGGCAGCACGTCGAAACCGAGTGCCTGCATTTGTGCGACGGTCCGCTCGCGCGTCGTGACGATGGCCTCGCAGCGGTCCTTGAAGTACGCCTCGTCCTCGATCGCGGCCAAGGCCGCCGCTTGCGCGAGCTGATCGAGCGGGTAGGAGTTGAAGCTGCTCTTGACGCGTTCGAGCGCCGTGATCAGGTTCGGATGCGCGATGGCGAAGCCGGCCCGCATGCCTGCCAGCGAACGCGACTTCGACAAGGTCTGCACGACAAGCAGGTTCGGATACTTGTCCACCAGGCCCGCCGCCGATTGGGCGCCGAAATCGACATAGGCCTCATCGATCAATACGACGGATTCCGTATTCGCCTGCAGCAGCCGCTCGATCTGATCGAGCGGCAAGGCCGTGCCGGTCGGTGCGTTCGGATTGGCCAGCAGGATGCCGTTATTCGGCCGACGGTAGGCGTCGAGGTCGATCGCCAGCGTGCCGTCGCGCACCGGCACGCGCTCGTAGACGACGCTGTACAGGCCGCAATAGACCGGATAGAAGCTGTAGCTGATGTCGGCGAACAGCAGCGGCTTTGCCGGGTCCGGGGCGTACTGGAAGAAAGCCGGAAAGGCGTGCGCGAGCACTTCGTCCGAGCCGTTGCCGACAAACACGTGCGCCGAACTGACGTTGAACCGCGCCGCGATGGCCGCTTTCAGCTTGCTGGCGTCGGGATCGGGATACAGGCGCAGTCGCGCATCGCTGGCCTGGTGGATCGCTTCCATGACCCGCGGCGACGGCGGATAGGGATTTTCGTTCGTGTTCAGCTTGATCAGGTTGGCGATCTTCGGTTGCTCACCCGGAACATACGGGTCGAGCGAACGGGCGAGGGGAGTCCAGTATTGATCCATGGCGCGTGCGGCTGAGAGCAGTGAGGTGTGCTGCCTGCCAACGCGATCATTGGCGGGCCTTGCAAGAAGGGCAGTGGCGGCGCGACGAACAGACGGGCCGGTCTGAGACCGACCGAGACGCCGACATTGCTGCGCCAGCACAAAAGCCATGTTTATAGCATGGCCCTGTATCATTAGTCACCACAGTGGCGCCGATCGATTTCTTGCCGCGGCACCTTCCTCTCGCTTTCCTAGTCCACCATCGTGATTGTCAGACCGAAGCTGAGTTGGTTCAAAATGTTGTTCATCTGGCGGGGTTCCGTCTTGCGGACCGTATTGCCGCCACTGGGGCTGGTCTTGCTGGCGTCGGTGCTGGCACTTGGCTGGCATACCTTGGGCGGGCAGATGCCGCTGCGGCTCGATCTTCATCTCGATCCGCGGCCCTTCAGCCTGATCGGTATCGCGCTCGCCATTTTCGTCGGCTTCCGCAATACCGCGAGCTACGATCGATTCTGGGAGGCCCGCAAGTTATGGGGAGCCTTGCTCAACGATACGCGTTCGCTTGCGCGACAGGCCGGCAGCCTGACCACGTTGCGGGCCGACGATCCGCGCTTGCGCGGTTTCGTGATGTTGCTGGTCGCGTTCACCTACAGTCTGAAGCATCAATTGCGCAGCTCGGACGATCGTTCCGATCTGAACCGCCTGTTGCCGCCCGAGCTGGCGGATCGCATTTCCATGGCAGAGTACCGGCCGGCCATGGCGCTTTTGCTGTTGGGCGAGACGCTGCGGCAATGGCGCGACGAGGGCGTTGTCAGCGATTGGATGGCGGCGCAGATCGATCAGAAACTCAGTGCCCTCGCGGATGTGCTGGGAGGCTGCGAACGGCTGAGCAATACGCTGATTCCGTTCTCCTACGACGTCCTGCTCCATCGGACCGTGTATTTCTACTGTTTGCTGCTGCCATTCGGTCTGGTCAGCAGTCTGGGAATTTTCACGCCGGTCATCACCGTATTTATCGGTTATGCCTTCATGGCGCTGAACGCGATCGCGAACGAGTTGGAAGAGCCGTTCGGTGTCGAGCCGAACGATCTGGCCCTCGATGCGCTCAGCCGCACGATCGAGCGGTCACTGCGCGAAATGCTGGGTGACCGCGAGTTGCCGGCGCCGGTGGCGCCGCGCGGCGGTTATTGGCTGACCTGACGACCCGGCAGCGCCGGGTCAGCGTCAGGCGGCGCCTTGCATGGCGTCGTCGGCCTGCAGCAGGGCGTCCACTTCGGCACGCGTCGGGGCATGGGCGCCGGTCTGGGTGCAGGCACAGGCGGCGGTGGCCGCGGCAAAGCGCACGTGGAGGTCGAGGCGTTCGCTCGGCTGCAGCAACAAGCTGGCAAGCAGGCCGCCGATACAGGCATCGCCCGCGCCGACGGTATCCGAGACGGCCACCGGGATTGCCTTTTGTGCGATCCGCTGCGTCCCGGAGAAAAGCGTCATGCCTTCGGCGCCGCGCGTATAAAGCAGCATCCGGCCTGTCTCGTCGGGCGCGGCGCCGGATCGGAGCGCACGGCGCGGCGGGGGCGGGGCTTGCATCATCGCCAGCACGGCGTCGAGCGAGGCCTGCGGGTCACGCTGCGGATAGATTTGCGACAGGTCTTCGTCGGAGACCTTGACGACGTCCGAGTGGGCCACCATGTCTTCGAAGAATGCCGGGTAATCCGGTCCCATCAGATTGCGATAGTTCGCGTCGAAGCTAATGCGGCTGCCACCGTCGCGGAGTCGCCGCGCGATGGCGACCAGACGGCTGGCGAGCGGCTGGCGTACCAGACTGATGCAACCGAAATGTGCCAGTGTGCAGGCACTTTCCCATCCTGGCGGCAGTCGCGTCTCATCGAAGGCGAGATCCGCGGCATCGTTTCCGAGAAAGGCGTATTCGGGCGGATGGGTGCGGTGGACCATCGCGATCAGCGCCGGCTTGTCGACTACCTGCAGATAGCGCATATCCAGATCGGCCTGCTCCGACAGCGTGACGATTTCCTGGCCGAAGGGATCGTTGCTAACCGCGCCGCCCCATCCCGTATGGATGCCGAGTACCGCGGCGACACGGGCGACATTCCAGCAGGCGCCCCCAGCGGCGCTTTGCCATTGGCCGTTGCCGCGATGAACGAAATCGGTCAAGGCTTCGCCGAATACCAGCAAGCGGGGTAAATCGCGTGCGGCGGCGCCAGGGAGGGACGCCACGGGAGAGGGGGCCGCGGCCGCGCGCTTATCTGGATCTGAGTGCATGTATCGAAAGGATCAAATGACGAACGGAATACACCGATCCTATCAACACTCGCGAGGCCGCGTGTATCCGGATGTATCCGCGTGGCGCGGTTGCCGGGTAAGCGCTCATGACGCGGCATGCGCCACGCGCTGGCCGATCGAATGCACGAACGAGAAAGGCAAACGAAAAGCGCAAACGAGATAGGCAAACGAAAAAAGGCCGGAAGGTTTCCCTTCCGGCCTCTGGATGCTGTGTCGCGTTACCGTACCGGGATCAGTACAGCTTCGGGGCCAGCATGTCGCGGCTCAGGCGCTTGCGCGTACGGCTCTTCGCCGCTGCCTTCTTGCGCTTACGCTCGGTGGTCGGCTTTTCATAAGCCTGACGAGCACGGACTTCAGTGATCAGCCCTTGGCTTTGGATACTCCGGCGAAAACGCCGCAACGCAACTTCGAACGGCTCGTTTTCTTTGATAACGATAGAGGTCACAGGCCTTCCTTTAAGGGATATTGAGTCAGTTTTACGGTTCCCCAACCGTAAAACCAAGGCAAATCGGCAACAGCATGTACGGATTCCGCACATTGCACGCCCTCCGGCGTGCCGCTGTCCGAACGCTTTCCGAACCTTACGGTGTCGAAACGCGTCCTTAGCGGCTTGCGCGAGGCAAGGCCAATCCACCCTGGAAACGATAATCCTCCTTTATACGCGACACCATCCTCACTGTCAATCATTCCGCCGATTCGATAGGCAACAGTCGGGATCAGGTGCACGCCAGGGTCGCCATTCGGCAAAAAATGCCGTCACCGCACTGGGGCGATGTGGGGTCGTCGCAACGCTGCTGCGCCCTGGGCTTAGTCGAAATTAGGACTCTTCTCATCGGCTGATGCGGCCCGCTCTGCTTATCCTTGTCGAGGTAACGAACTGAGGAGCCGATGAAGACAAAGACCAGAATTGTGACACTCGACGATCACCCGGTGATTCAACACGCGCTGGCGCTGGAGTTGACATGGCACCCTGATTTCGACCTCCTCGCGCAGCCGACGACGCTGGCGGCGTGGGAGGACCATCGCCTGCGTCATGGGGATCCCGATGTGTTGGTCACGGATCTGTCGTTCCGCGGCGCCGAGTGTGAGGACGGGCTGCGATTTTTACGGCGTCTGCGCCATCTCTGCCCGCTGCTGCGCGTGGTCGTGCTGAGCGAATATGCGAGTCCGGCGTTGATCCGCGGCGCATTTGGCCTGGGGGTCTGGGCCTTTATCGGAAAGGGCGATACGCTCAGTTGCGTGATCGCGGGGTTGCGGGCGACATTGCGCCGCGAACGTTATCTGAGCGATGCCTTGCGGCCGCGTTTCGAGCATGCGCAATCGCGTCTGCCGCCTGGCGTACGCGCGGCGCGGCTGACGGCGCGCGAGCGAGATGTCCTGCATTTCTACGCCGGCGGCGCCGACATTCGCGAGGTGGCGGCACGCATGGCGCGCAATGTGAAAACCATCACCGCGCTGCGGGGCAATGCGATGCGCAAACTGTGTCTGGGATCCGACGCGGAATTGTTCGAATACGTGTCCTTGGGCGGGTGCGAGGGCTGGCTCGATGGACGCAGCAGCGACGCGCACGATGCGGCGCTGCCGTTACCGAGCGATTTGCCCTCTTTCCGCGTCCGCCCGCTGGATCCGGTCCCCAACGCGCGGGACTAGCACGTCAGGCGCGTGTCGCCCCCGGCGGCACGCAGGTCGACGACGGGGATCACCGCGACGACATCGACCGCGTCGTGCGTTACTTCTTGCATTGGATGACCATCGACCGGTTCTTGATATTGGCGCCGAAGACGCCGATCAGCGACCCGCCGGATGCCGCGCCTTTCTCGTCGTCCTTCGAGACGATGTCATAGCCATAGGCACCGCAGGCATCGCTGGCCTGCTTATAGCAATCGCCCCATCCGGAGCTGGCATCGCTGCCGCTGCAGTTGATGGCGAAGCCGGTGTTGCCGTTCGGCAGATAGGTGAGCTTTGCCGAGTTCGCGCAGCCACCCAGTGCGAGTAGCAGGCCGACGCTCGCGAGCGCCCCGCTACGGAGGGCTAGGCGGCGCGCCGTGGTGGCGGGGGAGCGGAAAAAAAGAAACATCGTCATCACTTTCCAGGCAAGGAATGTTGCGGATCAACGGGCACGCCATTACAGCGCAGCTCGAAGTGCAGCATCGGCCGGCTCGATTCGGTATGACCCATCTGCGCGATGGTCTGTCCGGCGTTGACCGTTTGGCCTTCGCGGACCGTTGCGCGCTGCAAATGGGCATACGACGTCAGATAGCCGTTGCTGTGCTTGATGATCAATAGATTGCCATAACCGCGCAGTTGTCCCACGAATGCGACTTGGCCCGTCGCCGCGGCAATGATCGGCGTGCCGTCCGTGCCGCCGATATCGATGCCCTTGTTTCGGCGGCCGTCGAAGGTGCCGATGACCTGACCGGCTGCCGGCAGACGCAAGCTGACAGGCCCGCATTTCGCCGGCGTCGGCAGTGCCGGGGCCGGTGCCGGGACGGCACGTGGCCGTGCTGCGGGGGCGGCATTGCGCGACGGTGCGGTGCCGGCGCGATCCGGAGACGGCGTGCGCCACACGCTGCCGGTGTCGACGTTAGCAGCGCTTGCCGAGCCTGGCGGGGGCGCCACCCGAAGCACTTGCCCGACCTCGATCCGGTCCGGATTGTCGATTTTGTTCCACCGGATCACGTCCGCTGTCGAGCGGCCGTTGCGTTGCGCGATCGACGACAGGTTGTCGCCGCGCTCGACGCGATAGAAGCCGGGGCCGACGGGTGGCGCCGAGGAGCAGGCCGACAGAAATACGGCAACACTCAGCGCGACGGCCGAGGCGGCCGGAGCGGCGGTGAGCGCGCGCAGGGGATGACGAAGACAGCGTGAGATGTGCCCGCGGCGCGGGGCTTCTGTCACCGTTGTCACATCCGCCGCAGCGGGATCTTCATTGGGCGAACGCACGGACCGGGACAAACCTGTCTACTCCCTTCAACAAAACAATGGAAACCACAACTACGCCTACGCCGCTATGGTCGGATTCGGTGACAGAGGGCGAGGCGCATTATTCTACCGTGTCGGACCGTATCGCCGCCGGGGCGATAGGATCAAAGTGGCGTCACGTGCAGCCGACAGTGCGCCACTTCGTGTGCGCCCGGTGCCACCCACCGCAAACCCTTGCCGTGATGAATCGCGTTCGGCAAGCCGAGCCAGGGTTCGACGCAGTAGAAATCCGATTGATCGGACTCGGCCCACGTCGTGACTGCATACCACGGTGCCGTATGGGCGCCGCCGGGAGCGTCGAGCTCGATCGACAGCGATCGCCGCAAGGGTGGCATGCTCAGACGCGCCGACGTCTTCGTCGTCCTGCCCTTGGCCAATAGGTGGAAGACGTCCTGGATGGCGGGGTCGCCCGGTGTATAGACGGCCTGGCTGCGATCGACGCCGCTTTCGTCGCCGGCATCGTCGGGCAAGGTTTCGATATTGCCGTCGCCGCCCTGGCGTGCCCGATCGTGCGTGGGCAGCGTCAGCCGACATTCCCCACGCGCCGTGTGCGGCAGCGCGAAGTAAAAATGGTGGCCAGCGTAATAGGGGAGGGCGTCGACGCCGCTGTTATGCGTCGTCAGCGTGACATCCAGTGCATCGCCGTCGAGTCGGTAACGCGCGGTGAAAACGAAGTCGAACGGATAGCCTTGCCGGTCGGCGGCGCTGAGCATCGATGGGGTCAGCGTCATCGTAACGCCCTTGCCATCGTCGTCGACGCGATGGGTGAACGGCGTGTGGCGCGCGAAGCCATGCTGCGCCAGATCCCGGACGACGTCACCGGCTTGACGGTCGATCCACTGATTGGGGTGATCGCCCACGCGGTGCCGGCCGAGAAACGGGAAGAGCAAAGGATTGCCGCCCCGCAGCTTCGCCACTTTCTCGGGATCGGCAAGCAGCGCCGGGGATGCCGCATCGGCCGGCCAGTATAGCAATTCCTGGCCGTCGACGGCCCAGCGCATCAAGCGTCCGCCGGCACCCGGCGCGAACACCGCGACGCTGTGCGCATCCTGGATCGTAATGACGCCGCTGGCAGCAGGCCAGGGTGACGACGAAGGCAAGGCGGCAACGGTCGGCGCGGCGGCGGATGCGGCGGCGCCGGCTGTCGGGGAAGCATCGGCGGGCGGGCTAAGCGGGCGATCGGTCATAGGTCGCTTTACTGACGTGGAGGAGGGTGGCGTTCAGTATGACGCAAAAGCCGTTTGAGGATTTCTACCCGTCTCCACGGTCCGGCGCCGGGGCAAAAAAAAGCCCGCTCATATGAGCGGGCTTCACAATCCCCGTAGCTTCCTCTGGTGCCGGCCCACGTCTGACGGTAGGCTCAAGCTGTCATCATTAGGGTGGCTCAATCGTAGTACGCGCGATCCGTGTAAACACGTCCGAACCGTCTCGAGAGTGTCCCGCCGGGCCTTCTAATACCGCGGTGACGACGGAATGGATTATCGGGGTAATCGGATCGTTGTGTAGAAAAAAGTTGCACGTTAAACGATAAAGTGTCGCGTGGTCACAACTCGCTTTTTTGGGGGCTCGCGGCGCCGCGAAAACAGGACGTTCGAGCGCACCGGGCGCGGCCGCACGGCACGCGCCAAGCGCTTGTTTGCACACCGGAAAAAGACGTTCGGCCAGGGGCGGTGATGTCGCCGACTGCCATCGGCGCGACCGATGGGCGGCGTGCGCGAAATCGCACAGACGCGTCCGCCGACGCGCGCGCTTTCTCACTCGGACTTGCCGCAATTTCTGCTATTTAAGTAGAGGCTAAGACAAGGCGTGATTTCATCACGTCACGCTGCGCTGCCGCAAATGCCATGTAGAATTTTCTTCTTTCCACTCCAGACAGAGCGAAACCCGTGAGCCTAGCCTTTCTCGTATTCCTCAGCGTGCTTCAGGGCGTGACCGAATTGTTCCCGGTCAGCAGCCTGGGGCATACGTTGCTCGTGCCGGGCCTGCTTGGCCTGCGGATCGACGAACACGCCCCGCAGTTGATCCCCTTCCTCGTCGCCTTGCACCTGGGGACGGCCGTGGCATTGCTGTGGTACTTCCGGGCGCGCTGGGTAGCGATCGTTCGCGGCTGGTTCGGCAGTTTGGCGGGACATCGCAGCGACGACGGGCATTTGGCCTGGGCCTTGATCATCGGCACGATCCCGGCCGGCCTGGTCGGTTTGCTGGCCAAGAAGCATATCGAGGTGATGTTCCATGACTTGCGCATCGTCGCCGTGGCGCTGATGCTGAACGGCGTGCTGCTATGGGTGGGCGACCGGGTGCAGCGCAAGCGGGACGCGCAGCCGCGGTCCGAGTCGCTGGAAAAGCTGACCTTCGGGCGCGCCGCCATCGTCGGTCTCGCGCAGATTGGTGCCTTGATCCCCGGCTTCTCGCGCAGTGGTCTGACGATGATCGCCGGCGTGGGCGCGGGGATGAATGCGAGCAAGGCCGCGGAGTTTTCCTTTTTGCTGGGTACGCCGATCATTTTCGCCGCCGGCCTGCTGGAAGTGCCGAAGCTGTTTCATGCTGGGGGGCAGCAATTGTCCGATGCGCTGTTGGGCGGCGTTCTCACTGGCATCGCCGCTTATCTCAGTATTCGCTTCCTGATGCACTACTTCGAGGGCAAGGGGCGTCTGGCATCGTTCGGCGTGTACTGCCTGATCGCCGGCCTGGCATCGCTGATCTGGCTGCAAATGCACCACCAAGTGGTGTGATATCCGGCGCGGCATCCAGATGAATGGGTGCCATCGGGCCGGTCGAGATCACTATGCGACCGCTTCGATCGACCAAAAAGTCGAGTCGATGCGGTCGATTGGGCAAAGTTGATGCCTCGTCGGGGCGGAGTTTGGTAGAATTGCGGTCTTTGTTGGACCGGACCGCCCTTAGCTCAGCCGGATAGAGCACTCGCCTTCTAAGCGAGCGGTCACACGTTCGAGTCGTGTAGGGCGGGCCACTTCTGTTTGTCCTGGGTATTTCAGTCGTCGCGCAATGCCACGACATGCGATCCATACCCAAACGCCATTCCCCATCCCGTCTTATCATGGATCGATATCGGTCCCGTTCCCTGTCGGCTTCGACGACTTCAGGCACTGCCGTACCGTGACTTACAGACTTGCGTCGCCATTCCCGCTCGCCTTGGCTGCGCTTTTATTCCTTCCCAGGAGACCTCTGCTTGCTCTCCCGACACGATCTTCCCGCGTTGCGCCGTCTGGCGCGTTTCGCCGCGCAGCGTTGCGCGCGAGATCGCGTGCCACAGGTGGCCGGCAGCCTGACGTTCACGACGGTGTTGTCGATCGTGCCGTTGATCACCGTCGCCTTCGCGATTTTCTCGGCGTTCCCGATCTTCTCCTCGTTTCAATATGCGGTCCAAGGCTTCCTGTCTGATCGGCTGATGCCGCCGTCGGTGAACGAACAGGTATTCGATTACCTGAACGAATTTGCCGCGAAGGCGAAAACGATGACCACGGCGGGTACGGCTTTCCTGGTCCTCACGGCGCTGATCACGATGATGACCATCGAGTCCGCGCTCAATGTGATCTGGCGCGTGCGCAAACCACGCCCCATCGGACAGCGACTGCTGATCTACTGGGCCGTTCTCACATTGGCGCCGGTGATCTTCGGTATCAGCGTCTCCTTGTCGACGTATTTGCTTACGCAGTCACTGTCGCGGGTCAGTGGTGCCCTGCAGTCGGAACCGACGCTGAAAGACTGGGCGCTGTCATTTGTGGCGATGCCGATCACGGCCGCCGGTTTCATGCTGCTCTATGTCTTTGTGCCGAATTGTCGGGTGGCGTGGAAAGATGCGCTGATCGGCGGCTGCAGTGCCGCGGTGGCGATTGAATTGACGAAACGCGGCTTCGGCCTCTACATCCGGCACTTTCCCACATACACGGCCGTGTACGGGGCCTTTGCCGCGGTGCCGATTTTTTTGATCTGGGTGTATCTGAGCTGGTTCATCACCTTGTTCGGAGCAACGCTGACATCGGCGCTGCCGGCAATCCGCGCGGGCCACTTTTTTCGCCCGCGCTTCGCGGGCAGCGATCTGTTCGACGCCTTGGGCTTGCTCGCGCGCTTCGTCCGCGCGCGGGACATGGGCCGATTTGGATATAACGAAGGCGAGTTGACCCGGATGCTGCGCCGCGACCTGGATACGACCCTGCGACTATTGGCCGCGCTGGAGCAGCGGCAATGGATTGCGCGGCTGCACCGCGACGGAATGCCGGAGCGTTGGCTGCTGATCGCCAATCCGGCATCGATTACGCTGATGGCGTTGTTCGACGTCTTTGTCGTCGACCGCGAGGAACTGGCTTATCAAGCCAATCTCGAAAGTTCGCGCGTCGACGGGCCGCTGTTGCTCGAAGCCTTGCATCACGACGGTTTGACGGTGACGCTGCGCGACCTGATGACCGCGCGTGAGGCACGGATGAAGACAGAGACGGCGGAAACGGCCGAGTCGGACGCGCAGGATGTCGACGGTGCGTCCGAGGCAAGCGGCAGGGCGCCAGACGGGCGCGATGTTGCAATGCAAAATCGTTAAAAACGGTCGGAACGTGCAGTGATTAGCCGTGAATCCTCGTCTTACCTGTTTGCCGGGTCGCTTTTCTTTTCCCGGTGTTTCCGCTAGGATCAATTCATTCATTGTTAGCTTCGGGTGGTCATCATGCGAGTCAAGGACATACTGCGGTTGAAGAATGTGCCGGCAGCCGATGTGCAATTGAACGACGGGCCTGCCGGTGCCGTGCGCACTCCTGCGTTGCAGGGCGCGACAGACGAAATGGACGCATTGAAATCGACGGCTTTGTACACGATTTCATCGGACCAGAAATTGTCGGTTGCGACCGATCTGATGGCCGATCACGATATCGGCTCATTGGTTGTTGTCGAGGCAGGCGAAGTGGTGGGCATGCTGACCTTCCGTGAAGTGCTTAAGGCACTGAAGGATAACGGCGGTACGGTCGGCGATAAGACCGTGCGCTCGGCGATGGACAGTGCGTTCATCTCCGGGACGCTGAATATGCACATCGACCAGTTGCGTCAGTCGTTCCTGCAGCGGCATGCGCGCTACATCCCGGTGATCGAGAACCGGATGCTAATGGGCGTGATTTCGCTCTACGATGTCGCGCGCGCCGTGGTCGAGGCCCAGGGCTTTGAAAATCAGATGTTGAAGGCCTATATCCGCGATTGGCCGCATGAGGATGTCGTCGCCGACGATCTGCGGATCTGATCCGCGCACCGGGGGCGATGAACCCGCCAGACGCCCCAGAGGACTCGGACCAGCCTTCCAATAAGGCTGGGGACGGGCAACGACCGTCGCCAGCACGACTGTCCGAGCAGTCGCTCGGGCAATCGGTGCAGCGGGTGTCGGACCCTCCATCGTCGGACCCTTCCCGGTTAGCCACGGGCAGCGGCCGTGCCTTGCTGTCGCAGCGACGCTTCGGGCCTTTCTACGGCGCGCAATTTCTAGCCGTATTGAACGACCACCTGTTCACGGTCGGGGTCGTTTCCGTCGTGACCTTCCAGGCGAGCCTGTTCGGCGTCGATCATCCCCGCGACGTGGCCTTCGTCACGGCCGCGTTGTTCGTCCTGCCTTTTCTGTGTCTCTCCGCGATCGCGGAACGCCTCGCCGATACGATCGACCCCACGCGTGTGATCCGTGCCATGAACACGCTCGAAGTCGTGATCATGGTCATCGCGAGCGCCGGCTTTCTGATGCACGACGCCCGCATTTTGGATTTCGGCGTTCTATTGCTCGGCTTGCGCGCCACGCTATTCCGGGCGGCGAAGTACGCCTATTTGCCGATCCACTTGCGTGGCGCAGACATCGTGGCGGGGAACGGCTGGATACAAAGCGGCACCTTTTTCTCGATTTTGTTGGGCATGTCGGTGGGCGGCATGGTGGCCGCGAAGGTGGCGGGCGGCATGCTACTGGCCGTGCTGTGCCTCAGTGCCGCTTTGCTCGGGCGGGTGTCCGCCTCGATGATGCCGTCGGCCCAGCCGGGTACACCGGAGCAAGGGCGGCGTATCGGCTGGAATCCGTTGACGGAAGCCTGGCGCAGTCTGCGCGACGCCGCGCGCGATCGAATCGCCGCCAAAGCGCTGATCGGTATTGCCTGGCTGTGGTCCGTCGGGGCATTGATGACGATGTCCCTCTTCGGTTTTGCACGCGATACCTTGCACGCTGGACCGGCCGTGGTGACCTTGCTGCTGGCGGTGCTGGTCGCCGGCGTGGGCGGCGGCGTGTCGATGTGTGTGCGCCTTGTCGACATGCGACGCGGTTTGCGTTTCGTGCCATTGGGCGGCGTCGGGGTGACCGTGTTCGCGATCGATCTTTATCTCGCGTCGCACGGCTTGCCGGGGCCGCCGCCGAGCCAGGAGGCCGGCGCGCTATATGATCTGCTGCCGTTTTTGCGTGGGGTCGCACACTGGCGCATCCTGTCCGACTTGCTTTTGATGGCGATGACGGGCGGCGTGTGCAGCGTGCCGCTGTACGCGCTGGCCGAGCAACGTACGGGTATCCGGCATCGTCCCCGGATCGCGCAGGCCAATTCGGTATTGAATGCGGCGTTCATCATCGCCGCAGCCATGTTTGCGCTCGGCTTCGATGCCATGGGCGGCCCGCAGCCCTTGCTTTTCCTGCTTGTCGCAGCGGCGAACGCCGTCGTGATCGCCGTCTTGTGCGTGACGTTACCGGGCATGATGGCAACAGTCCGCGGCGGAGTGCGGCGGGTGCGGTAAAATGCCTGTCTTTCCCACGTTCTTCTGCAGGCCTCCCGCATCATGTCCGGAAACACGCTCGGCACTTTGTTCACAGTCACCACCTTCGGTGAATCGCATGGCCCGGCCATTGGCTGCGTGATCGATGGCTGCCCACCCGGCATGACGCTGACCGAAGCCGACATCCAGATCGAACTGGACCGGCGCCGTCCGGGCACGTCCCGTCACGTGACGCAACGGCAGGAGGCCGATCAGGTCGAGATCCTTTCCGGCGTCTTCGAGGGCAAGACGACTGGTACGCCGATCGGCCTGCTGATTCGCAATACGGACCAGCGCAGCAAGGATTACGGCAATATCGCGCAGACGTTCCGCCCGGGGCATGCCGACTATCCGTACTGGCAGAAATACGGGATTCGCGACTTTCGCGGCGGCGGCCGCTCGTCGGCACGACTGACGGCGCCGCTGGTGGCGGCCGGCGCCGTGGCGAAGAAATGGCTGCGCGAGCGCATCGGCGTCGAGGTGCGCGCGCATATGAGCGCGCTCGGGCCGATCGAGATTCCGTTTGTCGCCTGGGACGACGTCCCGGGCAATCCTTTCTTTGCCCCAAACGCCGCGCTGGTGCCGGAGCTCGAAGCGTATATGGATCAGTTGCGCAAGGACGGCGACTCGATCGGCGCGCGCATCCGTGTGGTGGCGAGCGGTGTGCCGGTGGGCTGGGGCGAGCCGTTGTTCGATCGCCTGGATGCCGATCTCGCGCATGCGCTGATGGGCATCAACGCCGTGAAGGGGGTCGAAATCGGCGACGGCTTCGACAGCGTGCGACAGCGCGGTTCCGAGCACGGCGATGAAATCACGGCGGACGGTTTCGCGTCGAACCATGCGGGTGGCGTCGTGGGCGGCATCAGCACCGGACAGGACATTGTCGCTTCCATCGCGATCAAGCCGACATCGAGCATCCGCGTGCCGCGCGAGTCGATCGACCTGAATGGCGCGGCGGCGACGGTGGAGACGTTCGGCCGTCATGATCCGTGCGTCGGGATCCGTGCGACGCCGATCGCCGAATCCGTGGTGGCACTCGTCTTGATCGATCATGCTCTGCGCCATCGCGCGCAGAATGCCGACGTGCGCACCGATACGCCACGCGTCCCCGCCGCGAAGCCTTGAACGTCTTGAACGTTAGGCCGACGGTCCGCCTTCGCGTTGCCGGAGAAGCTCGACCGGATCGCGCGAGCCAGGACTGAAAGGCGCGTCTCGCGGCGACGTTCATCTCGGTTGGCGCACGGCCGTGCTATTTTAGCGGTTCCTGCCATCATCCCAATACGGAGGTGTCGATGAACGATGCAAGCGGGCCGACCGAGCCGTTCCTTTCCAAAGCCTCCCCCGCCGGCGGCGTCGTCGATGCCGCGCGCGCGTCGGCGTCGGGCGCTTCGGGTCCTGCGGCGGCCGACGAAAGCGACTTCCAGCAAGTCTTCCAGACCGTCCTGACGATCCGGTGGGGCGATATGGATGCCTACGGCCATGTCAACAACAGCATCTACTTCGTCTACATGGACCAGGTCCGCATCCTGTGGCTCGAGTCGATGGGCTTGCAGCGGCCGGAGGGGCAGGGTCCCGCGGTCGTCCATGCTTTCATGAACTACCGTCGGCAACTGGTCTATCCGGCCGATATCGTCTGTACGCTGAAAGCGCGGCCACCGGGACGCAGCAGTATGGAAACCCGCTTCGAGGTGCGGCGTCAGGATCAAGCGGATCTCCCTGAAAATATCGTCGCCCAAGGCGGCGCGACGGTGGTGTGGACCAACTACGCCGCGGGTCGCTCGGTCGCATTGCCTGATGCCTTGCGCGCGCGCCTGCCCATGCCGGCGGCATCCTGAGTCGGCGGCACGCGGCGGGCGCTGCCCCTGCGATCCCTTTCATACGACGGGTCGATGCCGTCCTGAGCGGTCATCGGGGTTTTCCTGTAAACCTTTGTCAATGTGCATCCTGGGCGCCTCTTCCAGGGTGAGCGTCTGCTATGCTGCACTGAACAAAAGATTGAAGCGCCAAACAATAGGCGCACGACGACTCGGTCTGTGGGATCGCCGCGGCGTGTGCGGCGGTCGGACGTAATCCGGTTGCCCTACGCGGCGCGGAACGGACGTAGCGAATGTGACGGACGGGACGCGCCCTGGCGCAGCGGCAGCCTATCTCGAACGAATCTATTGCGGGAGGAGGCAGATGAACAAGGTGTATCCGAGTGCGGCGGCGGCGCTGTCCGACGTCGTACGGGGCGGTCAATTGCTGGCCGTAGGGGGCTTCGGCCTGTGCGGCATTCCGGAGGCGCTGATCGCCGCGCTGCGCGACAGCGGCGTCAAGGATTTGACCTGCATCAGCAATAACGCCGGCGTCGACGGATTCGGCCTCGGACTATTGCTGGAGAGTCGGCAGATTCGCAAGATGATCTCGTCGTATGTCGGCGAGAACAAGGAGTTCGAGCGGCAATTCCTCGCCGGCGAGCTGGAGCTGGAATTTACGCCGCAGGGCACGCTGGCCGAGAAGCTGCGGGCCGGCGGCGCCGGTATCCCCGCCTTCTTCACACGAACCGGCGTGGGGACGATGGTCGCCGAAGGGAAGGAGGTGCGTGCCTTCGACGGCGTCGACCACGTGCTCGAACCGTCGCTGCGCGCCGACGTCGCGCTGGTCAAGGCGTGGAAGGGCGATCGTGCCGGGAACTTGATCTTCCGGGCCACCGCGCGAAATTTCAATCCGCTCTGCGCGATGTCGGGCCGCGTCACGATTGCCGAAGTGGAAGAGTTGGTCGACGTCGGTCAGCTCGACCCCGATGCCATTCATACCCCCGGCATTTTCGTGCAACGGATCGTCGTCAACGCCCATCCGGAGAAGCGCATCGAGAAGCGCGTCATCCGTGCATCGGCCAGCGCCACCTGACCCTGGAGAATAGCGAGCATGCCTTGGACACGTGAACAAATGGCGGCCCGTGCCGCCCAGGAACTCGAAGACGGCTTCTATGTGAATCTCGGTATCGGTCTGCCGACGCTGGTGGCGAACTACGTGCCGTCCGACGTCGAGGTCTGGTTGCAATCCGAGAACGGCCTGCTCGGCATCGGCCCGTCGCCCACCGCCGAGCAGATCGATGCGGATCTGATCAACGCTGGCAAGGAAACGGTGACGACGCTGCCCGGCTCCTCGTTTTTCTCCTCGGCGGATTCCTTTGCGATGATCCGCGGCGGCCATGTCGATCTGGCGATCCTCGGGGCGATGCAGGTAAGCGCGCGCGGCGATCTCGCCAATTGGATGATTCCCGGCAAGATGATCAAAGGCATGGGCGGCGCGATGGATCTGGTGGCGGGCGTGCGCCGCGTCGTCGTGCTGATGGAACATGTCGCAAAGGGCGACGGGCACAAGATCCTGCCCGAATGCAATTTGCCGTTGACCGGTCTGGGCGTGGTCGATCGCATCATCACCGATCTGTGCGTGATCGACGTGACCGACGACGGTTTGCAGGTGGTCGAACTCGCACCGGACGTGACGCCCGATATCGTGCGGCAAAAGACCGGCGCGCCGGTGCATTTCGCGGAGACGGTCAGCGCCACGACGCAGGCGCTGCCGCCCGACGCCGACGCATGAGCCCGGCTCCCCGCCATGGCACGATCGTCTGTGCCAGCCCGTCCGGCACGCATCGCATGGCCTATGTCGAGTGGGGCGATCCGGACAATCCACGCGTGCTCGTCTGCGTGCATGGCTTGAGTCGGACCGGCCGCGATTTCGACGTGCTGGCGTCGCGGATGGCACAGACGCACCGGGTTATCTGTCCCGATGTCGTGGGGCGGGGAAAGTCTGACTGGTTGCGCGACCCGGCCGGTTATATCCTGCCGCAATACGTCGGCGATATGCTGGCACTGTTCACGCAACTGCATCTGACGCGCCTTGCTTACGTGGGCACGTCGATGGGCGGCCTGATCGGCATGCTGCTGGCGGCCATGCCGATCACGCCGATCGCGCGCATGGTGATCAACGATGTCGGTCCGCATATCGAGCCTTCGTCGCTGCTTCGCCTGCGCGCCTATCTGGACGAGGTGGCGACGCGCAATGTCACCGCGGCGGCGCCGTCCGAGGCCGCTTCGGGTGCGCCGCGGCAGACGCCGGCGATGCCGATGTTTGCGACCGCGCAGGAGGGCGTCGATTATCTGGTGGCGCACAGTACCGGCTTCGGTCCGCATACGCCCGAGCAATGGCGCGCCTTGAATGCGCCGTTGCTGAAAAGGGTCTATGGCGCCGATGGCGGCATTGCCGGCTATGCGATCCGTGCCGATCCGGGCATTGCCGATGCGTTCAAAATGGCGGCCACCTTGGATGCGGCGATGCTCGAGGCGGCCGAGGCCGGGATGTGGCACGCGTTCGAATCGATCCGCTGTCCCACGCTGATCGTGCGAGGCGCCGAGTCCGATCTGTTTTCCGCGCAGACGCTGGCTCGCATGCTCGCCTGCGGTCCGCGGTTTTCCAGCGTGACCGTCCCCGGTGTCGGACACGCGCCGACGTTTGTCGATCCGGCGCAGACCGGTCTGCTTACGCAGTTTTTGCACGCGTCCTGACGGAATAGCGGCTGCGTCGCTTAAAATGGCGAGTGAGTTCGCCATTTCCACCTTTTCAGGGATCCATTGCATGTCGATCGTTCGTCATCACGTCGGCGCGCGTCTCTCCGAGACCGCGATTTTCAACCGTACCGTCTATCTGGCGGGCCAGATCGCCGAAGACACGACCGCCGATGCTTATGCGCAGACCGTCGAGGTCCTCGGGCATATCGATCGCCTGCTGGGTGAAGCGAACAGCGACAAGGCCCATCTGCTGTCGGTGCAGATTTATATCGCCGACTTGACCTATTTCCCGGAAATGAACCGTGCCTGGGACGAGTGGGTCGAGGCCGGTCACACGCCGCCGCGCGCAACGGTGGAAGCCAAGCTGGCGAATCCCGCCTGCCTGGTCGAAATCGTCGTGGTTGCCGCACAGAAGGACTGACCGAGAGTAGGCTTGGCAGGTCATCGGTCTTGATGAATTTCATGGATACAGCACACAACGCATCGTCTCTCCCGGCGCTGGGCACTCCGCCCGAGGCTTCGCCCCTGTTGGAGGCGGCGCGGTCGCTCGTCCGCGATGTGGCGTCGGATGCGACGATGAAGTCGGGCGAATCGGTTGTCGATCACGCTGCCGGCACGTCCCGTATCCTGGCCTCGCTCGACGCGGACCTGCCGTCGTTGCTGGCCGCCGTGCTGTATCCGATCGCCGATCGGACCGACAGCATCACGGCCTTGCTCGGCGAGCCGATGGCCGCCGAGGTGCTGCGCCTGATTGCCGATGTGCGAAAACTGTCCCAACTCGGCGTCGTCGGCGTGCGGGCGGCCGAGAAGGGCAAGAGCCTGGACCGCGACGCCGAGGCGGCGCGGCGCGCTCACGTGGAGTCGTTGCGCAAGTTATTGCTGGCGTTCGCGCAAGACATCCGCGTCGTATTGATCCGATTCGCCTCGCGGCTCCAGACGCTGCGCCACCACGCGGCCTCGAAGACGGCGCCAACGCCGGATCTCGCTCGCGAGACGCTGGAAATCTATGCGCCGCTGGCAAATCGTCTCGGCATCTGGCAGGTGAAGTGGGAGCTGGAAGACCTGGCGTTCCGCTTCGAGGATCCGGACACCTATAAGCGCATCGCGCGTTTGCTCGACGAGAAGCGTATCGAGCGCGAAGCGTATGTCACCGCCGCGATCGAACAGCTGCGCGCGGAACTCGCGCAGTCCGACATCGTCGCGGAAGTCAGTGGCCGTCCAAAGCATATCTACAGCATCTGGCGCAAGATGCGCGGCAAGGATCTGGACTTCTCGGAGCTGTACGACGTGCGTGCCTTCCGCGTCATCGTCCGTGACGTGAAGGATTGCTATGCCGTGCTCGGGATCGTCCACAATATGTGGCAGCCGATTCCGAAGGAATTCGACGACTACATCTCGCGGCCCAAGCCGAACGGCTATAAGTCGCTGCACACGGTGGTGATCGGTGACGACGGTCGTGCCTTCGAGGTGCAGATCCGCACCCGCGAAATGCACGAGTTCGCCGAGTACGGCGTGGCAGCGCATTGGCGCTACAAGGAAGCGGGAACGCGCGGGTACGCCGGGCAGTTCGCGGCGGACGAGCGCTACGACGAGAAGATCGCCTGGCTGCGCCAATTGCTGGCCTGGAAGGACGATATCGCCGGCGACCGCGGCGAGGGGCAGGACGAAGGATCGGACGGCAACGCCGCGCGCCTCGACCGGCCGGAAAGCGCCTCGCGGGCGTGGGAGCAGATCAAGCAGACGCCGGTCGACGACCATATCTATGTGCTGACGCCGCAGGCGCGCGTGATCGCCTTGCCGCAAGGGGCGACGGCGGTCGACTTCGCCTATCACCTGCACTCCGATCTCGGGCACCGTTGCCGGGGTGCGCGCGTCGATGGCGCGATGGTGCCGTTGAACACGCCGCTGCGCAATGGTCAGACCGTCGAGATCATCGCCGTCAAGCAGGGCGGCCCGTCGCGCGACTGGCTGAATGTGAACCTCGGCTATCTGCAGAGCCCGCGCGCGCGGCAAAAGGTGCGCAACTGGTTCAATGCGCTGGACTTGCAGGAGAGCGTCGCGACCGGCCGCGCGATGGTGGAAAAGACGCTGCAGCGCGAAGGCAAGACGTCGGTGAGCCTGGACGATCTGGCGAGCAAGCTCGGCTTCAAGTCGCCGGAAGCGCTGTTCGTCGTCGTCGGCAAGGAAGAGTTCAGTCTGCGCCAGGTCGAGCAGGCGCTGCACGACGGGCCGCCGCCGGTGGACGAGCAGCCGGAGATCGTCGCGAAGTCCAGCAGCGGGCGCAGCGTGGCCAGCGGCGCGTCCAGCGGGGTATTGGTGGTCGGCGTCGGCGCGTTGATGACGCAACTCGCGCGGTGCTGCCGCCCGGCGCCGCCCGACGGCATCGCGGGCTTCGTGACGCGGGGGAAGGGCGTATCGATCCACCGTACCGATTGCCCGACGTTTGCGCGCATGGCGACGGAAGCGCCCGAGCGGGTGCTGGAGACCGCGTGGTCCGACGAAGCGATCGGCGGCCGTGGCGATACCGTCTATCCGGTCGATCTGATGATCGAGGCCACCGATCGCCAGGGCCTGCTGCGGGACATCTCGGACATCTTCGCACGCGAGAAAATCAACGTCGTCGGCGTCAATACGGTCTCGAAACGGCACCACGCGTATATGCATTTCACCGTCGAAGTGCGAAGTGCCGAACAATGTCGTCGCGCACTACTTGTATTATCTGAAATTTCGGGTATGATTCGGGCCTCGCGTCGGTTGTGAAGCAAAGGCGCGGTGGAGCAGGTGGCAGGTGATCAGCAGGGGGTGTGAAAATAATCCTTGCAACTTTCTACAGATGCTCTACAATATTGCTTCTTTAGGCTCGTAGCTCAGTTGGTTAGAGCACCACCTTGACATGGTGGGGGTCGTTGGTTCGAATCCAATCGAGCCTACCAACGAATTCGCAGTAAGTGATGTAAGTCCGGATTGATGTCGAAGCGGTACAGTCCGGATGCGGTGCCCGATAGACGAAGGTGACGAGGAAATAGGATGTTCCTGCGAACGCTGACCGGTACGACTCAGGAATCCTGATAGGGACCGGTTCAGTTCGTTTATCGATATCGCGAAAATGAAATGCGGCCCCATCAGGGGCCGCTTTTTTTTTGCCTGTTGAAATTGGCGTTTTGCCGATGGGTTTTGCAGTGACGTCTGACGGGCGTCGCGCGGAAGGCATCGGCGGCTGCGCAGTATGAATCAATTGATCCGCGCCGAAGGGCGGGATGGGAGAGCAGCATGATTTCGGTACGCTTGCCTGATGGTTCCGTGCGCGAGTATGCGCAACCGGTGACCGTGGCGGAAGTCGCGGCGTCGATCGGTCCTGGCTTGGCCAAGGCCGCGTTGGGCGGCAAGATCGATGGCCAGGAGGTGGATACCTCCGCCCTGATCGATCGCGACGTCGCGTTGGCGATCATCACCGACAAGGACCCGGAAGGCCTCGATATCGTGCGCCACTCTGCCGCGCACTTGCTGGCCTATGCGGTCAAGGATCTGTATCCCGAGGCGCAGGTCACGATCGGCCCGGTCATCGATAACGGCTTCTACTACGACTTCGCCTATTCGCGGCCGTTCACGCCGGAAGATCTGGAAAAGATCGAGAAGCGCATGCAGGAACTGGCCAAGCGTGACGAGCCGGTGTCGCGTCGCGTCGTGTCGCGTGACGAGGCGGTTGCCTATTTCGCCGGCATCGGTGAAAAGTACAAGGCCGAACTGATCGCGGCAATCCCGGGCAACGAGGAAATCAAACTCTATTCGCATGGCGGCTTCACGGATCTGTGTCGTGGCCCGCACGTGCCGAGCACCGGCAAGTTGAAGGTGTTCAAGCTGATGAAGGTGGCCGGCGCTTATTGGCGCGGCGACGCCAACAACGAGCAGCTGCAGCGGATTTACGGTACCGCCTGGACCAAGAAGGAAGACCAGGAAGCCTATCTGCATATGCTCGAAGAAGCGGAAAAGCGCGATCACCGCAAGCTCGGCAAGCAGTTGGACCTGTTCCATCTGCAGGAAGAAGCGCCAGGCATGGTGTTCTGGCACCCGAAGGGCTGGGCGCTTTGGCAGGCCGTCGAACAGTACATGCGCTTGCGGTTGAACGCGTCGGGGTACAGCGAGATTAAGACCCCGATGGTGATGGACAAGTCGCTGTGGGAGCGCTCGGGGCACTGGGACAACTATCGCGAGAATATGTTCGTCACGGAGTCGGAGAAGCGCGAGTACGCGGTCAAGCCGATGAACTGTCCGGGCCATGTGCAGGTGTTCAACCATGGTCTGCGCTCGTATCGCGACCTGCCGCTGCGTTTTGCCGAGTTCGGTTCCTGTCACCGGAACGAGCCGTCGGGGTCCTTGCACGGCCTGATGCGCGTGCGCGGTTTCGTCCAGGACGATGCACACATTTTCTGTACCGAAGATCAGATCAATTCGGAGGCGATCGCCTTCAACGAATTGACGATGCAGATCTACAAGGATTTCGGCTTCAAGGACGTTGCGGTCAAGTTGTCGCTGCGTCCGGAGAAGCGCGCCGGCGACGACGCCCAGTGGGATCGTGCCGAGGAAGGGCTGCGCGAAGCGCTGCGCAAGTGCGGTCTGTCGTGGGAGGAATTGCCGGGTGAGGGCGCCTTCTACGGCCCGAAGATCGAATATCACATCAAGGATGCGATCGGTCGTTCCTGGCAGTGCGGCACGCTGCAGCTCGATTTTGTGCTGCCGGAGCGTCTGGATGCGGAGTACGTGGCCGAGGATAATTCGCGTAAGCGGCCGGTCATGTTGCACCGGGCGATCATCGGTTCATTCGAGCGTTTCCTCGGCATGTTGATCGAAAACCACGCCGGCGCGATGCCCGCCTGGATGGCGCCGGTACAGGTCGTCGTGATGAATATCACTAGCGATCAGGCTGATTATGCGCAAGCTGTTGCCCAAACGTTGCAAAAACAAGGGGTTAGGGCGGAGCTTGATTTGCGCAATGAAAAGATAAGCTATAAAATACGCGAGCATACTATGCAGAAGATTCCTTATCTGCTCGTCGTAGGCGGAAAGGAACGCGAATCGCAAACCGTCGCGGTGCGTGCGCGGGGCAATGTAGATCTGGGCACCATGGCTGTGGACGCTTTTTCGGCCCGGCTTCTGGAAGAAATCCGGACCTACCAATAAGCCTGCGCACCACCGCATCGCATTTTAACGATCATAGGGGAAACCTAACATCGCTACGGAAAAGTCTCATCGTCTGAACGGTGAAATCTTCGCACCTGAAGTGCGTCTGAATGGCGTCGAGAACGAGCCGCTGGGCATCGTGAAACTGGCAGAAGCGATACGGCTCGCCAGCGAAGCCGATGTCGACCTGGTGGAAATCGCGCCGAACGCCGCACCGCCGGTGTGCCGCCTGATGGACTACGGTAAGTTCAAATACCAAGAGTCGAAGAAGGCACACGAGGCGAAGCTCAAGCAGAAGATCGTCGAAGTCAAGGAAGTCAAGTTCCGTCCGGGTACCGATGACGGCGACTACCACGTCAAGTTGCGTAACTTGACGCGCTTCCTCGAGGAAGGTGACAAGGCGAAGATCACGCTGCGTTTCCGCGGTCGCGAAATGGCGCACCAGGAAATTGGCATGCGCATGCTCGAGCGCCTGCGCACGGATCTGGAAGAAGTCGGTCAGGTCGAGCAGATGCCGAAGATGGAAGGTCGCCAGATGGTCATGGTGATCGGCGCCAAGCGAAAGAAGTAAAAGCAGTAAGCGTTACCTGGACGCGGTTGAACGGGTGTGACGTGAAGGGTCGGCGTGCTGGATTTTTTCTGGAGCGCCGCCTATTCGTGAAGCACCGGCGTGCAGGTGACGTGCAGGGCTCCGTCGACGCAGTCAGGTTGCCGGGGGCGGTACGGCGAGGGTGCGTGCAGTGCGCATCGCGCGGTATCGCGAAAACAAGTGAGATCGGGTCAAGCAAGGACGGCGGAAGCCGGACACCTGATCTCATGCCAAAGAGTTGGAGTAGGTTCTCATGCCGAAGATGAAGACGAAGAAAAGCGCCTCCAAGCGCTTTGTCGTGCGTCCGGGCGGTACCGTCAAGCGCGGTCAAGCCTTCAAGCGCCACATCCTGACCAAGAAGACGACGAAGAACAAGCGTCAACTTCGTGGTACCGAAGGTGTCCACGCATCGGACGTCGCGTCCGTGCGCGCGATGATGCCGTACGCTTAACCCTGCAAATAGGAGCATTCCATGCCTAGAGTAAAACGCGGGGTCACAGCGCGGGCCCGTCACAAGAAGATCATTGTCAAGGCCAAGGGTTTCCGCGGCCGTCGCAATAACGTTTATCGTATCGCCAAGCAGGCCGTCATGCGTGCCGGCCAATACGCATACCGCGATCGTCGCAACAAGAAGCGCGTGTTCCGTGCGCTTTGGATTGCACGTATCAATGCGGCATCGCGTGAGCATGGCGTGACGTACAGCGTGTTCATGAACGGTTTGAAGAAGCTGGCTATCGAGCTGGACCGTAAGGTTCTGTCCGACATGGCGATCTTCGACAAGCCGGCATTTGCTGCAATCGTTGCTCGCGTGAAGGAAGTGCAAGCAGCGTAAAGGACAGCGCGTGCCGTGCAGTCCGACGTGCACGCGACGTTCTGCCATCGCTTTCCGGATGGCAAGCGCGGCGGTATCGCGCTGTAGTGCGGGAAAGGGGGCTGGTGGCCCCCTTTTTTGTTGACCTTGCAGGGTGGTGAGTAGGCCCATCAGGCGACGAATATTTCGCCGACGTTATCAGTCCACCGGGAGCGATGGCATGGACGGGTTTCGATACCGCATGCGTCGCGCGGATCGAAGACCGGAATGCACGATCCGGATTGGATGGCCCGCATGGCAATGACGGCGGCGCATCAAAAAGAGATTTATGGACCTGGACCAGATTGTGACGGTCGCGCTGGACGGCTTTGCGCAATGCAATGACGTCGTGGCGCTCGAAAATGAAAAGGCCAAGTATCTCGGCAAGGCGGGACAACTGACCGAGCTGCTCAAGGGCCTGGGCAAGCTTGATCCGGAAGTGCGCAAGCAGGAAGGGGCGCGGATCAATGTCGCGAAACAAGCCATCGAGAATGGCTTGAATGCGCGGCGCCAGGCACTGGCGGATGCCTTGCTGAACCAGCGGCTGACGGCCGAAGCGATCGATGTGACGCTGCCGGGTCGTCGTGCGCAGACCGGTACGTTGCACCCGGTGATGCAGACCCGTGAACGCGTGGAGCGCATCTTCGCGTCGATTGGTTTCGACGTGGCCGATGGTCCGGAAATCGAAAACGATTGGTTCAATTTCTCGGCGCTGAACAGCCCCGAGAATCATCCTGCGCGTTCGATGCAGGATACGTTCTATATCGAGGACAAGGACGAGCAGGGCCGTCCGCTGCTGCTGCGCACGCACACGAGTCCGATGCAGGTGCGTTACGCGCGTACGCATACGCCGCCGATCAAGGTGATCGTGCCGGGTCGGACCTATCGCGTGGACAGCGACGCGACGCACTCGCCGATGTTCAACCAGGTCGAAGGCCTGTGGATCGACGAGAACGTCAGCTTTGCCGACTTGAAGGGCGTCTATACGGACTTCCTGCGCCAGTTCTTCGAACGCGACGATATCGTCGTGCGTTTCCGCCCGTCGTACTTCCCGTTCACGGAACCGTCGGCGGAAATCGATATGAAGTTCGAGCGCGGTGCGAATGCCGGCCGTTGGCTCGAAATCTCCGGCGCGGGGCAGGTGCATCCCACCGTCGTGCGCAATATGGGCCTGGATCCGGAGCGCTTTGTCGGTTTTGCTTTCGGCAGCGGTCTGGAGCGTCTGACGATGCTGCGTTATGGCGTGCAGGATCTGCGGCCGTTCTTCGAAAACGACCTGCGCTTCCTCAAGCAGTTCGCGTAACGCCGGCGGGACGGTGGCATGAGGCGTGGCGCATGCGTGTGCATACACCCGTAGCCATCGACACCGTCCTTCGATAGCTGTCGAACCGATCGGATCGCGCGATGCGCGGCGATGTTCGACGCGAGCTCGGTCCGCGCGAGGCCCGCTTCGACGAACGCCCGAGAGGGCTGCAGTGCATAGCGCGCATCTCGGATCGAGATTGCAACAAGGAAACGAACAAGATGTTATTCCCAGAATCCTGGCTGAGAAAAGTCGTCAACCCGCCTTTGTCGACGGAAGCGCTCGCGCACGCCTTGACGATGTCCGGTATCGAAGTGGAAGGGATGACGCCGGCGGCGGCGCCTTTCACGAAGGTCGTGATCGGACACGTGCTCGAGATCCAGAAGCATCCCGATGCCGATCGCCTGAATGTCTGCCGCGTCGATGTCGGGCAGGGTGAGCCGCTGCAGATCGTGTGCGGCGCGCCGAATGTCGCCGTCGGGATCAAGGTGCCTGCCGCGCTGGTGGGGGCCGAACTGCCGCCCGCCGAAGCCGGTGGCGATCCGTTCAAGATCAAGCTGGGCAAGTTGCGCGGCGTCGAAAGCGCGGGCATGTTGTGCTCGGCGCGCGAGCTGAAGCTGTCCGAGGATCATGGCGGCCTGATGATTCTGGCCGACGACGCGCCGGTTGGCGTGTCGATCCGCGAGTATCTCGATCTCGACGACCAGGTGTTCGAAGTCAAGCTGACGCCGAACAAAGCTGATTGTCTGTCCGTGCACGGTATCGCGCGTGAAGTGGCCGCCATCACCGGCGCGCCGATGCAACGCGAGACGTTCACGCCGGTGGCGGTGACCTTGGACGAATTGCGCAAGGTCACCATCAGCGCGCCGGATCTGTGCGGCCGCTTCTCGGGACGCGTGGTTCGTGGCGTCAATGCACGCGCGAAGACGCCGGACTGGATGGCGCGGCGCCTCGAGCGTTGCGGGCAGCGCAGTGTCTCCGCGCTGGTCGACATCTCGAATTACGTGATGCTCGAACTGGGTCGTCCGACGCACGTCTTCGATCTCGACAAGATTCATGGCGATCTGGATGTCCGTTGGGGCAAGGCCGGCGAGACGTTGAAGCTGTTGAACGGCAACACCGTCACGCTGGACGAAACGGTGGGCGTCATCGCCGACGCGGAATGCGTCGAAAGTCTTGCCGGCATCATGGGCGGCGACAGTACCGCGGTGACGTTGGACACGACGAACATCTATGTGGAAGCCGCCTTCTGGTGGCCGGACAGCGTGCGCGGTCGCGGTCGCCGTTATAACTTCTCGACGGATGCGGCACACCGCTTCGAGCGCGGCGTGGATTACGCGACGACGGTCGAGCATCTCGAGTGGATCACCCGTCTGTTGGTGGACGTGTGTGGCGGCCAGGTCGGTCCGATCGACGACCAGATCGTCAATCTGCCGCAGCGCGCGCCGGTGACGATGCGCGTCTCGCGCGCCGAACGCATCATCGGCATCCCCTTGGACGCCGAGATCGTCAAGGACGTTTTCACGCGGCTGCATTTGTCGTTCACGCAGGACGGCGAGGTGTTCTCCGTCACGCCGCCGTCCTATCGTTTCGATATCGAGATCGAGGAAGATCTGATCGAGGAAGTCGCGCGTATCTACGGTTTCGAGAAGATTCCGTCGCGCGCGCCGATGGCACCGAACCAGATGCGCGGGACCGATGAAACGCATCGTTCGTCGCACGACATCCGGCACCGTACCGCCGCGCGCGATTACGCCGAGACGGTCAGCTTCGGTTTCGTCGATGCGCAGTGGGAGACGGACTTCGCGGCGAACGCCGCACCGATCAAGCTGCTGAACCCGATCGCGAGTCAGTTGTCGGTGATGCGCAGCACGCTGATCGGCAGCCTGGTCGAAGTGTTGAAGCACAACCTGAGCCGCCGCGCGGATCGGGTGCGCGTGTTCGAATTGGGCCGCGTGTTTATCCGTGACGCCGCATTGGCGGCGGGTCCGATGGCGATTGCCGGGATTGCACAGCCGGTGAAGCTGGGCGCGCTGGCGTATGGCGCCGTGGCCGACGAGCAGTGGGGCGAGGCGGCGCGTCAGGTCGATTTCTTCGACGTGAAGGGCGATCTGGAAGCGCTGTTTGCACCGGTGGTACCGCGCTTTGTGTCGGCCGAGCATCCGGCTTTGCATCCGGGGCGCAGCGCCCGCGTGGAAGTGGATGGCAAGGTCGTGGGCTGGATCGGGGAACTGCATCCGAGTTGGCAGCGCAAATATGATTTACCGCGCGCGCCGGTGGTGTTTGAAGTAGACGTATCGGCACTGTCGAATCGGGCGTTGCCAGATCCGTCATCGGTGTCTAAATTCCCGCCTGCGCGACGCGATATTGCCGTTGTCGTGAACCGCGAAGTGGGGGTGCAAGCGCTGCTGGATGCACTGCAGGAAGCGCGTCGCGACCCGGCTTGCCAGATTGTGCAACATATTGCTTTGTTTGATGAATTTCGCCCGAAGGATGGGCAATCCGGTGGCTTGGCAGCGACCGAGAAAAGCCTTGCTTTCAGAATTGGCTTGCAAGATACTGGCGGGACGCTTCAGGAGGGTGCGGCCGATGCGGCCGTGCAGATCCTCGTCGACCGATTGGCGCGAGATTTTGGCGCGCGGCTGCGTGGTTGATGGACGGAGAGTGGCACAGTGCGATGTGACCGACGCGTCTCGTCTGAACGGATTGATCGTAATCCGAGACGCGGCGCGGGGTAGAAGGGACATGGCACGACCGTCATCCCGACGCACATCACCGCGCGGTGCGCAGTGTGCCCGACGTGTTTCCGATCGGATTCTGAGCATCCAACTAGGGAAACGACAACGGCGAGGATGCCTGGTGGCATCCGGTATTTGATATGAATGAAATGGACTCCAGTGAATTCGAGGCTTTGGTGTCGGCCCAGCGCAGCACGCTAGCCCGTGAATCGGCGAGCGGTGTGGGCGCGAATGTGTCCGAGACGCCAACCTTGACGAAGGCCGAATTGGCCGAATTGCTGTTCGATAATGTGGGATTGAACAAGCGTGAAGCGAAGGACATGGTCGAGGCTTTTTTCGACGTGTTGCGCAGCGCGTTGGAAAGCGGGGAGTGTGTGAAGCTGTCGGGGTTCGGCAACTTCCAGTTGCGTGACAAGCCGCAACGCCCTGGCCGGAATCCGAAGACCGGCGAAGCCATTCCCATTGCGGCGCGTCGGGTAGTGACCTTCCATGCGAGCCAGAAGCTGAAAGGTCTGGTTGAAGGTGGAACGTCCAAGACGGCTTTCGTTCGCTGAACGGTGGCGCCATGGATGCCCAGGCTGATCGCCGCTGACCCCTCGCGCTAACCATGGATAAAGCTGCCGCTGTTGCCCTACCGCTTCCGCCGATTCCGGCGAAACGCTATTTCACGATAGGCGAAGTCAGTGAGCTATGTGGCGTGAAGCCACATGTCCTGCGGTATTGGGAGCAGGAGTTCACGCAGCTCAAGCCGGTCAAGCGTCGCGGCAATCGCCGCTATTATCAGCATCACGAAGTATTGCTTATCCGCCGCATTCGGGACTTGCTCTATGAGCAGGGCTTCACGATCAACGGGGCGCGCAATAGGCTGTCGGGCGGCGCGCACGCGCATGACGAGGAAGACGATCTCGATGTCGTACAGGCATGGCCCGAAGGCGGCGTTGCAAAGGCGCTTGGCGGCGGCGTAGATGAGGGCGGGGCATCGTCCTCTGGCGCGCAGGGTGGGGCGGCGGTCGATCTGGACCGCTTACGTAGCGACATTGTCGAAGTGCGTGACGCGCTGCGCGCCGCCGCCGAGCAGGTTGCCGCGAAGGCCGCCGCGAAGTCGGCAGGTCGCCAAGGCACGAAATTAGCAGCGAGCGGGGCAGCAAGCGCGGTCACGAATGTACCGTCATCGCCCGAGACCGGCGACGCCGCGCAAGAGCTCGAATTCGACTTTGGCAACGACGCGACGCCGATGCATTCGCCGGAACAAGAAACTTGATGATTTGTTGACGCGTGGCGCTTGTTCGAATGGAACGGAGTGGTTATAATTGCGTTCTTTCGGGGCGTAGCGCAGCCTGGTAGCGTACCTGCATGGGGTGCAGGTGGTCGGAGGTTCAAATCCTCTCGCCCCGACCAAGAGAATTCGAAGCCTTACAGATTAACGTCTGTAGGGCTTTTTCTTTTTCTTTTTGTGTTTGCGGCCCCCCCCCCCGTCCGTTTGCATGTCTGTAGCGTGCGATAGGGGCGTATCGGCAATGCTGCGCCGCCTTCGCTTGCCGCATTGCTTCTGCGGCTTCCGTATCTGTTGAATAAGAATCGGCGCCTACCATCGGTCTGGCAAAGCTGCTAAGGTCTTCCGTGAAGTAATCAATAAGGAATCCGAATGAAACCACGCGCCGCGATAACAAGCTGTTTACTTGTCATGACCCCGCTCTCCGCCTGGGCCAATGAGCCGGATCTCGATCTTGTGGTCGTGTACTCGCAGCCTGACGCGCAGAGCGCGAAGATGACCGGCACGACGGCACGCTATACCAAGCAATTCCGCATCGGCCTGGCCTATCTTTCCGAAGAAAAGCTCGATCTGAGCAAGCTCTGTTTGTCGGCCTATTCTCCCGACGGCAAGCGCTTCCCGCTCGCCGCTATCGATGCGAAACTGACAGAAGGCCATTTGAGGACGCCCGATGTTGTCAAAGGCCGGGCCTCTTTCGATGCGGACGACCCGTCGGTCTACTCTGCGGTCATCGTCAAAGCGGCGAAATGTGGTGCCGTTGCGGAAAATCATTCCGATAGCGTCACGCCGAAGCATGAGTGAAAAGCAACGCTCCAGACAGCGCTTCCCACTCGCAATTAGGCGGGATAGACTGCGTCCCGCAGAACGTCTCCGCGCTGTGCCGGTCCCGCCGACACATACAGCTAAACTGCTGTTAAAAAACGCTTTATTAGAAGAAATTGTCACGCGGAAGAAACAGACGTTCGTTTACATATCTGCTACGATTACAACGCATTCCTTACTTGGCAAACGTCGTTATTGACTAGTCTTTCTGCACCGGTCAAGGCGGTATAAAAAGCGTTTCCAGGGACGTTGCCGCGGGTGTCGGTGACGAGGACAAGCGAAAGACCGGAGCAATCCGGAGAGGGCCGGTCGCGCGCCCGCCGCACCATGCCGAAGACAGTCGAATCGATGTCGACGGCATGACGTAGGCGCCGGTGTCACCGTCCGCCAACGCGAGATTTCATAGAGAGTATCGGCTGTGAAGGTACCGACCGGCTTACCGTCCTCGAACGGCGACCACGAAAAAGTAGTGAGTCTGATGCGGCGCGAGGAACCGACGCTCATCGGCCAAAAATCCGCCGGGAAATCCTTGCCGAATTTCGCAGGCGCTCCACGCTCAAGGACGCCTGCTCCGGCAGCTCCGGCATCGCCCGCACCGGCAGCGCCCGAGCGTCGCCCGGCGGCACCGGCCTGGCCCACGGCCGCGCCGGCCATGGCCATGCCGACGCGGGACGCGGACGCCGATCCGTTCGAAGGACTCGATGCCGCCGATGACGCGGTCTTGCTCGATATCGAGACCTCCGACTTCGACGTCAAGCCCGGCCCGCTCAATCCGGAAGATGTGCCGATCGGTCGCCCCCTTGCATGGCGCATCTGCGATGTCGGGGGAGCATTGCTGCTGGATGCCGGTGCGATCCTGCCCAGCGAGCGCGATCGGGATTTCCTGTTCGAACAATTCGAGCCGCATTGCGATTACGGTTCCGGCGTGTTCCCGATGGGCGGCGAGCGCGGCGACGAGGGCGCGGCTGGGACAGGCGCGATCAAGTTGCTCGATATGGGCCTGAAGATCGGTTCCCGCCTGGGCGTGCGCAGCCGGCTAAATGGCGTGGAGGCCGCTTGCGGTAGCCGCGTGATCGGCATGGCACCGAACGAGGCGATCTTCATCACGCCGCCGGCATCGAGCACCGGCCGTCTCGCGATCGAGGCGCGCGATACCGTGCAGGTGGTCGCCGTATCGGCACGCGCGGTCTATCTCTTTATCTGCGACGTCGAACACGTCAGTCATTCGCCGACGCCGTATGTGATCCTGTCCAAGCCACGCAGCATCCGTCGCGTGCGCGAACGCCGCGCCGAGCGGATCAAGACGCGCTTCCCGGTGATCTTCGCGCGCAAGTCCGCGCCGATCCCGGCCATGAAGGTACTGGAGCGCGGCATGGGCATCGCCAACGACATCAGCGAGCTTGGCATGGCCCTATCGACCCAGCACCCGATCGGCGGGGCAGGCGAACGCATCATCGTGCGCTTCTATCTCGATATGCATGCGTCCACGGTCTGCGTCGAGGCCGAAAGCACGATCCGGAATGTGAAGGTCGCCGACGGCAGTAGCGATGATGGCGTTGGTTTCGAATACGGTCTGGAGTTCGAGGACCTGCCGATGGAAGCCAAGCTCGCGCTGCATAACTTCGTATTGAGCCATCGCAGCATGGGATAAAGCCGCGCGCCACATCGCGACAGCGTTGATGGCGTTTGCCTGCTGTTTTTACGGCGAGTGAAACCGAAAACGCCAACGCGGCGTAGCGCCCTTTGAATGGGCCCTGCGCCGCGTTGGCGTTTTGCTATGTCTTTACCGCGGCTTTACGCGGTCATCGGCTGCCAGGCCGGCGTGGCGCCCGACATCTCTGCCTTATCCGATGATGCGCTCATGGACGCACTCATGGACCCTGCGCCGGCCTCGGTGCGGAACACTGCAACGGCAAGGCTCAACTCGTCGGCCTGACGGGCCAGCGATTGGGCTGCCGCCGCAGCCTGCTCCACCAAGGCCGCGTTCTGCTGCGTCACCTCGTCCATCTGCACGACCGCCCGGTTCACCTGCTCGATGCCGTTGCTTTGCTCGCTGGAGGCGGCGGAGATTTCGCCCATGATGTCGGTGACGCGCCGCACCGCGTTGGACATCTGACCCATCGTCGATTGCGCCTGCGTGACTTGATCGACGCCATCACCGATCCCGGAAACAGTCTTTTCGATCAGTTCCTTGATTTCACGGGCCGAGGCCGCGCTGCGTTGCGCGAGCGTCCGGACTTCCCCCGCCACCACGGCGAAGCCACGGCCTTGCTCGCCGGCGCGGGCGGCTTCCACCGCGGCGTTCAGGGCCAGGATATTGGTCTGGAACGCGATGCTGTCGATGATGCCGACGATATCGGCGACTTTCTTCGATTGACCGTCGACGGTCTGCATCGTCGATGCCACGCCGCTGACCACGGTCGCCCCTTCGTTGGCAATGCGCGCAGCGCCTTCCGCCAGTTGGCTGGCCTGACGTGCATTGTCGCTATTGTGGCGAACCGTGGACGTCAGCTGCTCCATGCTGGCGGCCGTTTCCTGCAAGGACGCGGCTTGCTCTTCCGTGCGTTGCGACAAGTCCGCATTGCCTTGCGCCAATTCGGCGCTGGCAACGGTGATATGCGAGGCGGCAGTTTTGACGCGACCGACGATCTGGCTGATCTGCACCACGGCGGCTTCGAGCGAGCGCATCATGGCGGCCACTTCATCGCGGCCCTGCGCCTTGATCGGATAGGTGAGGTCGCCTTGCGCGATTGCATCGGCACAGGCGGCGGCTTCGCCGAGCGGACGGATGATCGATCGCGAGATGGTCATCGCCACCGCTGCCACGATCACCAGTGCCGCCACGGCGATGATCGCCAGCAGCAAGCGGATATTGCGATACAAGGCGGCGTTCTGTTCGACGGAAGCATGCACCTCTTTGGCTTCCAGGGTGCTCAATTCGTCCAACGATTGATAGTAGTTGGACTGCGGTTCGACGAGCTCGCGCAGGCGGCTGGCGAGCAGATCGCGATCGCCGGAGTTCAAGCCGCTGATGGCATTGTTCAGCGCGACCTTGTACGCGTCGTTGACGGTGTTGATCTTGGCCAGCGCGGTTTTTTCGTCGCTCGCGATCGACAGCTTGGTGATCTGGGCCATCGTCTTCCGATTGTTCTCGCGCAGCGGGATCAGCTTCACCAGCGCGTCGCCGACATTGTCGGTCGAGGGAACGAGTGCCGTATCGGATACCAGCTTCCCAACGGTCAATGAGCCGTACTTGATGTCGCTGATCGCCTGCATCAACGCGACGCGCTGGTTCACCAGCGCTTCCGTGGACGCGTTCATCCGAGCCATGCCGATAAAGGCCAGAATCAGGACGGCAAGCATCGCGATCAGCGCGGTGCCGAATCCGACCGAAAGCCTTCCGCCGATTCGCAAATTCGTAAGCATTGTTACTCTTCCCCCGTTGGACGTAGATCAAGCAAAATCGCCTCGCACGATCGTAGACAGCGATGCGGGCGCCAGACCGCGGAGCGGCATCTTGAATTACGGTTTACGACGGGTGAAGTCGAATCTTGACGAGGCAGATTCAGGCCAAGCACGAACATCGCGCGCCTGCGGTCAGGTTGCCAGACGAATCAGTTGCGCAGCGGTATTTTTTTGGTATACAAATCGTTCTCGTTTTCAGCGGCTTACGTCGGAAATTACGTAATACGAAAAGAGGCGGTATGGACCGAGGCGGCGTGCGCAAAGACCTATGCGGCAAATTGACGCATGGCCCCGTGCGGCGCGGCCAGACCGCATCGCACGCGGCCGCGAACTACAGCATCTTGCCCGGATTGAGCAGGTGGTTCGGATCGAAAGCCTGCTTGATGCGCAGCATCAATTCCATCTCGATCGGCGATTTGTACGATTTAAGCGCCTCGCGACGGAGCTGCCCCACGCCGTGTTCGGCGCTGATGCTGCCGCCATGCTCGGCCACCAGGTCGTGCACGATGCGATTCATGGCGACCACATTGCGGTCATAGCTGTCGTCGTCGATCGCTTTGTCCACCAGGACGTTGTAATGCAGATTGCCGTCGCCGATGTGGCCGAAATTGGCCAAGCGCCCATGCGGGAACTGGCGTGCAATGGCGGCGTCCGCGGTCTCGATGAAAGCGGCGAGCCGTGACACCGGCAAGGCGACGTCGTGCTTGATCGCCTTGCCCGCATGCACCTGCGCGTCCGAGATGCGCTCGCGGATTTGCCAGAATGCCGCGCGTTGCGCCTCATTGCGCGCCATCACCGCATCGCTGGCGAGGCCGCTCTCCAACGCGTCATCGACCGCGCTCTCGAGGACAGTGCCCATGGCATCCGAATCGGTATCCGACAGTTCGATCAGCAGATGGTAGGGGTGCGGGCCGATCGGCAGCACGGTGTCGCCGTGATGTTCGACGACCAGATCGATGCAGGCGTGGGACATCATCTCGAAGGCATTCAGCCGCTCACCGCAGCGCGCGCGCAATGCGGTGAGCAGCGTCACCGCGTTCTGCGGCGATTGCACGCCGAGCCATGCGGTGGTGCGTCCACGCTGCGCCGGGAATAATTTCAGGACAACGCCGGTGATGATGCCGAGCGTGCCTTCGGAGCCGATAAACAGCTCGCGCAGACCGTAGCCGGTGTTGTCCTTGCGCAGCCCGCGCAGGCCGTCCCATAGTCGGCCGTCGGGCAGAACCACTTCGATGCCGAGCACCAGATCGCGTGTATTGCCGTAGCGTAGTACGGCGGTGCCGCCGGCATTGGTCGCCAGATTGCCGCCGATCGTGCATCGATCCTCGGCACCCAAGCTCAACGGGAATAAGCGATCCGCTTCCTGTGCCGCAGTTTGAATGGCCGTCAGAATCACGCCGGCATCGGCCGTCAGCGTGTTGTTGATCGGGTCGATATGCCGGATCCGATTCATCCGCGACAGGCTCAGCAACACCTGCTCGCCACTGGCGTCCGGCGTGGCGCCACCGCTCATGCCGGTATTGCCGCCCTGCGGCACGATGGGCGTCCGCGTCGCGTGGCAGATACGAACGATGTCAGCGACTTCGGCGGGGGTAGCGGGCTGCACGATCACCGCGGCGGCACCGTGCCATTTGCCGAGCCAGTCCGTCAAATAGCCTTCGCGCTGGGCGGCGTCTGTGACGAGGCCGGCATCGCCGACGATCGCATGCAGACGCTCGATAAGTCGTCGATTCATCTTGAAATAGTGCGTGGCGCCGGGGCAGCGCCAGTGCGACCGAGTATAAGGGCACGATTTTCCGACCCCCTCATGCTTGTTCGTGCGACTGACTTAACATCCGGTTATGCGCGGTTTTCTGCTATCGTCGGGCACCCACTCATGCGAACGATATGCGCGATGGCATTGAATTTAAGACAAATCGAAGTGTTCCGGGCGGTAATGACGACCGGTTCGATCAGTGCCGCGGCACGGGTGTTATGCGTCTCGCAACCGGCTGTGAGCCGCTTGCTGTCCTATACCGAGTCGCGGTTGGGCTTCCCGCTCTTCCAGCGGATCAAGGGACGTCTGTATCCCACTCCCGAGGCGCGTGAGCTGTTTCGTCGGGTGGACGACGTGTATCAGGGCGTTCAACGCGTCAACGAATGTGCGCAGGAACTGGCCGAGTTGCGGCACGGCATCGTGCACGTGGTGGCGAGCCCCAGCATCAGTCACCAGATCGTGCCGCATGCCATTACCCGTTTCCGCGAGCAGCACCCCGACGTGAAGGTGACGCTGCGCGGGCAGAATTACGGCGCCCTCGTCGATAGCCTGGTCTCGCATGAAGCGGAACTGGGCATTACGATCATGCCCGTCGCGCATCCCAATTTGACCGTGACGCCGCTGCGGCAGGGGCGCATCGTCTGCATCGTGCCGTATGGACATCCCTTGGGCCATCGGGCGCGTCTGCAGATCGCGGACCTGCGACAGTATCCGTTGATCGGTTATGCGCCCGGGACACCATTCGGGCGGCTTGTCGAGACCATGTACGAGCAGGCCGACGAGCCGTTGCGCGTGGCTGTGGAAGTGCCGTCGCCGCAAAACGCCTGTTCGATTGTCGCCGCCGGTGCCGGCGTCGCGCTAGTCGACGAGTTTTCCGTGAAAAGCCGCACCGCCGGCGAGTTCGTCGTGCGTCCCATCGACGAGGGTGCGGAGCTGACGGTCAGCCTCGTTCATTCCAGTTTCGAGCCCTTGTCCTTGCTGGCGCGCGCTTTTGCCGACCGCGTCACCGAGGTGCTGGAGGGGCAGGGCTTCGAGCAAGCGGGCGAGTCGGCGTGAGCGCCGCCATGGCCCGATGTCCTGATGTCTGAAAACGGCGAGTTTACGCTCTGCCGATGCGCTAGAGTGTCGGGATGGAACTCGACCCCGCCACCTGCTATGCCAGTTTGCTCGCCAAGGACCGCCGCTTCGACGGCTGGTTCTACGTCGGCGTGTCGTCCACGGGAATCTATTGCCGCCCGGTCTGCGCGGTGCGGGCGCCGCAACAGCGCAATTGCCATTTTTTCAACACCGCGGCGGCGGCCGAACATGCCGGCTTTCGGCCCTGCCTGCGATGCCGTCCGGAGCTGGCGCCGGCACGTCGTGCGTTGTCCGAGTCATCGGGGACCGACGCTTTTCTGACCTCGCATATCCCGGATGCGGCCGCGGCGCTGATCGCCGAAGGGTTTCTGAATCAGCACGACGTGGATGCGCTGGCGGGCCGGATGGGGGTGACGCCACGGCATCTGCTGCGCCTGTTTCAGGCCAGCTACGGCGTATCGATCGTCGCGTTCGCGCAGACGCAGCGTCTGTTGCTGGCCAAACGGCTGCTGACCGATACGGCCTTGCCGGTGACGGCGATCGCCCATGCCGCCGGTTTTGGCAGCGTGCGTCGGTTCAACGATCTGTTTCAGCAGCGCTACGGACTCAGCCCGGGGCGCTTGCGCAAGCATGCGCCGGACGACGCGAACGGGGCTCCCTCGGCGGGCGGGCGTGCGGCAAGGGCCGAGGCGGCACCGCCGCTCGTGCTGCCGTTGGTCTATCGGCCGCCCTACGCATGGGACCATGTGCTGGCTTTTCTGCGGCGCCGCGTGATTGCCGGGGTCGAGTTCGCCGATGACGACAGTTACGCACGCGTGTTGTCCTGGCCGGTTCCGACAGGGACCGCGATGGCGGCGCAACAAGGCGTGGCGGAGGCGGAGACGCCCCCGGGACGCGTCGCGATGCGCGACGGTTGGTTCCGGGTAACGCATGCGCCGCGCAACAATGCGATCGTCGTGCAGATATCGGCTTCGTTGACGCCGGTATTGGCGCAGGTGTTGCCCTGTATTCGACGCCTGTTCGATCTCGATGCGCAGCCGGATCGGATCGATGCCCATCTAGGTAGTCTGGCGGACGGATTGCGTGGCATCCGCGTACCCGGCGCGGTCGATGGTTTCGAGATGGGCGTGCGGGCGGTGCTGGGGCAGCAGGTCAGCGTAACGCAATGCGTGGCCAAGTTGGGCCGCTTTGCCGCGACGTTCGGGCGCCCCCTTGCCGACGATCCCTATCGGCCGACCGCATTGACCCGAACCTTTCCCGATGCGGCGGCATTCGACGACGCACTGCGAAACCTGTCGCTCGATGCGATAGCGGACCGGCTCTGTCCCATCGGCATGACGCGGATGCGGGCGCGGGCGATCGTCGGTCTGGCGCAGGCGCTGAGCGAGGGTCGGGTGACGCTGCGCCCGCTGGCCGTGAGTGGCGCGACCTTGGACGATACGCTGGCCGCGTTGCAGGCCTTGCCGGGCATCGGGGCGTGGACGGCGCAGTATCTGGCCATGCGGGTGTTGGGCTGGCCCAATGCTTGGCCGGAAGCGGACGGCGTCCTGCTGAAACAGACCGGCTGCACGTCGGCGACGGCGCTGCGTGCGCACGCGGCGCGATGGGAGCCGTGGCGTGCCTACGCGGTGATGCACCTGTGGCGTCTGGCGGGTGATGGCGTCGCCGATAAGGGCGCCGTTCGGCAGACGCAGACATAGACGTAGACGTAGACGATGCCGACAACGCGAACGATGCGGGCAAGCGGCATCCAAGCAGCAAGCCCGATGAATCGCTGGAGAAGACAATGAAACGATACGACGCACAGGACGCCCCCGCGACGACCCCGACGAAGCGTTCTGCGGCGCCTTCCCGACGCACGCAGAGCGGTCACGCGGCGCTCGCGGGACCGGCGGGACAAATGGACCACATCGATCATGCCGGCCATACCGTCGCCGGTCAAAAAATGACGGTGCAGGCGGATGCGTCACCGCTCCGCGCGGCCCAACCGGAAGTGAAACGCCGCTCGGCGCATGCCCCGGATAGCCGCCCGGGTTTTCTGCTCCCCAGTCCTCTGGGCGATATCGTGCTGCGGGGCGACGATCGCCATCTGAGCGGGCTCTGGTTCGCCGGACAGAAGCATTTCCCGACCCAGCTCGCGGTGCTGTCGCCCGAGCAGGACGGGACGCAACTTCCGGAGGCGGTACGGCAGGGGCACGACGAAATCGTTGCCTACTTTTCCGGGAAACTGAAGGCGTTCCGCGTGCCGCTGACCTTGTCCGGAACGCCGTTTCAACAGCAAGTGTGGGCGATGTTGCTGGATATCCCGTTCGGCAAGCAAGTCAGCTATGGCAGTCTGGCGAATGCGGCGGGTCTGCCGCCTGGCGGCTCGCGGGCCATCGGCAACGCCGTGGGGCGCAATCCGATATCGGTCATCGTGCCATGCCATCGCGTCATCGGCGCCAGCGGCACCTTGACCGGTTATGCCGGCGGTCTGGAGCGCAAGCAGCATCTGCTGACGCTGGAGGGCGGCGTTGCAGGCCATCGCGGTTTGTTCTATTAAGCGGCCGGCGCTCACATGCCCGTGAATTTATCTCAATAGGCAAGCGTCATCCGCTGCGTTACGCTGGCAGTCCCGTGCGCCGGACGTGGTCGGAACCAGGTGAGATGCCGTCACACCGTCGAGCGTTTCGCGCGCGCATGGTCACCGAGAGCGAAGGAGCGAGATGAAGCTGATTGGCATGTTGGATTCGCCGTACGTACGCCGCGTGGCGATATCGCTGCACGAATGGGGAATGGCCTTCGAACACGACGCGTTGTCGGTGTTCCGCCATTACGACGATTTCAAGCGCGTTAATCCAATCGTCAAGGCACCAACGCTGGTGCTCGACGACGGACAATGGCTGATCGATTCCACGTTGATCATCGCGTATCTGGAAGACCTGGCCGCGGCGCGTGGTTTGCGCAGTCTGATGCCGCGCGGTCCGGCGGCGCGTATTCAGGCGCTTCGCGTGATCGGGTTGAGCCTTGCCGCCAGCGAGAAGACGATGCAGATCGTCTACGAAAGGCATCTGCGTCCGGAAGAAAAACAGCATGCGCCGTGGGTCGCACGCGTGACCGAGCAGTTACAGGCCGCTTACCGGACCCTGGAGACGGCCGTCAGCGCGCAGGCCCTCGATAGCGGCGACACGCTCACGCAGGACGGCATCACCGCTGCGGTGGTGTTCCGTTTCACGCAGCATATGCTTGGCGATACCGTGCCGGGCTTCCGCCTGGAAGACTATCCGACGCTCGGCGCCTATTCGCGCATCGTCGAGCAACGTGCCAGTTTCGTGCAGACGCCACTGGACTGAGGCAGCGACGGCGGGATGCAAGGTCCCGCCGTATCGCGACCGGTGCCGACGACTCGCTCGCACACGCGGTCGCGAATCCGGGGCCGGTTTAGTCGGCCGCCAATCCCGTGACGGTGATTTCGACCAGGATATCCGGGAGCGCCAGCTTCGACTCGACGCAGGCGCGGGTCGGACCGCAACCGGGCGCAACCCAGGCGTCCCACACTTCATTCATCGCGGCAAAGTCACGGTCGATATCACGAAGCCAGATCTGCGAGCTAAGCAGGCGGGTCTTGTCGATGCCGGCTTGTGCCAGGAAACCGTCGATCTTCGCCAGGACTTGGGCGGTCTGGCCTTTCACGTCCTGCGAACGGTCGTTGGCTGTCTGACCGCCGACGAATACCAGGCCTGCGGCCTTGACCACGCGGCTGCTGCGCTGCGCGGTTTCAATGCGAACGATTTCGCTCATTTCTATCTTCCCAAGAGTTCTCGAATTGCCGGCGAGCATGCACCGGCCTCGCCAGTCGCCGCATGCGACGCGCAATGCGTGTGCATGGAGCGTGAGGGCGGATTGTAAAGCACCGTCGGCGCGCGGACCGAAATCGGCGATCGCTGTCGGTTGTTGTTAAGGCGGCAAGTCGCCCTTACCGTCCATGACATGTCACGTACCGGACATATTGCGTCTCGATAATCGGTCCGTCCACACCGACGACATAATAAGGGATGCAATCCTGCCATGACGATTCGACACCGTATCACGCTACTGGGCATTTTGATGTTCGTCGCGCTATCGGCCATCGGAGGCTATGCGGCCTTTCGTTCGCAGCACAGCGCTGCTGCCGTGCGCGAGGTGACGCAGGGTGTGGTGCCCAGCGCCTTGGCCTCGTCCGATCTCGTCGCGCAGTTGAAAGACGTGCAACTGGCGACGATGACTTTGGTTTACGCCACCGATCCCGAGTTGATCAAGCAGGCGGAGGCGCAACTGAAGACGGCCCAGGCTGCCGTGCAGACGCAACTGGCGCTGCAACAGCGCGGCGCCCATACGCAGGCGCAAAAGGGGTTGGTCACGCAAGCCAATGAGAGCGTGGCGAATTACTACGCCGCCATCAACGACACCGTGAAGATGAAGGCGGCAGGTAAGGATGCGCTCGCGCAAGCCTATCTGTTTGCCAATGTCGCTGAATATCAAACCGAGCTCGAAGGCATCGTCAATACCTTGCGTATCGAGAAGAACCGGGACAAGGATCAGGCGATCGACACCTTGAACGGCAGCCTGGCGACGACTGTTACGGCGATCTCGGCGGTGACCTTGTTCGCGGTGCTGCTGTTGACGACGATCGGCATCGTGCTGTATCGCCAGATCGCCGGCCCGCTGGGCAAGATGCAGAAGATGATGAGCGAGATCGCGAGCAGTCAGGACTTCACGCGTCGGCTACCGGTCGAACGCATGGACGAGGTCGGACACTCGATGGTCGCGTTCAATGGCATGATCGAACGCATCCAGCAAGGCGCGGCGCAGTTGAAGCAAAAAAATGCCGACATCCAGGCGATGCTGCAGAACATGCAGCAGGGCATCCTGACGGTGGTCCCGCGCGCGGGCGATGCGGATGGCCACCATGGCCATCCCGTGGTCCATCCGGAGTACTCCGCCCATCTCGAATCGATTTTCGAGACGCAGCACGTGGCGGGTCGCGACGTGATGGAATTGGTGTTCTCGGACACGTCTCTGGGTGCCGATACGCTGTCGCAGGTGGACGCCGCGATGGGCGCCTGTCTCGGCGAGGATATGCTGAACTTCGCATTCAACCAGGACCTCTTGGTGCGAGAAGTCGAGAAGCGCATGCCGGACGGGCGGGTGAAGATCCTCGACTTGAGCTGGTCCGCGATCACCAACGAAGAGGACGTGATCCTGCGGCTGATGCTCTGCATTCGCGATGTAACGGAGTTGCGCGAACTCGCCGCCGAAGCGAGCGAGCAGAAACATCGTCTCGAAATCATCGGCGAAATCCTCGCGGTCAGCCAGGAAAAATTCGATCACTTCCTCGACAGTGCGAATACCTTCGTGCGCGAGAACGAACGCATCATCCGCGAAACCTCGCATGCCGACAGCGATGCCATTGCCGAGCTGTTCCGCAATATGCACACGGTGAAGGGCAATGCGCGGACCTACAATCTTCAGCATCTGACGAACGTCGTACACGAGACCGAGCAAACCTACGATGCGCTGCGTCGCTCGGAGGCGGAAGTCCGCTCGCAGTGGGATCAGGACGCCTTGATGTTCGAGCTGAGCCGCGTACGCGAAGCGCTGGAACGCTATGAGTCGATCAGCGCGACGAGCCTGGGCCGCAAGTCCGGTGTTGTCGATGCGAGCGGTGTGCGCAGCGATGACGCGGAATGGATTGCGCAGAGCCTGCGCCTGCTCGATCAGACCGATGTCGGCGATCATGCCGCCGCCCTGGCGATGCGCGATGCCGTGCGCCATCGTCTGAGCCTGGTGTCCACGCGTTCCTTCAACGATGCGCTGTCTGGCGTGTTTGGTTCCTTGCCGTCGCTGGCGCGGGAGCTGGGCAAGGCGCCGCCGGCCGTGCTGGTCGACGATAAGGCCTACCGTCTGCGCGACGAGGGCATCGACGTCTTGAAAAACGTGTTCATGCATCTGCTGCGTAACAGCATGGATCACGGTATTGAAACCGCCGAAGAACGGCAGGCGCTCGGTAAGGCGATCAACGGCGTGATCGAGCTCGCCGTGGCGGCCGAAGGCGAGACGGTGCAACTGACGCTGAGCGATGACGGTCGCGGGCTCGCCCTGGGCCGGATTCGCGAGAAAGCGGTGGAAAAGGGCTGGCTCGACGCTACCGACGTCATCGACGACGAAGACATCGCGCATCTGATCTTCCGCGCCGGATTTTCGACGGCGACGACGGTCAGCGAGGTGTCGGGGCGCGGTGTCGGGATGGACGCCGTGCGCGACTTCGTTGCGCGACATGAAGGCACGATCGCGTTGCGCTTCACCGATTCTCACGTCGGCGCCGCGTTTCGCGCATTCGAGACGGTGATCCGTCTGCCGCGTCGCTTCGTCGTCGATGCCTTGCCTATTCAGACAATGGCGGCCGAGGCCTCGAACATCGCCTCTGCGCCGGCCGCGAGACCGATGTCGCGCGCTGCCGATAACGAAGAAGCACTGGCATAAAGCGCCGACGTCGCACGCCATTGATCGGCGCCGACGATCGGTATGAAACGGAATGGCGGGGCGCCGATGGTCGGCGTGTCCGCACGGCATGAGGTTGGATGTGATGGTTTATATGTTGATCGCGGCACTGGTGGGCGCCCTGGCAACCGCTGCAGTTGCAGCATGCTGGCATGCATTCGCGCGTGCGCGCATCGTGCGGGAGCTGGCGGCGGACAGTGCGCGCCGCATCGCTGCGTTACGTACGCAGGAAGAGGCGCATGCGGCACAGCTCGCGCGGAGCGAGGAAGCGAACCGCGCGCTGGCAGTCCGCAACGACAGCCTGCGTGATGCGGTCTCCCAGCGCGAGCAGGACGCCGAGGCGATGCGGGATGCCTTGGCCCGCCTGACCGGGGAACGTCAGGGCTGGGCGATGCAGGCCGCGCGCCTGACTGCGGAAGCCGAGCGGCTGGCCGCCTTGAAGACGACGTTCGAGCGGTGGCACGAACAGATGACATCGCTGATGACGCAGAATCAGGACATGCATGCGAAGAACGCGTCGCTGTCGTCGATCGTGCGCCATGTCGTCATCGTGTCCTTGAACGCGTCGATCGAAGCGGCGCGGGCCGGTGAAGCGGGACGCGGCTTTGCCGTGGTCGCGGGCGAAGTGCGTTCCCTGGCCGCACGGTCCGAGGCGTTGTCCAAAGACTATAGCCACAGCCTGCATCGCAACGACCTGACCACGACGGCCACCTTTCAGGATATCCAGGCCGGCGGCAAGATGATCGCCGCGTCGTTGGGCGCGTTGGGCGCGATGGCACACGGCTTCCAGTCGGCGTTGGCGGAGGAAGCATCGTGATCACCGAACGTGCCGCGGAGAGCTTTCGCCGCATCTTCGAAAAAGCGGCGTTGACCCGGCTGGTCGTACAGCCCGGCGATCGTTGCGAGGTCATCGTCCAGGGTCAGGCGCCGCATGCGCAGACGGCGGAACGCGCGGTGATCCTGACGATTTCGTCGATCGTATTCCGCCTGATGCTGGTGCTGCATGTACAGGATAACGCGAGAAGCCGCGCCTACTATCTGCGTGAAGACAGCGCCGTGTCGTTCGACGACAGCTTCCTGGAGGTTGCGAATCTGTGTGCCGGCGCGATCAATCAGGAACTGTTGCGGGACTTTCCCGACTTGGGCATGTCGACGCCTTACGTGCTCGGACCGCAGTGTGAACTGCATTTCGACAGCATGAAGCCGGATTATCTGTGCCGCTTTGCAGTCGATGTCGGCGGCGATGCGGAGGGCGAGGTCGCGCCGGTCCGCCTCGCCGCCACGCTGTGCGTCTGTACCGATGCCACGCTGGACTTTGCCACCGAGATCGACATGGCGGAGGCGGGTGGCGGCGAATTGGAATTGTTTTAACGCGTGACGGGTCGGGTGACTCGTGCGCCATACGCAGGTAAAAGAAAAGAAGGGGGAAGCATGTCGAAGATTCTGGTCGTGGACGATTCCGGTACCGTGCGGGATGAAGTCGCCGGTTTTTTGCGCAAGAACGGTCTGGATGTGGCAACGGCGGTGGACGGCAAGGACGGCCTGGCAAAATTGAAGGCGGCGCCCGGCGTGAAGCTGGTGATCAGCGACGTCAACATGCCGAATATGGACGGCCTGACGATGGTCGAAAAAATCCGCGGAGAGCTGGGGAATAAGACCGTCAACGTGATCATGCTGACCACGGAAAGCAGTCCGGCGATGAAAGAGCGCGGCAAGGCTGCCGGCGTGAAGGGCTGGATCGTCAAGCCGTTCCGCGGCGAGGCGGTGCTCGAAACGTTCAAGAAGTTGGCCAACTGAACGGCGGTCGGCGCGCGACACACGACACGCGACGCTGCGCCGACGATCTCGCCACGCAGCGCGTCTAACGTCAAGCGGCAAACGACACGGCCCGGCATGTCTTCAAGACATGCCGGGCCGTGCTTCCTATCGGCCGTCGATCGGTCGCCCGGCCGACAGCTTAGGCGCGGATCAGGCCTGTGCCGTTTCCGGCGTGGCGATTTCCACTTCGTCGATATCCGAATGACGGATCAGGTAATCGAATGCCGACAGGGCGGCCTTCGCACCTTCGCCGACGGCGATCACGATCTGCTTGTACGGCACGGTCGTGACGTCGCCTGCGGCAAACACGCCCGGCACCGAGGTTTGACCCTTCGCATCGATCTGGATCTCGCCGGTCTTCGACAAGGCCAGGCTTTCCTTGATCCATTCCGTATTCGGTACCAGACCGATTTGCACAAATACGCCTTCCAGCGCGAGGTGCTTGATCGTGTCGGTCGAACGGTCCTTGAATGCCAGGCCGTTCACCTTGCTGCCGTCACCGGTGACTTCGGTGGTTTGCGCTTCGGTGATGATCGTGACGTTCGACAGGCTGCGCAGCTTCTTCTGCAGCACCGCGTCCGCACGCAATTCCGTGCCGAATTCGAGCAACGTTACCTCGGCCACGATACCGGCCAGATCGATCGCCGCTTCCACGCCGGAGTTTCCGCCGCCCACCACCGCCACGCGCTTGCCCTTGAACAGCGGACCATCGCAGTGCGGGCAGTAGGCCACGCCGCGGTTACGATATTCGCGTTCGCCCGGCACATTCAGCTCGCGCCACCGTGCGCCGGTGGCCAGGATGACGGTCTTGCTTTTCAGCACGGCACCATTTTCCAGCGTGATGCTGACCTTCTTGCCATCGCTTTCCAGATGCGCCGCGCGCTGCGTGTCCATGATGTCGACGTCGTACGACTTGACGTGCTGCTCCAGCGCCGCAGCGAACTTCGGCCCTTCCGTTTCCGTCACCGAGATGAAGTTCTCGATTGCCAAGGTATCGAGCACCTGACCGCCGAAGCGTTCCGACACGACACCGGTCTTGATGCCCTTACGTGCTGCATACACTGCCGCCGCTGCTGCGGCCGGGCCACCGCCGACGATCAGCACGTCGAACGTGCCTTTCTTCGCGATTTCCGTGGCCTTGCGTTCCGCGGCGCCGGTATCGAGCTTCGCCAGGATCTCTTCGATGCTGGTGCGGCCCTGGCCAAACACCTGACCGTTCAGATAGACGGTGGGCACGGCCATGATTTGTTTCTGTTCGACTTCGTCCTGGAACAGGGCGCCGTCGATCGTCGTGTTGCGGATTCTCGGATTGATCAGCGACATCACATTCAGTGCCTGCACGACGTCCGGGCAGTTTTGGCACGACAGCGAAATATAGCTGTCGAACGTGTAGTCGCCGTCCAGGTTGCGGATTTGCTCGATCACTTCCGGTTCGAGCTTCAGCGGATGGCCGCCGACTTGCAGCAACGCCAGCACCAACGAGGTGAATTCATGACCCATCGGAATGGCGGCAAAGCGGATACCGGTCTGCTCGCCAGGGCGATTGATCGAAAACGACGGCTTGCGTTCCGCGTCGTCTACCCGCTCGGTCACGGTGATGTGGGTGGACAGTTCTGCGATTTCGCGCAGCAGGCCCTGCAGCTCGAGCGACTTCTCGCCGCCGTCGAGCGATACGACGATTTCGATCGGCTGCGTGACGCGTTCGAGATAGCCTTTCAGTTGCGTTTTGAGATTAGCGTCGAGCATGACGAATTTCCGTGAAAAAAAAGTAAGCGAGGCACACGACGCGACCACAAGGGGGCGTCCCGGCACGGGAAAAGGGGAGCGGCTGGCCAGCCCGGCTTGCTTGTTCGCACCGACCTCAGCGGTGGTGCGAACCAAACAAGCCGGCCGGCAGGCCGGTACCACTACCCCGGCCGATGCCGGATCGCACGAACATCCGGTGCGAATCCGGCGTCGCGGTCATGCGCGATCCATCGATGGCATGACCGCCTGTTGCGTACTGCGTCAGGCGACGCGCGAGGCGTCGCGCTGCCGGCAGTATTAGATCTTGCCAACCAGATCCAGCGACGGCGACAGCGTTGCAGCGCCTTCCTTCCACTTCGCCGGGCAGACTTCGCCCGGGTGTGCTGCAATGTATTGTGCTGCCTTCGTCTTGCGCAGCGTTTCCAGTGCTTCGCGGCCGATGCCGTTGTCGTTCACTTCGGCGAACTTGATCTTGCCTTCCGGATCGATCAAGAACGTGCCACGATAGGCCAGGCCTTCTTCTTCGATCAGCACGTCGAAGTTGCGCGCCAGGACGTGCGTCGGGTCGCCCAGCAGCGGGTACTTGACCTTGCTGATGGCCGGCGACGTTTCGGCCCAAGCCTTGTGTGCGAAGTGCGTATCGGTCGAAACGCCGTACACTTCCACGCCGAGCTTTTGGAATTCAGCGTAGTGATCCGCGAGGTCTTCCAGTTCAGTCGGGCAAACGAACGTGAAATCGGCCGGGTAGAAAACAAACAGGGACCACTTACCCTTCAACGAAGCTTCGGTAACTTCGAAGAACTTGCCGTTTTGGTAGGCTTGGTTCTTGAACGGCTTGACTTGCGAATTGATGATCGGCATGTCTTTTCCTTTGTGGTTGAGGTTGCTCGTGGATCGATGAAACACAGTATGTGCCATCGCATGCTATTTTAAAAGTTAATTAAATAAAATGAAACGATTGTTTTTAGCTATCGCATCGCGGACAGTTTTCATGTCCATTTCAGCCGTTTCCGGCCGCCCCGTCGTGCGGAATACCGCGGTAAAGCCAGGCGGGGCGGTATGACACAGGACAACGTTAACGATAGCAAGTCTTCGGCCGACGGGTCGCCGCAAAATGGGGCCGAGCGTCGTACGCTGGCGCATGACGCCGCGGCCGGCGCTGCCCAGGGAGCCGCCCGCGGCGCGGTCGGGGCCGCCACCGGACGCTCGCAGCATACCGCGCTTTTATGTCTGTATGGCGTCTTGACGCTGTTGGCGATATGGGTTGTCCATGCCTTCGTGCCGGCTGTTGTCTGGGCCGCGGTGCTGGCGATCGCGCTCTGGCCGTCGTTGGAAAAGGTAGAGAGCTGGCCAGGTCTCAAGGGGCGTCCGCGACTCGTTGCCGCATTGATCGTGGTCGCCGTAGCCGTCGTCTTTGTACTGCCGCTGATCATGGCGGGGTCGAGCCTCGGCGGCGATACCCACGCGATCATGGATCAGGTGCATCAGATTCAGGACAACGGCATCGCGCCGCCGAGCTGGCTCGAACGTTTGCCGTTTTTTGGCGCTCAGGCGACCAGCTGGTGGCAGAACAACCTGGCCGACCCCCATCCGGGTAAGAACCTGTTGTCGCACGTCGCGCACGGGTCCCTGATGACCGTGGGCGGCTCCTTCGGCAGACGGTTGGTCCATGCGTTGATCACCTTTGCCTTCATGCTGCTGGTGCTGTTCTTTATCTTTGCGGCCGGTACGTCGTTGCGGGAACAGGCGCTGCGAGGAATCGGTCGCTTGTTCGGAGAGGAAGGGGCGTCGCTGGCGTCGCAGATGGCCGTCTCCGTGCGAGGCACTGTTAGCGGCCTGGTCCTGGTAGGTCTGGGCGAGGGTGCGCTGATGTGCATCAGCTACTTCATTGCGCATGTGCCCCATGCGGTCGTGCTCGGGGCGCTGACTGCCGTGGCCGCGATGCTGCCGATGTGCGCACCCATCCTGATCGTCGCGGTAGGCGGTTATCTGTTCGTCCAGGGCGCCACGGGCGCGGCTATCGCGGTGCTGGTCTGGGGGGGCATCGTCGTATTCATTGCCGAGCACTTCGTACGCCCGACTTTGATCGGTGGCGCCGCGCGCTTGCCGTTTCTATTGGTGTTGCTCGGCATCCTGGGCGGAGCGGAGACGCTTGGCTTGTTGGGCATTTTTATCGGCCCGGCGCTGATGACCATTCTGATGGTCCTTTGGCGCGACTACGTGCAGGCGTGACCCGCAAACGACGACGGCCCCGGCGCGTCCGCGATTCCGTAGTGGCAATCGCGAACGCGCTGGGGCCGTGAAAACCCCGTCTTCGCCGTCGAGAGGGCGGGACGGGTCAGCGCGGTGTGACAGGCGTCGACTCTCCGTCAAATCGCCTGCGGACGATCAACGCGGACCGCCGCCAGGGCCGCCACCGGGACCGCCCCCACCAGGGCCGCCGCCATGGTCATGGTGACCCCATCCGCCGCCGCCACCCGGAGGCGGTCCCCACCAGCAACCGCCCAGTGACGCGACGGTGATCGCAATCACTGCTACCGAAATCATCTTGCGCATGCGATTCTCCTTATTCATTACGACCTCGGACCGGGACACTGCGCCGTGAAGGCAGTCTTGCCTTGTCACGCCGTAGCCGCGGTCGCGATGAGGTGCGATGCTTGTCCGTAGTGGCGAAGTCATCGCGTCCTTGTTTCCAAGGTAACAGTGTCTGGAAAAGGGGATTGCTAGCGAATGTAACAATTGTCAGTGCAGTGGCGCCCTGCAACGGGGCTCAGGCCGCGCCGACGCGCCATTCGGCTCGGCGCGATACAATCGGTTAAGAAAACCGTTGCTGCGTAATCGAAAGTAACCTTTTCGATACACCTAAGACGCGGCTATCGTTTGACAATGCAGTTATGGCGAAGGAACAGCGACATTCCCGATTCAGGCAGTCGTTCGAATTCCAAAGCGCAGTCTGCGTGGCCCGCGAAGACGGGCTGCGTACTAGGAGGAAATGATGAGAAAGATCGCAATGGCCGCGTTATTGGTCGGCGGTATCGCCGTGGCAGGTCAAGCCAGCGCACGGGGCGGTTGGGGTGGTGGCGGTGCGTTTGCGGGCGGCGCGGCCCTGGGCGCCGTGACGGGCTTACTCGTCGGTTCGGCCGTCAGCCAACCGCGCGCGGCAGTCGTGTATGAGCAGCCGGTTTATGCGCAGCCGGTCTACGCCGCGCCTCCTGGCTATTGCTATGACGCCTACGGCCGTGCCTACGCCTGCGCACCGGCACCGGTGCCGGCCTACGGCCCGCCGCCCCCGCCGCCGGGTTGGTAAAGAAAGCGGTAAAGGAGAGGCCGTGTTGGTGCGGCCCCTGACGAAAGAAGGGCGCATCCGGTCAGCCGGCATGCGCCCTTCTTTGTTTTCACCGCCGGGCCGGCCTTTTAGTGAAAGTGCTGCTGTCCCGGCGCGGCATCTTCCGGCATCTCCGCATGGACGATATCGCCGTGCGGATCGGCATAGAGCGGTACGCCGCAGTCCTCGCAGTATTCCGGGTCAAAGCGTTCGTTCAGACGGCGAATGTCGGTCACGCCGCATTCGCGCAGTAGCGTGACAATCGTTTCCAGCGGTGCATTCTCCGCTTCGTCGGCCGGATCGACATCGTCCTCGCCGTCTTCCATGTCGCCATTCTCGCGGCCATACAGCGGCCATATCACGCCGTACAGCACGTCGTTGTCGCCGCGGCGCGTGAAGCCGACGCGGTATTCGTCGATATGCTGTTCGCCAAAGCCGCCGATTACCGCCCGTAACTCTTTCGCTTCCGACTTCAGCGTGTCTTCCAGGTAACGCACGGCCGTACGGATCGTATGGGGACGGATTCGTTCATCGGCATCCCGGCAGGCCGAGTGATAGGCGTCCGGCAGCAGGCATTCGAATTCGCAACCGGCGAACACCGATGCCAAGGTCGGCCCCGCCTGCGCGCGCCATTGCTCCAGGCAATGCGCACGCTCGATACGTTGGCCGCGCGGCGCGTTGTCGTCGGTTTCCTGCCAACGGAACAGCGCTTCACCGGCGGGCGCCGCGATGACAGCCAGCAGGAATCGCGGGTCCGCCAGAATTGGCGCACTTTCCGGCAGGTCGGCCAGGCTGACCTTGAGCGGCGCGCCTTCCACGGTCGCCTTCGCCAGTTGATGGGACAACTTGAAGGCGTCTGCATGCGCACGAGGCAACTGATCGATGCTGTACAGATAGGGCACCAGCGAGACCTTGCTGCCCGACGCGCTCAGATGCGCCTGAAACTGGTTGCGCAAGGCGTCGAGAGGCTCGCCCTTCAGCGGGCCGGAGGGAATCAGGAAGCGTGTCCAGGCCAGAATCGGCGCGGCGACCAGGACGACATCCCAGGATTGTCCCTCGTGCTCGATCGTGACCGATTCGCTCTGCGTTTCCGCGAGATCGGCCAAGGCGCCGTACGCTTGTGCGTAATGTGCCTGCAAATGGTCCAATGCGGCGTCGAGCGCGGCCTGATGCCCGGCGCGTAGCATGCGCGCGAGCAGGGCGTCGATCTTTTGCTCCCAGAACCGGTCTTCGATTCGGCTGCCCGAGGCATACAGGGCGAGCGACAGGCCGATGAGTTTTTCCGCGTCGGCGGGGAGACGTTTGGCAACAGGGCGCGATCGCATGACTTAGAGCGTGTTTCCGATAAGCTAACCGCGTATTTTAAACCCAACGGTGCGCCGGGGGGCTAAGAATCGCGGTGCGTATGCCTGACGATCGGGCGGCGGACGGCGAAGACCCTTCGAAGAATCATTACACAGGGGCGACGCAGGCACGCGGAAGACGGCGGAGCCTGAGCCGCATGCCGATTCGTCTGAAACAGAAGGAGACGCGGGCAGGGGGCAGAAACGACGCGACCCGGACAAGCCGGGTCGGAGGGAATGCGTACCGGCGCAGGGGATCCTCGCAGAAGCCCTGTCGGTGATGTGGCTTAGGCCGCCAACAGCTGACGCAATACGAACGGCAGGATGCCGCCGTGCTTGTAGTAGTCGACTTCGATCGGCGTATCGATGCGCAACAGCAGCTTCACGCGATCGGTCTTGCCCTCACCGCGGTGGATCACCAGCGTGACCTCCTGTTGCGGCTTGAAATCGTCGCCCAAGTCCTCGATGTCGTACGTCTCGTCACCGGTGATGTTCAGCGAAGCGGCGCTGTCGCCGTCCTTGAACTGCAGCGGCAACACGCCCATGCCGACCAGATTCGACCGGTGGATCCGCTCGAAGCTCCGTGCGACCACGGCGCGTACGCCCAGCAACTGCGTGCCCTTCGCTGCCCAGTCACGCGAGCTGCCCGTGCCGTACTCTTCACCGCCGAAAACGATCGACGGCGTGCCGGCATCGACGTAGCGCATGGCCGCATCGTAGATCGACATCTGCTCGCCGCTCGGCTTGTGAATCGTCAGGCCGCCTTCGATGCGGTTACCGTTGGCATCCAGCGGGATCATCAGATTCTTGATCCGGACGTTGGCGAACGTGCCGCGCATCATCACTTCATGGTTGCCGCGACGCGAGCCATAGCTGTTGAAGTCGGCCTTCTGCACGCCGTTGGCCTTCAGCCAGACGCCGGCGGGCGAGGATTCCTTGATCGAGCCGGCCGGGCTGATGTGGTCCGTCGTCACCGAGTCACCGAAAATGCCCAGCGCGCGCGCGCCCTTGACCGGTTCGATCGACGCGGCCGGCGTCATGCTGAAGTCCTTGCCGAAGAACGGCGGCTCCGCGATATAGGTCGACTTCGGCCAATCGTAGACTTGCCCTTCGGCGCCCTCGATCTTGCTCCACAGATCGCCCTTCTTGGTCAACTGCGAGTAGTTCTTCTGGAACACTTCGGAGTTCAGTGCGTACTTCAGCAGCGATTGGACTTCCTCGCTGCTCGGCCACAGATCGCCCAGGAAGACGTCCTTGCCGGCGGCGGTGCGGCCAACCGGTTCGGTCATCAGATCGCGGGTGATGTTGCCGGCGATCGCGTAGGCCACGACCAAGGGCGGCGATGCCAGGAAGTTGGCACGAATGTTCGGGTGGATCCGGGCTTCGAAGTTCCGATTGCCCGACAGCACGGCGGCGGCAACCACGTCGTTCGATGTAATGGCTTCGTTCAGTGCCGGCGTCAGATCGCCTGCGTTACCGATACAGGTCGTGCAACCGTAGGCGGCCAGTTCGAAACCGAGCTTCGACAGATAGGGCAGCAGGCCGGTGGCCGTCAGGTAGTCGGTGACGATCCGCGATCCCGGTGCCAGCGACGTCTTGATGTGCGGCGCGACCGTCAAGCCCAGCTCGACGGCTTTCTTCGCCACCAGGCCGGCGGCCAGCAGGACGCTCGGGTTCGACGTATTCGTGCAGGACGTGATGGCGGCGATCAGGATGTCGCCGTTGTGCAGCGCCACGCCATCTTTCGTCGTGTACGTTTCATCCAGTTGCGCGGCCGTCTTGGCAAAACCGTTCTCGGCGACCGGCTTCGTGAACAGGTCCTTGAAGTTGGCCTTCACATTGCCGATTTCGATCCGATCCTGCGGCCGCTTCGGGCCTGCGAGCGACGGCGTCACGCTGCCCAGGTCGAGCTTCACGACCTTCGTGTAGTCGATGTCGCCAGCCTTCGGCACGCCCCACAATTCTTGCGCCTTGAAGTAGTTTTCGAACGCGCTGATTTCGGCTTCCGTGCGGCCCGTGCCTTGGAAGTACTCGATCGTCTTTTCGTCGACCGGGAAGAAGCCCATCGTCGCGCCGTATTCCGGCGCCATATTGCCGATGGTCGCGCGGTCCGGCACTTGCAGCGATGCCGTGCCTTCACCGAAGAATTCGACGAACTTGCCGACGACCTTCTCGCGGCGCAGCATTTCGGTGATGGTCAAGACCAGATCGGTCGCGGTGACGCCTTCGCGCAGACGACCCGTCAGTTCGACACCGACGACGTCCGGCGTCAGGAAGTACACCGGCTGGCCGAGCATGCCGGCTTCCGCTTCGATACCGCCCACGCCCCAGCCCACGACACCGATGCCGTTGATCATCGTCGTGTGGCTGTCGGTACCCACCAGCGTGTCCGGGTAGTAGACCGTATCCGCGCCGTCGGCGCGCTTATGCACGCCGCGCGCCAGGTATTCCAGATTGACCTGGTGGACAATGCCGATGCCCGGGGGTACGACCTTGAACGTGTCGAAGGCCTGCATGCCCCACTTCATGAACTGGTAGCGCTCGTTGTTGCGCTGGAATTCCAGTTTCATATTGAGATCGAGCGCATCCTTCTGGCGGAAGTAGTCGATCTGCACCGAGTGATCGACGACCAGATCGACCGGGACCAGCGGTTCGATGGACTTCGGATCCTTGCCGGCGCGTTCGGCCACACCGCGCATTGCGGCGATGTCGGCCAGCAGTGGCACACCGGTGAAGTCCTGCAGCACGACGCGTGCGACGACGAACGGGATTTCATCCGTGCGCTTCTCATTCGGCTTCCAGTTCACCAGTTGCTTGACGTGTTCTTCGGCGACTTTCTTGCCGTCGAAGTTGCGTAGCACCGACTCGAGTACCAAACGGATCGATACCGGTAGGCGCGACACATCGACACCCAGCGCACGGCCTAGCTGGGGCAGTGAGTAGTACTTGCCAGTACCGGCGCCGCTTTTGAATTCCTTTAGCGTTTGGTGCAGATTGTGGGCCATGGTATGTCCTTGGTTTTTTATCGCGTCGTTGCCGCGTGTCTCGGGGGAGTGGGTCGCCGCACCGGTACCGGCAAGAAGTGCGCGATACCGTGAGGGCGGCCCGGGATGCTGCTTACACTACCAAACCGACTTTCCAACATGCCCTAAGAAAGGGCGTCATGCATCGTTACTTGCGAATCAATTCATTCGATTGCGTAGGTGCCGGTGCGCCATGTTCGCGCATTTCAACGGTCATGCAATCATCAGCCAGACGAGTCTGATCACCCTTGTCCATGAACAGCATGCCCTTCGTCGGGATCACGACGAGGTCCATGCCCGATGCCGGATCGTAGAAGCGGTCCGCGCCGGTCGTCGTGGTTTCACGCGGCAGTTTGTAGTCGCGACCCTTCCAGTACATCGTCAGGATCTGGTCGCGCTTCATATTGCCGGCGATGAACATCGATTCGCCTTCACCGCAGGACCACTTTTCCGCGCCTGCCGGAATGGCGGACGCCACCGGGAGGAGCGGGTCGGTCTTGCGGGTCGCGCGACGGCGGGATTTGCGTTCGGTACGCTTGGCGGGGGCTTTCTTCGCGACCGGCTTCTTCGCCGGGGCGTTAGCCGTCGTGCTCGACGTGCCTTGTGCAAAAGCCGGAGCCGATGCGGCGCCGGTCAACAACAGACCGCAGGTCAAGAACGCGGCGGTCAAGTTTTTCATCTTCGACATAAAAACCTTTCAGATCAAACGTGAGAGAGTCAGCTAACGTGGGAATTGCGCTGCCGTCCGGTGTGGGCGGCCCAGCATGCGTCGCCGAGGTGCGGAGTTTCCGCCGATGGCGAGCCGGGCCGCGCCGGGCCGATCCGGCCTACGGCGAATCTGCGCGCGCAGCCGCTATTCTGGCGCATTCGACGGCGCCTCTCTCAAATTTATCCGTTGGGGAAAACGACGGTACGGATTCGGCGTTGCCAACGCGCATCGAAAAACCACTGACGAACCCTTGCTAGAAGGGGTCTTCACCGAAAAAGGTGCAGCGGAGGATGCCGGATCTGGCATCAGGCCAAAGTCGTCCATCGTCGTGGGGAAGGGGTTTTCTACTGCTATTGTCTTGTTGCACACTGCAACCCCGGCGCGCCGCGACGGCGCGCCGGGGGCACGCGTTACAGCAAATGCTTGACGCCGTCGCGCTCTTCTTCGAGCTCGGCCAACGTCTTGGCGATCAGGCCCTTCGAAAAGGCGTCGATCTCCAAACCTTCAATCAGCTTGTATTCGCCGTTTTCGGTCGTGACCGGCAGGCCGAAGACGATATCTTCCGGCACGCCGTACACGCCGGCCGACGGAATACCCATCGTGACCCACTTGCCGTTGCTGCCCAGGACCCAGTCACGCACGTGATCGATCGCTGCATTGGCGGCGGAGGCCGCCGACGACAGGCCGCGCGCTTCGATGATCGCCGCGCCGCGCTTGCCGACGGTCGGGATGAAGGTATCGGCAATCCATGCCTGATCGAGCGCCGGATGCAATGCCTTGCCGCCGCTGGTCGCGAAACGGGTATCCGGGTACATCGTCGGCGAGTGGTTGCCCCACACGACCAGCTTCTCGATGCTGCCGACCGGGACGCCGGACTTCGCCGCCAATTGCGACAGGGCGCGGTTGTGATCGAGGCGCAGCATGGCCGTGAAGTTCTTCTTCGGCAGATCCGGCGCCGACTTCATGGCGATATAGGCGTTGGTGTTAGCCGGGTTGCCCACGACCAGCACCTTGACATCGCGGCTCGCCACGTCGTTCAGTGCCTTGCCTTGCACGGTGAAGATCTCGGCATTCGCGCTCAGCAGATCCTTACGTTCCATGCCCTTGCTGCGGGGACGCGCACCGACGAGTAAGGCAATGTCCGCGTCCTTGAACGCAACCTTCGGGTCGTCCGACGTGACGACGCCTTCGAGCAGCGGGAACGCGCAGTCTTCCAGCTCCATCACGACGCCCTTGAGCGCGTTCTGGGCTTGCGGCAGGTCCAGCAATTGCAGGATCACGGGCTGGTCCGGACCGAGCATCGCGCCACTGGCGATGCGGAACAGCAGCGAATAACCAATCTGACCTGCGGCGCCGGTGACGGCGACGCGCTTGGCGGCTTTAGCCATGGACGACTCTCCTATTTATTCGATGTCGACAGATCTCTCGATCTGCATCTTTTCAGGCCGTCCCGGGGTGTGCCCCGCCGCGCATCGCGCATCGCATCGCCCGCGTCTAGCGGCGGGCTGGAGGGCGCGGCGTACAGCACACGGCAACGTTTGACGCGTTGCCTTTCACCGGTCGTGACCGTGTCTCGCTATTGTAGGCGCGTGCAGGCGCTTTTCGCCATCGCGGCCGTTCTCTCTTGAATCGCGAGCAAGTGTAGGAGTCGCCGCGATGAAAGTCAAACCCTATCTTATGTCTTATATAAGACATGATATTTTCCGGACAAAACAATGGACGCCATTTGACAGGTTGTGATGAAATGGCGGCCATGAGTGCCATCCCGTCCTTGCCGTCCACGATGTCCAGCCTTTGCGGGCCTGCCGAAGCGTCGCGTGGCGCCTCGGGGGCGGCATCGACGGCTGTCGTCAAGCCCGACGCGCAGGGCGAACAAAATAGCCCCGTGCCGTCGGCGAAGCGCGAAGCGGACACCGTGTCGCCCGCCGCGGCCGCACCCGGCGTCGCCGATGGCGCCGCAGCGTCGTCTTCGACGGCTGCGGCTACGGCCGCGGGGGCAGGCGGCGCGCCGATGCCCGGGCCGGCGACATTCAGCCCCCCGACATTCAGTCCTCTCTACCGTCAGATCAAGGGTTTGATCACACAAAGTCTGGAGAGCGGCGAATGGCGCCCCGGCGATGTGATTCCGAGCGAGATCGAACTGGCCGCGCGCTATGGCGTCAGCCAGGGCACGGTGCGCAAGGCCATCGACGAACTGGCGGCCGACAACCTCGTCGTGCGACGGCAAGGGAAGGGCACATTCGTCGCCACCCATAACGAAGATCGGGTCCAGTTTCGCTTTCTACGGTTACTGCCGGATGACGGTACCATTCGTCCGCACGTCAGCGACGTCCATCAGTGCCGACGTACCCGCGCACCGGCCGACATCGCGCGCCAGCTCGATATGAAGCCGGCCGAGAGCGTGGTACAGATCAAGCGAGTGCTGCGTTTCGACGGGGAGATCCAGCCGACGGTGTTCGAGGAGATCTGGCTGCCGGGTGCGACGTTCAAGGGTTTGACGATGGAGCGGCTCGCCGGCTACAAGGGCCCGTTTTATGCGATGTTCGAGAGCGAGTTCAACACACGCATGATTCGCGCCAGCGAACATGTGCGTGCGGTGGCGGCGGATAAGGAAGTGGCGGCGATCCTGGCGATCCGCGAGGGCTCGCCGCTGTTGAGTGTAGAGCGGCTGTCTTACACCTACGGCGATCGCCCGGTGGAGGTACGTCGCGGTTGGTATCAGACGGATCGCTTTCATTATCAGAACGATCTAAGCTGAAGAATAGAGATAATCTGGGATGGACAGAATGACCGACATTGTCGCACTGACCTTGCGTCCGCGGGTTCTGGTGTCCCATTCTTTCGGTTTGCAAGAAGCGCTCGGCGCTTTATCTGGGACGGTCTTCCCGATCTCGTGGGCCTGGCGGCGCGCGAATTGGGGCGTACCGGCCTCGGGAAGTGGGGGCGGGGCGCGGCACGGCGGTCGACGAAACCGCAGGCCTGTCACCGCAAGCGATTACAATGCGCGCAAATCATTGTTGTCAAAATCTTGCAAGGGTGTGCGCTGATTCGTCGCAGCGGCGAGACGAAAAAGCGCTAAAATTGCGAATTCGCGTTCTAACGAGGGGTCTAGCAATGGCTGAAGCAGTAAAGAAACCGAGGCCGGAATACCGGAATATCGGGATTGGGCAATTAGCGGGATACCGCTTGCCGCTGGCGGGTAAGATTTCCATCCTGCACCGGTTAAGCGGCGGACTGCTGTTCCTGCTTATCCCTTTCGCGCTTTACTTGTTCGAACAGAGTTTGACGTCGGAACTCTCGTTCGGTCAGCTCAAAGCCTTTTTTGCGAACATTATCGTAAAGCTGGTGGTGCTGGTTCTCTCGTGGGCATTCGCATTCCACTTCTTCGCCGGCCTGCGTTTCCTGCTCGCCGACACGCACAAATATGTCAGCAAGGAAGGCGGACGCAATACCGCCGGCATCGTGCTCGTGCTCTCGTCGCTGTTGACGATCGTGATCGCGCTGAAACTGTTCGGGGCTTTCTGATATGGCTAGCAAAAATAATATCGGCGCAAAGCGCCTCGTGGTTGGTGCCCACTACGGCATGTTCGACTGGCTCGCGCAACGCGTGACGGCGGTCATCATGGCGGTATTCACCGTCGTGCTGCTGGTCTGGTTCTTTGCGGCGTCGAATTTCTCGTATGAAGGCTGGGCGTCGATGTTCGCGCATCAGTGGATGAAGCTGCTGACGTTCGTCACGCTGCTCTCGTTGTTCTATCACGCCTGGGTCGGCATCCGCGATATCTGGATGGACTACGTGAAACCGGCGGGTATCCGGCTGTTGCTGCAAGTGTTGACGATCCTCTGGCTGGTCGCCAGTGCCGGTTACGCTGTACAGATCTTGTGGAGAGTTTGAGCATGGCTGCAATCAAGAATTCGCTTCCCCGTCGCAAGTACGACGTCGTGATCGTCGGCGGCGGCGGCTCGGGTTTGCGTGCCGCGCTGCAACTGTCCCGTGCCGGCCTGTCGGTTTGCGTGCTGTCCAAGGTGTTTCCCACGCGCTCGCACACGGTGGCGGCGCAGGGCGGTATCGGCGCGTCGCTGGGCAATATGAGCGAGGACAACTGGCACTATCACTTTTACGACACCATCAAGGGCTCGGATTGGCTGGGTGACCAGGACGCCATCGAGTTCATGTGTCGTGAGGCACCGAACGCTGTTTACGAACTCGAACATATGGGCATGCCGTTCGACCGGAACGCCGACGGCACGATCTACCAGCGTCCATTCGGCGGTCACACGGCAAACTATGGCGAGAAACCGGTGCAACGCGCTTGCGCGGCCGCAGACCGTACCGGTCACGCGCTGCTGCATACGTTGTATCAGCAGAACGTCCAGTCCAAGACGCACTTCTACACCGAGTGGATGGCGCTCGACCTGATCCGCGACGCCGAAGGCGACGTACTGGGCGTGACCGCGCTCGAAATGGAAACGGGCGACATCTATATCCTCGAAGGCAAGACGACGCTGTTCGCCACGGGCGGCGCCGGTCGGATCTTCGCGGCGTCGACGAATGCCTTCATCAATACCGGGGACGGTCTGGGCATGGCGGCGCGCTCGGGCATCCCGCTGCAGGACATGGAATTCTGGCAATTCCACCCGACCGGCGTGGCCGGCGCGGGCGTGCTGATTACCGAAGGGGTACGCGGCGAAGGCGGCATCCTGCGGAATTCGAACGGTGAGCGTTTCATGGAACGCTATGCGCCGACGCTGAAGGATCTGGCGCCGCGCGACTTCGTTTCCCGCTCGATGGACCAGGAAATCAAGGAAGGCCGCGGTTGCGGCCCGAATTCGGACTATGTGCTGCTCGACCTGTCGCACATCGGCGCCGAAACGATCATGAAGCGGTTGCCGTCGATTCGTGAGATCGCGATGAAGTTCGCCAACGTCGACTGCATCAAGGAGCCGATCCCGGTCGTGCCGACGATCCATTACCAGATGGGCGGCATTCCGACGAATATCTACGGTCAGGTGGTCGGCAAGGGCAGCGAGTACGACGCACCGATCAACGGTTTCTATGCCGTGGGCGAATGCTCCTGCGTGTCCGTGCATGGCGCGAACCGCTTGGGCACGAATTCGCTGCTGGATCTGGTCGTGTTCGGCCGCGCGGCCGGCAACCATATCGTCAAGCATGTGGCGGAACTCGGTCGCGAACACAAGCCGCTGCCGGCGGACGCCGCCGACGCAACGCTGGCGCGTCTGGCGAAGCTCGAAGGCACGACGTCGGGCGAATATACGCAGGACATCGCGAACGACATCCGCAAGACGATGCAGGCGCATGCCGGCGTGTTCCGGACCTCGTCGCTGATGGCCGAGGGCGTCGGCAAGATGGGCGAGCTGATCGCGCGCACCGGACACGTGCATCTGAAGGACAAGTCGAAGGTATTCAACACCGCGCGTGTGGAAGCGTTGGAACTGGCCAACCTGATCGAAGTCGCGAAGGCGACGATGATCTCGGCCGAAGCGCGCAAGGAAAGCCGCGGCGCGCATGCGCACAGCGACTTCGAGCATCGCGACGACGAGAACTGGATGAAGCACACGCTGTTCTACAGTGACGATCATCGCCTTGAATACAAGCCCGTGAAGATGAAGCCGTTGACGGTCGAATCGGTGCCGCCGAAGGCACGGACGTTCTGATTGGTCGGTCTTACTACCCCACGATAAAAGGTTTGCCGGCCGGGTCGGGGCGAGGCGCAGCAGGGCGGGAACCGAGAACACCGGTTTCCGCCGTGGCGAGCAGCAGGGACGGTGCCACCGAGGCACTTGTCCGAGAACGGGTCCCCACCCGGAGGCAGCAGAGGAAAGAGAGATGAGCAAACGAATCTTTGAGGTGTACCGCTACGATCCGGATGCGGACGCGGCGCCGCGGATGCAACGTTACGAGATCGAAATCGGCCCGGGCGAGCGGATGTTGCTCGACGCGCTGGTCAAGCTGAAGGCCGTCGACGAAGGGATCGGCTTCCGCCGCTCCTGCCGCGAAGGCGTCTGCGGCTCCGACGCGATGAACATCAACGGCAAGAACGGTCTGGCGTGCCTGACGAATATGAACGATCTGCCGGAAAAGATCGTGCTGCGCCCGTTGCCGGGCCTGCCGGTCATCCGTGACCTGATCGTCGACATGACGCTGTTCTTCAATCAGTACCACTCGATCAAGCCCTATCTGATCAACGATACGCCGCCGCCGGAGAAGGAACGCCTGCAGACGCCGGAAGAGCGTGACGAGCTGGACGGTTTGTACGAATGCATTTTGTGTTCGTGCTGCTCGACGGCTTGCCCGAGCTTCTGGTGGAATCCGGACAAGTTCGTCGGCCCGGCCGGTTTGCTGCAAGCGTATCGCTTCATCGCGGACAGCCGCGACCAGGCGACCGGCGAGCGTCTGGACAATCTGGAAGATCCGTATCGCCTGTTCCGCTGCCACACGATCATGAATTGCCTGGACGTCTGCCCGAAGGGTCTGAACCCGACGCAGGCCATCGGCAAGATCAAGGAACTGATGTTCCGGCGCGCGGTGTAAGAAGAGAAGCAAGGAGGAAGACATGGGTTCGACTTTTGAGAACGGGTCCGCCCCGGAACCGCTGCTGGCGACCGTTCCGGCCGTCGGCACGCGGGCGTGGCAGCGGGCTCCCGAGGCGGAAGCCGTGTCGTATGACCAGAACGATCACGCGCATCAGGCGGATCCGTTGCGTCGCGCCCGGCTACGTTGGCGCGCACGCCGCGGTCTGCTGGAAAACGATCTGTTCCTGCAACGTTTCTTCGACCGGTATGAGCACGACCTGAGCGATCCGGACGTGGCCGGGCTGACGCGTTTGCTGGACCTGACCGACAATGACCTGATGGATCTGTTGCTCGGCCGGCGCGAGCCGGACGGCGAGTTGGCGGTGCCCGAGGTGACACGGGTACTGGGGCGGCTGCGGGAGGCGTGATCGCCGTTGCCCGGCCCTGACAAGACCGTGAACGCGGGCTGCGCAGCGAAGGACCATGCGCGCCCCCGCTCGATTTATTCAATTCGATTACAGGAAGAGACACATGACACCGACCACGTCAGACGTAAAAGCCACGCTATCGTTTTCGGACGATTCGCCCAGTGTCGAACTGCCGATTTACAAGGGGACGCTCGGCCCCGATGTGATCGACATCCGCAAACTGTATGGCCAGACCGGGAAGTTCACGTACGATCCGGGTTTCATGTCCACCGCATCCTGTAATTCGGAAATCACCTATATCGATGGCGATAAGGGTGAGTTGCTGTATCGCGGTATCAAGATCGACGATCTGGCGGTGAACGCCGACTTCCTGGAAACCTGCTACCTGCTGTTGAAGGGCCAACTGCCGAACCAGGCACAGAAGGAAGAATTCGTCGAAACGGTCACCAAGCACACGCTGGTGCACGAGCAGATGCAATTCTTCTTCCGCGGTTTCCGTCGCGATGCGCACCCGATGGCCGTGCTGACGGGATCGGTCGGCGCACTGTCCGCTTTCTATCACGACTCGCTCGACATCACGAATGCCCAGCATCGTGAAGTCTCGGCGATTCGTTTGATCGCGAAGCTGCCGACGCTGGTCGCAATGGCGTACAAGTATTCGATCGGTCAGCCTTTCGTCTATCCGCAGAACGATCTGTCGTACTCCGCAAACTTCATGCGAATGATGTTCGCCAATCCGTGCGAAGAGTACAAGGTCAACGAAGTGCTGGTGCGTGCGCTGGATCGTATCCTGATCCTGCACGCGGATCACGAACAGAATGCGTCGACGTCGACGGTCCGTCTGGCCGGTTCATCGGGTGCCAACCCGTTTGCCTGTATCGCTGCCGGTATCGCCTGTCTGTGGGGCCCGGCGCACGGTGGTGCGAACGAAGCGGCGTTGAGCATGCTGGAAGAAATTGGCTCGGTCGACAACATTCCGGAGTTCATCAAGCAGGTCAAGGACAAGAACTCCGGCGTGAAGCTGATGGGCTTCGGTCACCGGGTCTATAAGAACTACGATCCGCGCGCCAAGCTGATGCGCGAAACGTGCCACGAAGTGCTCGAAGAGTTGGGTCTGCATGACGACCCGCTGTTCAAGCTGGCGATGGAACTGGAAAAGATCGCGCTCGAAGACGAATACTTCGTGTCGCGCAAACTCTACCCGAACGTCGACTTCTATTCGGGCATCGTGCAACGTGCGCTGGGTATCCCGACGTCGATGTTCACCTGCATCTTCGCGATGGCACGTACCGTCGGCTGGATTGCGCAGTGGAACGAAATGATCGCCGATAAGGAACAGAAGATCGGCCGTCCGCGTCAGCTGTATGTCGGCGAAGCGGCGCGTTCGGCACCGGAAATCGCCAAGCGCTAAGGATCGCTTGCCGTCGCCCATCGCGGCGCGACGGTGCGCTTTGCTTGAATAGCCAAACGGCCCCTTAGCGGGCCGTTTTTTATTGGCACGTTGGGGAATGTCGCTCCAGTCAGCGCCTCTATCGAATGAAGTAGGTATTTCGCCACCGTCGGGAACGCGCCGTTCTAGCCATTCGGCCAGTGTTCGTGCTGCTGACAGCGACGGCGGCACGGCGCATGCTGCCAACTCCTGGGATGGCGAGGGGAGCGATTGTGTCGGAGAGCGTTGACCGGAATTGGGCAAATGTGCTGACGCGCGAAGCCAGGGGCTTGATTGCATCGGCCTTGTTGCAGTCGGTCGCGCATCGCACGCGCGTGCCGCGCTCCGAGCCCTGGACCACGGTGGAGTCGCGCGATCTGCGACGGACACAGGAATGGGTGCGGCAGCCGGACGGCGACGACGACTTGCCCGTCGTCGGCCCCTTGCAGGATATCCGCGCGGCGTTGGCGCGCGTTACGATGGGCGGCAATGGCGACGTGGGCGACGATGTTCCGATGGCGCATCTTCGACCCGACAGTACCGGCAACGCCGCATTGGATGACGCCATCGCCGGACTGCCTGATCGCGCCCTCGGCGGCGACAAGGATGCGGTACACATCGTCGGCATTTTTTCGACCGACTCGATGATCCAACGTATCGGGCTGCGGGAGTTGTTCAATCGGGAGGCCCGCCTGTTGTTTGTCGCGCAGGGGGGCGATATTCCGGCGCCCCCGAAGTTCTACCGCTGGCAGCAAGGGCCCGCGGACGAGGCCGAGGATCGGCAAGCACCGGCCTTGCCCAGTTGCACGATACCTGCGGAAATGGATGCGGGGCTCTGGCGTACCTTGGCGCGAGAAGGGCTGCTCAATGCGCATTGTCGCGCCTGGCTCGGCGGGTTCTTCACCAGCGTGGCGGCGCAATCGTTGATGGCCGAAGCGCGGCAGTCGGACTGGGGCCGCGGCGAGCTGCGCTTACGTTTGGTCGGGCATGGCACGACGATCGATGCGGACGGTCGTCATCCCCTTCGACGCTTTGCGCACACGCCGGCAGCGGCATTGGCGGCCTATCTGTCGACGGCGGTATTGCCCGTCTTCGCGCCGTCCGCGCCGTCCGCGGTATCGTCGGCGCCGATCCGCATCGATTTCGTTGCATGCGCGCTGGCGGTGCCCGGCGAATGCGCGACGTCCCGGCATTCTTATATCGGCGTCTTTCTTCGCACCTTGCACGAGCGCGACAAGACCGGACCCCTGATGCGACGGATTTGCGTCAGCGCCTGCAGCCATGTGCTGATGTTCCAGCCCGGCAATTTCAAGAAACGTCGTGAGATCGTCGTCGCCGGGCTGACACTGACGCCTACGCGCGAACAATTGCGCGAATTCGGCCTGGCCAGCATGGTGACGGTGGCGTGGCAACGGGGGGCGCCGTGGCATCGCGATAGCGATGAACCGAAACTAAGCCAACGCGAGCGTGTCTTGCTCCACGCCTATGCGGCGGCATGGATGGATTGGGAAAAACGGGGGCGACGCTGGCATAAGAAGGACATGCCGAGCCGCTTCGTCCTGCTCGACAATCTGATGGATACCGCAATTCGGTTGGAACACCCGGACGATATCGCCATCTTTCAGGCCTTTGTCGATCGGGTCAGTCCGGGCGGCTTGAACGCTGGTTCGACCGTGCCCTCGCCGGAAACATCGTCGGGCGTGTGGTCCCTCGGGAACACCTGGCGTCCGGCGGCGATGCGGCCACGCTCCAAGGCCGTGCCGATAAAACCGTTTCTGCGCACCGTCAGTCTCGATCATGGGCAGTGGCGCGCGCATTACGACACGCCGCTACAGGGCGCCCCGGCACCCGGGTCGTCCGGCGTCGCGGGCCTAGCGCTGCGCTTAGGCCGCAACGCGGAGCAGGAGGCGGCGGTGCCGTGGGCGACGCGCGACGGACGGGGCGCCGTGCCCTCCACCGGCTCGCTGGAAGGGTGTGCGGTCTCGCTAGCCTTGGCGCTGCAAAAAATCATGACCTCGCGGGCCTGTCTGGCCGGCTTGAGCAAGGCCAAGCAAAAGGCGCTGCGCCGTTACTACATGACGCCCTGGCGTCTGGTCGACGAGGCGATTTTTCGTCGAATCGGATTGCCCGCCAATGGCAACGATTTCGTGGTCCGATGGAAGGCGCTGGCATCGCCTTCCCGGCCGGTTCGAGTCGGGGGCGAGGTCCTCCACGGCTTGATCACGATCGGCTCGGCCCATGATGCCAAGGCGGCGCGGCGCGTCATCGATCTGGCGCTCTACCAGGGCGCGCTCGGCAGGTTGACCGATCCCGATCGGCAAGCGTTTTTGAGCGGCGATGGTGCCGTGGTGTACTACGGCGGCGACGTGGACCGGGCGCGCGATGACACGGTCTCGCAGGCCTCGCCGACGGCAATGCGCGACGCCGATCAACGGGTAGGGTGGCATGTGCATGCGTTTGAAAATGGCCAACCCGTCTGTCAAATCATCCCGGACGCCGCCTGCTGGGAAACGGCCTTGGGCGCGTTGGGGAAAAGTGTCACGAAGCAGGCGGCGGACGTGCTGCGCGAGATCGATGCGGTGCGGCTGCGTCTGGTCAAAGCGGTCGCGAGGACCGTGCCGAACAAGCGCGGTACCGAGGGGACGGCCTCACCCAGCACGTCGATGTCCGATGCGGACAGTGCCAATGACGCTGAACGCAGCGATGGTCCGGGCGGCGCCGTCGAGCCGACGTACGGTCCGCGTGCCGACGCGGGTCGCGTGGGGGGCGACCCGCCGCCGCCGGGCGCCGGCGATCTCGCGATCGCGCAACCGATCTGGCTGCCCTGGTGCGACGCGCGCGCGCGTCGCACCGTCGACGACGATCGGCACGGCTGTAGCGGCAGTCCGAGTCAATGAACGCGTGGTAAAGCGCGGAGGCGGACACGCTATCGATGGATCGGCATAGGACCGATCGCCGAGCCTAATTGGCCCGAAATTCGCATTTACTATGGCATAATATTCAATTCAACCCCCCAATATGCAGTAAAAATGCCCGGCATCGGCCAACGGTGCGATTTTTCCCGCATCGATCGGTCGCCGGGGTGTCCGCGCCGGCTTCGGCCGGCAGTTTCGAGATAGAAGCGAGATGGCTCAGACCCTGTACGACAAGCTGTGGGACGCGCATGTGGTCCGCACGGAAGAGGACGGGACGGCGACGTTGTATATCGACCGTCAACTTTTGCACGAAGTGACCAGTCCGCAAGCGTTCGAGGGTCTAAAGCTAGCCAATCGGCCGGTATGGCGTCTGAGCGCCAATCTGGCAACGTCGGACCACAATGTCCCGACGCTGGGCCGTAAGAACGGCATCGCCGACCCGATCTCGAAACTGCAGATCGACACGCTCGATGCGAATTGCGATGCAAGCGGTATCACGCAATTCAAGATGAACGATCTCCGTCAGGGCATCGTGCACATCATCGGGCCGGAACAGGGCGCCACGCTGCCCGGAATGACGGTCGTCTGCGGTGACTCGCACACGTCGACGCATGGCGCGTTCGGCGCGCTGGCCTTCGGCATCGGCACGTCGGAAGTCGAGCACGTGCTGGCCACGCAGACCTTGCT